>NZ_NTFS01000056.1 GCF_002289455.1 Brunnivagina elsteri CCALA 953
ACAAGACATTGTTTAAAATATTTGGATTATTTTTAAACGTTTTAATCGCTTTAGAAATTCTGGAAAATATCACAGGTTATCTCAAGAAGCATGTTTTACAAGTTGAATTAGTAATCGTTACTTCCTTAATTGCTGTTGCCAGAAAAATTATTATTCTCGATTTAGATAAAGTTTCGGGAATGGATATTATTGGTCTAGGTATTGCAGTTCTCTCTTTATCAATAAGTTATTTTATCATTCGTATTGGCAACTCAAAACCTAGACATTAATGGAGAATTCAGTTAGTAGTTGTAGGTTGGTGGAGGCTTTGTGTAACCCAACATTAATCAGTGGACAGGAATCGGGAATTAAGAATCAGTCTTGTAGTAACCCAACAACAACTTTAATATTTATTTTATAAACACGCTCTAATTAAAATGGCAATTTTTTTCATCTTTGAAGCGGATTTTGTTGAATCCCTGCGTTGTATTCCCATGCAGGCAAGATATACCCTTGACAGTTGCGGTATCAAATTAAAATTAACCGATTGGCATCGCATGACTCAAAATGAACGTCAAGCTTTGCTAGATATGCCATGTAAAAGCGAAAATGAAGTGCAAGCATATCGCGAATACTTGCAAAATTTGATATTTAATTACACTGGAAAAATTCCCTCCGAATTACCAATTGAAGACTATCCAGCTTGGCTAAATGTAGACAAAATCTCTGAAGAAGTGGAAGCAAAAGCTTCTGAATTTGGTGTCACGATTTCACTACAACAATGGGCATTATTATCACCCTTACAGCGATTTGCTTTAATCAAACTTAGCCGTTCTGGTCATGAAAACAAAAATTTTCCGAAAGCTTTAGAAGAATTTAATTTAGTTGATTTGTAATCTGACTTTTAACCGGATGTGGAAAAAGAAAGCTGGTTTAGTTCAGCAAGACATGCAGTTTATTTTCATATAGTAAACTGAAAATTTCGTTTAACCAAGCAAATAGGGAGTTTATACGGAATAGTTCTTTTTAATAACCCTGTATGGGGATTTATACGGAAAATATTCCGTATAACCCGTCTAAAAAGGTTGCTTATAAGGAAAGTTTCGGTATAATACTAGAATTGGTGGGATTAAACAGAATAGTTCGGTATAAATACCTTATAGAAGGGGATTATATGGAAACGTTCGGTATAATAAATAGTTATGCGGCTCGCATTATTGGTTGGGGCAGTAATTTCAGGGTGATCGGTGTGGCAATCAGAGTCAGTGAGTTTTTAAGCAGTCATGAGAAGATCGAGAAACCATAAGCAGCAGAAACTCAAGCCGAACGATCAAGATGTATGAATTACTACATTCATTTATCCAGCAGCTTTTCCCCCATTACCAAGTTGATGTAGCGCGGCTTGAGCCACTTCTCGAATCAAGAAGGGTTCTGAAAGGAGATTTTTTATTTCAAGAAGGTGATGTCTGCGATTTTGTAGGTTTGACGCTGAAAGGCTGTTTGAGAAGCTTTTTTCTCAAAGATGGCAAAGAACTTACTCTGTTTTTTCATCCTGAGCATCATACTCTAGGGGACTATGAAAGTCTTCGACGGCAAACCCCTGCTTACTTTTCCTGTCAAGCAATCGAAGACTCGGAAATACTTATTCTGACTACACAAGCGATTGCAGTTTTGGAAACAATGCCAGATGGTCAGAAATTACTCCGACTCGTTGTGGAAAACCTCGCTTTTCAGTTGCGCGATCGACTGCTCTCCCTCTATCGGGATTCACCTGAACGACGATACCTAAATTTCTTGGAGCGCGACCCCCAGCTTTTACAACGTATCCCGCAGCACTATTTAGCATCGCATTTGGGAATTGAGCCAGAATCCCTAAGCCGATTAAAGCGAAGAATTCAAAAGAAGCGATCGACTTAACCAAAGTCAATGCACGTTATTCGTCCACACAATAAAGTCACTAAAGATACATTTACATTGCAGAGGAACGCTATGTTACTAGAGCAAAATAAGGCACTCGTTCTGAAATTCTATGAAGCTTTCGATCGTAAGGATGTTGAGCAATGTCGAGAATTGATGTCTGCCGATATTGTGGGGCGAGGTATGGGAACAGATACACTGAAGGGCTATGATGCTTTCATGCAATATGGAATGATGATGTTTTCTGCATTTCCAGATGGTCGCCATGTTTTGGAGGAAGTCATTGCTGAAGGCGATAAGGTTGTCACTCGTGGAACCTTCAGCGGAACACATCAGGGTGAGTTGATGGGTATCCCGCCAACAGGTAAGCAAGTCAAGTTTTCAGTAGTTCACATCGATCGGATTGTAGACGGTAGAATTGTAGAACATTGGGGGCAAGGCGATACTTTTGCGATGACGCAGCAGTTGGGTATGGTTCCGATGTAAAAGAGCAGTGTTGTAGATATAAACACACCGCATAACAAAGCCCATGCACACCGACCGCCGAGAGTTGATCGATTATGATGCAAAGGCTATCTGCGGCGGGTGATGGGCAACGTTAAATCGACCACTTTACTCAGTATACTTACACTATATACTACAATTATTTGGTAAGTGGCGTATTTAATGGACGATCGCGATAAGCGGAGTTTAATCCCGGAGTCATATCGCACAAGCTTTCAGGCAATTAAAACATTCTTCTTCAATGGATTGCCTTAAAATAATTAATTATCTGATAACTAAAGAATGATAAACAGTATACAAAAATAATTATTCTTCATGAATTTTTTGTAAATAGGGCAAATAGGGATTAGCAGTATTTACTAATAGTGTTTTAATTTTTAATTTCTAATCCTCCGACAAAGACTAAAGCTATAGTGTATTTAGCAATCCTGCTAATGTGGCTGGGGTTTACTCCAACCGCCAAATTCGTTTCAAAAAATGTTTAAATGTATCCTGTAACTCAATGACAGGCAAAAACGCAAGACAGAATGCATTTCTGCGGCTAGTGTCTGCTAATGGGGCAGCTTTGGGGTCCGATTCTGGCTACTCGCTGCTCGCAAATAGGGAGGTAGTTATTGGACGCGATCCTGGTTGCCAGATTGTTTTAGACGCTATCAAGTATCGGATGGTATCCCGTCGTCATGCTGTAGTTCGACCTTTATCCCCATCCCCTGATGGTCATAGCACTTGGGTAATTTGCGATCTGAGTAGCGCTAATGGCACTTACTTGAACGATCACCGGATTGAAGGTTGTCAAGAATTGCAAAATGGCGATCGCATTTCTCTGGCACAAGATGGTCCGCAATTATTATTCGAGTACGAGGTTAACTATCCAGCAACAGTTCTCGGCTCCCCAGCCGCGACATCTCTTGCACCTGCAAGTAGGTACGAACCAGATACACAAATCGATTCAGTTAGTTTTACACAACTATTTCCCATTATTTCCACCGGGAAAGATTTAACTAGCAAAGCTTATCTAGTTCCGGGAATCCTAACTGTAATATTTGTTGTCTTAATGTTTGCTACAGTTGGTCCAGGGCAGCCACTCGTCATTTTCGGCTTAGTTTTCGATACAAATACTATTGTTGGTACTTACATCGCTTCGGCTGCATATTATTTTGTTTATCGACTGTGTGGCAAGCACAAACCTTGGTGGGTACTTGTCGCAGTTGCATTAGCTACAGCCTTAATTTTAAAAAGTCCAATATTGGATCTATTTATTTTTGTTTTTCGCGTTGTTTTACCAGGTAGTTTACCTAGAGATAACCAACAAATTACCCTCACTGAACTGTTAGTGCGGATGTTCTTCGGTGCTGGATTAATGGAGGAATTGCTCAAAGCTTTACCCATATTAGCTGCCTACGGAATTGGTCGATTTTTACCTCACCCTTGGCGCGATCGCGTTGGTGTTGGGGAACCGCTTGATGGGATTCTCCTTGGAACCGCTTCGGCTGTTGGTTTCACATTAACGGAAACTCTTGGACAGTACGTACCGCAGATTGCTTTCAATGTTGCTCAACAATCAGGTGCAGATGCTGGACAATTGGTAGGGTTGCAACTGTTAATTCCCCGCATTTTAGGTATAGTTGCCGGACATATGGCTTATAGTGGTTATCTGGGTTATTTCATCGGTTTAGCTGTTCTTAAACCCAGTAAAGGCTGGCAAATTCTGCTGGTAGGCTATTTAACTGCGTCTGGACTTCATGCTTTGTGGAATGCAACTGGAGCTATTAATGCTTTGCTATTAGTCGCTGTTGGGGTTCTTTCCTATGCCTTTTTGATGGCTGCTATCCTCAAGGCAAGGGTACTTTCACCAAATCGGGCACAAAATTTTGCGACTCGTTTTCTGGAGAGGAAATAGAACTTTCTCAGTGTGTAAAATACTGTTTTCTGTATTGTAGGGGCAAACGGTTGTTTGCCCTTATTGTTGTTTTTTAATCTTTATATGTGTACATCGAGCCATTTTATAGTTCACCTAATCCTCTCTCTATAATGCTTTTCTGCCTTTTGATAGATGGCACTTGACTAGCAAGAACCTATAGTTAGATTTAGTGTGGTAAACTTTTACCTTTTAGTAATATCTTCTGACAAAATATTGATTTTTCCAGCAAAACAGGATAACTCGCATTTGTAAATAAATTGCGATATGAGCTATTCCTCTGCCAGAACAGCACAAACTAAATTGAAAGAAATTCAAATAAGTCTAATCTTCAGTTGCTTCAGCTTGAAATTTATTCAGTTGACGCAATGCATAGTATGCAACTGCCAAACTAACTCTTGCTTGCTCGATTTCAGATAGGTGTTTCCATTCGTGTTCACCAACTTTATTGAGTGCGGATTCTAGACTTTGAGCTTCGCTATTTCGCATTGCGTAAGAATATGGACGTGCCAGAACTAATAAATCATCAGTTCCCAAATTTGGTAATACTGCTTTAGCACATAATGCTAACTGTTCTCCCATTGATTTTGTTGGGCTGAATATTTCTGCTGCTTTTTCGGCAATTTTCTCAATCCAGTTATGGGGAACGCGAGATGCCATCAGCGATTGTAAATTTTCTTTAAGACTAGTAATTATACTTCCACGTGTATTACAATTGTAGTGTTGTTTTGTGGCGACATTTGACCATAAACAATCAAGTTGCTGATGAAAAGCTTGCGATCGCGTAGGTAATTCTGCGTCGAGAAATTCACCCATACCTAACTTTGATTCAAACTGTAATTCAATTTCACGGAAAAAATCTTCTGTTTCGCTGTCTGCGGGATTCCAAGGGTAATTGATATCTTCCGAATCTTCTTCGGTATCTAGCAATGCTTCGAGGAATTCTAATTCGATTGGGTTGGAATGTATTTTGTCTTTGCCGTTTAATCCTGTGCCGTTTAATTGAGTCATCATGTTTGTCTCCAGGTTATTTGATTTAGCAGTTTTAATTTAGCAGTACTGACAGCTACAGCTTCAAGTTTTAGGTTTCCGCAAAAAGAATATGAATTTGATTAGTTTGGCATGATTTTTTTTGAGATGCTAGTTTTATTTAATGCTCAAGTAAAGTCAATAGTAAATTTACGGTTTTCTGACTAATTTTCGACAATAAATTCCCAGACATCATTACGACTACTACCAAACTTTAACAGTGTCCCCGATTCTAAGGGTACTTCCTGATGGTGGATTCGCAACCAATTACCAGACTTAAAAATTAGAGTTCCTCCAGTTGAGTCATCACGAAGAAAATAACTCAGCACTGGTATTGTTGCACTAAAGTTATCACGACAGATAATTTGAGCATGTTGTCTCGAAACCGATAAATCAGGAATCACAATATAATTATCTGTAGTTCGACCGATACGGGTAATCGGGGTTTGTAGTAGGGAAATTGTATCTTCACTATTAAGTAAGCGTAGGGAAGCGCTGGGAATTCTTGTATATTCTGGTAGGGATGTAGGTAATTCGGTAATACTTTCATCCAAGCTGCGGAGGATTTGTCCGTCGAATTCGGGATGCATGTAGAGAACAGGCAAAGTCCAAGCTGGATAATTAAACTTAAATTGGATGAGTAATTTGTGTCTTGCTTCTGCCACAGCTTCATCAATTGCCTTACGCGATCGCAAGGCTTCGGAGAATGCTTTGATAAAACTTATACTCTCATCATCGCGAATTTCGTCACGCATCCCTAACACGGCTGGAACTCCGTGTCGAATCAAGACTTCAGCTAAACTGCTGTAGGGTACTGTTTCCTGATTAACCGATGCGGGTTGCGCTCCCCAGCAGGAATTAAATACAGCGAGTTTCACACCTGTTCGAGTTAATACTTGAGCAAGTTCGATACCATTAAGCCTAGCTTCGGGATGTAAATTTAAAATACCACCGTTAGGATTTCGCAATCCATGTCCGGCATAAAACAATACATTATAAGATTGTGTTTCTAATGCAGCGATTAATTCTTCTGGTTTTGGCTGAATTAGGGTTTCGACCATACAAGGAGCATATCTACCCGCACTGTTAGCAACCGTGACACCTTGCGTTAGAGTTTGTTTTAATACCTTTGCTTCTGCTTGGAGTTCCAGGTTTTCATCTTCCCCTAACACCAATAAAACATTCAATCCAGGGTCACTACGTAACTTTGGCAAGGGTTCAACATCACTGGTAGTCCGGCTAAATATGACATTTTGGCTCAGTGAAATTGCGGGTTGACCAGGACGCTGCATCGTTTCCCAGGGTATGGAGATTAGATAAGGATCGCGTAATTCCAAACGCAAGCGAAGACTTTTGCCTAATGCGATCGCAGCACCACGATTATGTTCCAAACTATTAAGAATTGGTCCATCAAAGACCCATTGCCATAAATTATTACCAAAATGCTGCATCAACTGACTACTTTTATTAGTCGGCTGCCCTGAAGTGATTAGGGGTAATTCGATTGGTAGTTGTTTGATCTGCTGGGATGAAACTTCGGTTTCGGAAGATTGAGGTGATATTTGGAGGTTGCTATGTCCGGCAAACAATTGCTGCCATTCTAGCCAAAGTTGTTCCAAATAGGGATTCCAGACGCAATCGTGAATAACGTGACCACTGGGATAGGGAGCTTTCACCACCCAAATAGCGAAATTGTGAGTGCCAGCGTGGACAAGACGCGCGATCGCCAAATTTAAGGATGGCATGGATTCATTCAACTCAAAGGTTAAAGCAAGTTATTTCAAACAACTATTTTAAATGGCAAACCTATTTACAGAAACACCCAAGGAAGAAATATTCCTTGTTGCTTCGGTATTGAGGTTATTATATTCACCGAAGTAATCTTTAAATTATTTCAGGTTTGTCACCATTTTATACGGTTTTTCTTAATAAAGAATTTAGTTAGCTCTTTGATTAGGAACACAAAGAAATCCCAATATAGAGGTCTGGGACACCCAGCCCCTACGAATGATATGGTTGATAACTATTGTTGTATATAGAGCTTCTCATTTAGATACAATCCAAAAAAATATCAGGGACACCAATAAATAAATTATCCCCAATCGTAGGGGCGGGGTCTTCCCGCCCTTAGAATTATTGATACGATAGATAAATCCCTAACCCTCTTGATTTTCCTGGTGTTCTTCAATTATTACCAGGTCGATTAGTATCTATTTTGGGAGTATCAATAATTGAGGGATTTGCTGTGGGAGTACTGGTATTTGGGGATTTATCGACTGGTGCAGTTCCATCGACCTTATTTTGCAGACAGGGGTTTTTTGTGCCTGATGCTGGTTGAGTTTTGGAAAAACCACTACCTTTGAGTTGGGAGGCTTGAATCCAAATTTTATCATTAGGCTTGAGTACAAACGATGCTTGATCGACAGCAGGTGGTCCAGCAGGAATTGGTACAGCTTGACACACTAATACTTGGAGAACATTGCTTTGATTTTCTGGTGCTGAAGTTTCTGGGGATGTTTCCAGGACTTTTAATATTGTGCCGGAAGGTATAAAACCACCATTATTATTGAAGGGTTTGGAGGTTTTGCTAAATGCGATCGCATCTTTTTCTTTGATCTGAATTAATGAACCTGCGGGAAAATTTGCCTGTTTTGTATCGTTGACAACAGTTGGTGATGCTGTGGAATTTACTATCTTTGTTGGTGAAACAATGGGCACTGTGGTAAATGGGAATTGCCGTTGGGAAGAAAATAAATAGGCTATAAAGCCTGTTGCGGCTAGTAGAATTGGTAGTATAACCAACTGCAAGGGAATTTTTTTGCTTGTTGCCGGAGCTGTATCGGGAATTACTTGGGTTCGCTGATTGGGAGAGGTGAATTGCCTGCTTGGGGTTTCGTTTGTTGGTAAATCGTGAATGTTTGACCCATAAAAATCCGATATGTTGGGAATTAAGATCGATTCTGGTTCTGTATATTTGATTTGATAGTAAACCAGGGCAATTGTGACGTTATCATGCCCGTTTTGGGTGTTGGCAATATCGGTTAATCTATCTACCACACCACTTATGTCAACGTCTTCGCTGGAGTCTGTGTTGAGAATTGGCAAAATTTCGCTTTCCCAATACTGTTCAACCCGATCGAAGTCGCTTAAACCATCCGAACACAGTAAAAATACGCAGTCTTCATCAAGGACAAACCTCTGGGCAGTGGGATGTAATGAGTTGCTGTTACCCATTCCTAAAGCTTGAACAAGGGAACCACTAGCACCTTGATTAATGGCATCACGGTAAACTGCATAGCCTAACCTAACTTCCCGCGATGCCACATCATCATCAAGGGTGACTTGGTAACAACCTTGACGGGTAATTAGGTAAGCGCGACTATCTCCAACGTGGGTGACATACATTTCATGGGCTATAGGTAATGCCATAACTAGGGTTGTACCCATGCGCTGTCGTCCTTGCCGACCCTCAATGTCGTTACGCTGGCTAATTTTGTCATTTGCGGCGGCTGCTGCCTGTTCTAAGTCGGCAATTAAGCTTGCTGGATCGATGCGATCGCGTGGTTCTCTGGTTAGGGAATTTACTTTTTGCTGGATGACTTCAATCGCCGTATTTGAGGCAACATTACCACCTTCGTGTCCACCAATACCATCACAAACTATGGCGAGGGCTGTGGGTTGGGGTGGTTTACTCACCTTGCTGCCACTGGGGGGATAGCAGGAATCTTCGTTACGCTGACGGCTTGGTCCGGTGTCGGTTTTAGTCACAATTTTTACAGATGAGTTAAAAATTCCCCCACTGCTATTTTCTGCCCTGCCAAGTTCAATTAATCCTTGGTCTAAAACTGCTACTAATTGTTCACCAGAATGAATTTCCCTGGATATCAGCGAGTCACAAACCTGAGTCAAAAATTCCGCGATCGCAGTTTTGGTTTTGTGTAGCAAGTTAGCACGCCAAAATTCTCCCAAATCGCCTAAGGTAGATGTTTTTTCGGTATCAGCATGTAATTCTAATAACTTAATTATCGAGCCTTCCGGTCGCATTAATAATGGGTCTAACAAACTCGATGCCACACCCTCGCTTGCTAAAGGTTGCCAAAGATTGGCGATTTGCCACAACCAGTTCAACTGTCGCATTGATGTTGCTTCACCCCAAGCCGAATCAATCGAATTGTATAATTGCGCTTCGGTGACTAATTCATTATTGATTTGTAGAGGTGGTTTTTCTAGTAGCAACACCTGTTTTTGTGATTCACTATCACCCAAATACATGACTCCATAAACTTGAGGAACGTGGAGTCTGTAGGGAAATAACCGTAAATAAGCCTTGAGTTTATGTAAATTTTCCATCTCCGGTACTGATGGAACGAGTCCGGGTTTGGTATCTAAAAGAATAAACTGTCTGATAATTAAATAGCGATCGGCTAAAATATCCCCATCAACACCTAAACTTTTTCCTTCTGTAACCGCCCATAAGTAACGTTTTGGCAACGGTGTTCGACACTGATGACAGAAATGATGGTTAAGGGAATTTGCAGCCTGACAAGCTTGATTGGGGCAGTAGAGCGTTGCCGCGTCTTTTTCCATATTTTTTTGCACGATCGGCTTTACTTAGCAATTTTAGTTAACAGGATGTGTGGCGGTACTCTCAACCGCTCGTTGTTTTAGTTTAGATATATTTTAAGTTGGATAAGCTTAGATATATCTTAAATTTTGGCTCGTGATACTGCAATTCCTCGCAGGTGATACCGTAAGGGTAGAGATTTGCGAAAAGCATAAATGCATAAATGCAAATACAACTTGGCATTAAGACTTAACTTAACCTTTGCGCCTAAAGTTCAAATATATTAAGTTAAATAAACAGACGTATCAAGTTTAATCACTATTTTTTAAAGGTTCGGTTGGAAATGGGGAATTTTGAGTAAAAGTTGAGGTCAGAGTTTTTTGTGCATGAGTTTTTGTGTATTTTAATACGATTATTATCGATAAGGTTTGTTGGAATTGTGCAAGACTGTCTTTAGTTTATCGGAGTGGGAGCAATAAAAGCTTAATTTAAAACTAAAAATTCATGGGAATAATTCATGAGTTTCCAGTATGTAGAGGTTAGTCCATTGCTTTTTATCCTCATTAACTACTTTGGGGTAAGTTATGATATGGAAAGCTAGAATCAGTGAGGGAATGATTCTAGGCGACGTATGCAAAAAGTGTCAGAGAAACGTTCTACAATTGGCAACTATGGCTATATCTGTTTTAATTATCGACTCAAGTTTAAAGGCTTGTTCAGGCTGATTCTAATAAATTCCGTATTGTCGATTTGTTCGGGAATCCTACCGATACTATCAGCGTAGTTATTATCATTGATCACGAGTAGTGTTTTTTCATCTAACGGCAACACACTCTCAATTGTCACAAACGGAAACACAAAAATACCATCTTTTGTCCCGTTTCCACCAATACCATTAGGGTCGGATATATTCAGCAAATCCACCAATAATTCCTTCTCCACGAAACCTGCTTGATTTACTTTCTGGAGATTAATTTTATAAATGCGTTTAAATTTTGCTGGATTTTTAAAGGCTGAGTTGCGAGAGTCTCCCTGGTTATTATCGCGCTCAATCACCAGAAATTCTTCATTGTTGACCGCAGTTAAGTCGCCGATCGCATGGTTGGGATTTTCCAATTGGTAAGCAAAAACTTGTCCGGTATATTTTTTGCTAGTTAAATCAAATTCATAAATCAACAAACGCTTTTTTTGGACATCATCTTTAATCACACCTTCCAGCATTGCATACAGCATTGTACCGCGAGGATTCAGCGCCATTCCTTCAAATCCTTTGGAACCACCAAGATTTGCAGCCGCATTTCGGGCTACGCTGTCGGTTAACTTTGTAAAATCTGGATCAAATTCTGGGTTGTCAGGAGACTGAACAAAATCCGATTTACCAATACGTAATAAATTTGGCACAGGGAAAGGAGCTTCTAAAAGTTCTCCCTTTGCTCCGAAATGCAGTAAAAATGGACCAAACTCATCCCCCATCCAAAAACTGCCATCCGGGGAACGACGGAAAGACTCAATATCAAAATCACCACCTGTAAGTAAGCGATTTGCCTTAATGAGTGGGCTAACAGGGATATTACTACCAGGATAATTTGTTTGTTCCGCGATCGCGGAAAAATTGACCAGAGAATTGCGATATGCCTTTGGCATTAAGCTCCGCTTATCGCTCAGTTCAACAAAACTCTGACGGTTGAAGCTAAACAGACGCTCTCCAGTTTGAAAATTCACCGGAAACACCTTTCCACCAACAAAATCCGGTTCCACAGCGTAGATACGGAGTCCGTAATCGAGGGAATTAGCTTTACTCCCAAAACCATTATCAGAAATAACTAGGAAAGTACCCGGTTTTGTCCCCGCAATGACGCTAGAAAAGCCCTGTACGGGTTGAGCATTGCTAAAAGGAGTAGTACGTTTAGTTTTCTTAAACTGTGCCGTTGTTGAGCCAGGAGCAAAGGTATCAGCCGCAAGAATAGCACGTCCTGTCAGTTCGGCAGCTTGTCCGCGAAAGCTTGGAAGCAGTAATAAAATTACTGTCAGTATAAATCCGCACTTCGCTGATGGTAGATGATTCATTCTCTCCAGCCAAAAATCAATAGTTAAAGGTTAAACAATCAATAGTGTACCGACTGGAAGTTAAGAATTGGCTATCGGTAGAAGAACTCAGCATCAACAAACCTGAAATATCAAGCTACCAATAACCAGTAACCATTAACCAAAAAAACTTTGCTTACCCAGCTTCAATGCGGGGAAGTCCCATGCTGTAATTAGTGACACGGGCGTTAAGATTGTAGCTAATCTCGGCTTTTTGGAGGAGCGATCGCACAAAATGTTCCAAATCCGAACCGATACGACGCAGGTTATAGTCAGTCAAATCAACACCGCTCGAAGCTTCGACTAATTCATCAAACAGACGATAAACCTTTTGCAGGGCATCTTCATTCCAAATAAACTCATTATCAGGATCGATATCCAACGTTAAAACCTGATTACTGGGAACTAATTCGCCAGTTTTGTCTAATTCCGCCGAAAAAATGCGGATGTGGCGGGTTGTAGACTTCAGCAGCATCGCATTATCCATAATCTGAAAATGTCAAAATATAGGTTGATCACCAATATTGTAGACTGCCATTGAGCATTGGGTATTTTTCCTTCTGACTCCTGCCCTCTACCTTCTGACTCCTGCCTTCTGACTCCTGCCCTCTACCTTCATCTTGATTCCTTGATTTTTTGGGGAACTACAAATTTACTGTGGCTGTCTGCGTATCTAGCCAAAAAATACTTGCTAAATTTCTTCTACTTGTTACATTTAGATCGAAAAACTAACAATTATTTTTCGAGTGAAAATTTTATCCTCATCAGTCGCGATAATCCATAAAAGTCCCTTAATTTCTTTACCCAACAATTTGTATTTTGACTCAAATGAACAAATCATACATCGAGTATTTGTACGTAAAAACGTTACAGTCGGTTCTAGCATTAGGATAATAGAAGGAATTACCGAGATATTACTTACGTGTAAACACTGGACTTTTAGTAAAAAGAAAAACTGCTGTTGACGTTCTGATTAAGTTAATGTAAAAACCTTTAAAAAGCACCACCAAGTTCTTACACAAACTTTATTATATGGAATCTGAAAAACTGAATAATAGTTATGGTTTACCCAAATTACATCTGGGGCTTAGGGGTAAAAACTTGGACTAGAATTTGGTTTAGCTACAAGCAACACACAGGAGAAGATTATGGGATATAAATTAATTTGACTAATTTGACTGCGAGGGATTATTGATTCAAACTAGAGGGATTTAAAAAGCATTAAAAATTTTGGCTTGAAACATAGCTCCTCACTCTGAAGACTACCAACTCAAGGAATCCAAGAAACTATGAACTCTAAAGCCTTACCACGCCAAATCAACAATGTCGAAGTCGGTGTTTATGAGTGCGAAATTCATCTCAAATTTCGTTTAATTGAGGAGAAAAGTCTGCTGGGCGATCGCGATCAGCTTTTGCAAGTGTTACTAGAAGCACTTACCGAAGGTTCAGATGAATTTCTGGAAATGCTACAAGCATCAGTTAAAGCTCATGAATCATCAGAGTTTAAGGCTTCACCACAAATGCGTCGTCAGTTAATGCGTTTACGCAATTCTACTGATATTTGTCCGTAATCGTTTGTAGGGTGGATTTTATCAGGTAAAGAAAACAGAAAATTTGCAAAATTCTGACAGCAGATTGACTGTTTTACATATACTTGATTTGAGAATGAGTCGGCTGATGTAATTAGACTCCACAACGTCTATCCCTGTTTTAATCTTTGGATAATTCGGCTTTATATATTTTCAGGCAACCGTTGCGAATAATTAGGAAAACTCAACTTTTGTATAAGTCAGATATTCCCAAGCTATCAACGGTAAATGATTCGCTTAACGAAACAAGCCCTATCAACCATCCAAAGGCATATTTGCGGAAAGTCGTCGTCGTGTCTACAGTAGCCCTCACCCATTGCACTACAGAGAATTATATTGGGTGCCTACTACTATTAATTAAGAACTCCTTGGCTCGCTTTATAGTGGCTTCTGGTGGACTAATTTTTTATTTTGCATTTCAGGGTAATCGCTAAAACAGAATAATTTTTTCCTCTCAAACGCGAGTTAGGTATCAATTCCCCCAAAATTGTTCAATAAGGGGACAACTTGCTTTCTCGATTTTGCTTTTTTATTTAAGTTCCCAGGGGTATATAAAATAAGGGCAAACAACCGTTTGCCCCTACAGTATTTTCTAATATCTTCTGCCTTGCTTACTTTGCTAACCCATGTTCGAGAGCAAAGCGTACTAATTCTGTGCGGCTATTTGTACCTGTTTTACTAAACAAACGACTGACATATTTTTCGACGTTGCGAACGCTTGTCTCTAAACGACGAGCAATTTCCTTATTCATTAACCCTTCCGCAACCAGGTTTAAAACGCTTTGTTCTCTAGGAGTCAAATCGATATTAAATGGTGCGGGGGATTGTGCGATCGCACTTTTTTGGGTCAATAAAGCTTTGATTTGAGCAATTTGTTTGGCTAGTTCGGCAATATCTGGAGTTTCTCCATCTTCGGCAGCAACTTGGGAACTTGCCAAGCGTCGTGCCAGGAGATTTTCGACTATGGCAACCAATTCATCAGGATCGAATGGTTTCGGCAAATAAGCATCGACACCAGCCTGATATCCTTGAATGCGATCGCCTGTCATCCCCTTCGCAGTCAAAAATATAACTGGTAGTGTCTTGAAACGAGCATCTTCCCGTACCTGCTTCAGAAATTGATAGCCATCTACTTGAGGCATCATGATGTCCGAGATGAGCAAATCTGGTGGATTCTGTTGCATTAAATCCCACCCCTCACGGGCGTTACTGGCAACTTGAACGCTGAAACCACTATCCTGCAAATAATCCTTGACGGCTTCACGCAATCCCGGTTCATCATCTACCAGTAACAATTGTGCTGACATCTAATCTATCCTTGTCCCTTACTTTCCTCCAATTTAGCGAACTTTCGGTACACAAAACTACCCAAGAGGAAATAGTTATTAATGGTTAATGATTAATTGTTAATTCCCCATCCCCAATTCCCAATGCCCAATTCCCTACAACCAATCAATAATTTTGGCTTTTTCTGGTAATTTGGCTTCCATTTGCCCGTAGTAACGCGCTCTGGCAGTAAATAAACCAATCGGGGTAGTTAATATATCGATGAGGCTGGCTTTGCCTAATATCGCTTTAAAACTGAATTTTGGTACTTCCTTGACAATCCAGCGAATTAAACGAAAACAGCATTCCTGAAAAGTAATCGCTCGCATCAAGTCAATACCGTACAACTCATGCAAATAGCGGTTGGAACGCCCATATCGTCGCCATTGACTCGCTAATTCGTCGAAGGTAGCGCGATGACGATGCTGAACAACCGCATTTGCTGCAAATTCTAAACTACCAATACCTTCTTTCTGAATTCGCCAACAAATATCCGCATCACCTCCAGTTGTCAAATAAGGACGGAATAATCCGACTTTCTCTAAAACGAGACGACGAATCGCTAAATTCGCAGTTTGACCGTAGGGACAGAATTTATTTGCTAGGGTATGCTTTTGCGATAATGTTTCTTGGCGATCGGCAAATCTTTCTAGAAATGTTTTGCTTTTAAGTGCGGCGATTTCCCCAGCAACCATCACAACATTCGGCTTGACAAAATCCTGTACTAATGCTTCTAACCATTGTGGTTGGGGACGACAGTCAGCGTCGGTGAAAACGACAATTTCGCCAGATGCAGCGCGAATCCCCGTATTCCTGGCTGCATAGGAGCTTTGAATTTGAACTTCCCTTAAGGGACGAATGGTAATTGGGCAATGTTCAGCAGCAGTTTGGAGACATGTGAGGGTGCGATCGCTACTGTTGTTGTCTACCAACAAATACTCTACCTGCTCTTTGGGATAGGTTTGCGCCAACAAGCAAGCGATTAGCTCCTGTAAATCCTCTTCGCCATTATAAATAGGAATAACTACCGACACCTTGGGGAAAAAGCCATGAGAGCTATTAGAGGTGGGTAATTCGTTTGATTTAGGGGGATTTGATTTAGGCGGGTTTGGTTTAGGTGGGTTTGATTTATAAACCATAAAATTTAGGATTTTGAATATTGAGATTTACTAATTAGTATTCCCATTTCAAAATCCTAAATCAGTAGGATGATGCTGTTTTGCTACACAAAAAATCTTATTCAAAGCGTTACAATTTGAAATCAGATTCAAATCATAAATCCACACTACAACTTCAAATTAACAGCGCCGGGGCTTGCTGGTCGCTGGGAAGTCGAATTTGGTTGTTTAGGTAAAGCAAATGTGTTTGATAGGGCAGTCAAAGCTCTCACATACTGAGGGTCCCGTTGGGTTCCCAACATATCCGGATTAGTCGCTAACTGACGCTGCTGGACTTCAGACAGGTCAAGCTTGATATCCGGGGCAATCCCTTTGTGATTGATATCAGTGCCCTTGGGAGTGTAATAGTGTGCGATCGTGATTGCCACACCCGAACCATCTCCAAGTGGGTGTACCGACTGCACCAAAGCTTTACCAAAACTTTGGGAACCGATGACAACTGCCCGGTTATTATCCTTGAGCGCACCAGTCAAAATTTCGCTAGCACTAGCAGAATTATTATCAATTAAGACAGCGAGAGGGAGTTTTGTTAGGGATGTTTTGTTCGCTTTGAAGGTTTCATCACTGACCCCTTCGCGATCGACAGTACGAACAATCGAACCACTATCCATCCACATCCGAGCAATTTCAATACTCGCTTGTAATAACCCACCAGGATTACCACGCAAATCAAGTACGTAGCTTTCCGCACCTTGGCTACCTAAGTCGCGGATAGCTTTTCGCATTTGGTCTGCGGCATGGGCACTAAATTCCCGTAAGCGGATATAGCCGACACGTTTTTGTCCTTCTTGTCGCAAAGCATAGCGAACAGTTGGTACTTCGATTGTTGCTCGCGTTAGTTTGAGGTCAAATTCGTTTTGTCCTGTACGTCCTAAACGCAAAGTAATCAGCGAACCAGCTTTACCACGAATCAGTTTCGAGGCATCATCTACTTTCATCGATTGAGTTGCCTTACCATCAATCGCTAAAATTTGATCGCCTGCTTTCACACCTGCTTTTAATGCTGGCGAATTTTCGATTGCTTCCACTACGGTGAGACGCTTAGTTTTTTCGTTCACCTCCATACGGATACCAATCCCCGATACTTCACCGGAAGTTTGACTGGTGAGGGCATCATATTGCTTGGGGTCCATAAATCGGGTATAGGGGTCGCCCAATTTTTTTAATGCTTCGCGAATGGCTATATAGGCTTCTTCACGCGATGAGTAGTTTTTGGTCAACAACTGTTGTCGAATAGTGACCCAGTTTTGTTGATTAAACTTGCCATCTACATATTCGCGGTTTACAAGTTGCCATACTTGGTCAACAATGGCTTTGGGGCTATCTTGTAGTGCAGCGCGAACCGAGCGACACCAAGCTGGACCAAATACAGAAAACAGAGCTGTGGAGGTGATCGCTCCACCAATCAAAGCTACTTGCAGTGGTGAGTAACGTTTCGCAGATTGGTTCATGTATATCAGCTGGAATAATTTTAGTATTGTTAACAGTTTAGCAATCAGCTTTTGGGAGAAAGCTATTTAAGCCTTTATACTCGCTTTCGCGAGTTCTAACCTGAAATATTCACTTAATCTTTATGCTGAAAAAGATTTTGTCACCTTTACAACATTATCTCTACTAGTTAAAATTGAGTTCCTCCGGAGATAAAAAAGAATAATCGGATACTTTTTTTGTAGTCTTTTAGTACGCAAGATTGCTTATATTTAGGATAACACTTGATTGTATACATCAATAACTATCTATGGCTTTTCTGAAGCTAACAAATTTGCTTCAATTCAACTATTTATGAAACGAAAAGTTACACAGTATGATGTCAGTAAAAAACTTGAGAGGTAAGTTGAGAAGGTGGCAGTTCTTACAAAAACTTGCCTTTGGGCTGTTTCTTCTCCTTAGTTTTTGGCTGGTTTTTAACACTATAACTCTAATCTATGCATCTTCCAAGGCAGTAGATGCCAATTTTGTACTAGGTGGTAGTATCCAGCGTGAAATATATGTTGCAGATTTGGCAAGGAAAAAACCCGAAATACCCACTTTAATCTCGCAAGGTTCAGAAGAACCATGTATTTTGCTGATTTTTGAGAAGAAAGGGGTTGATTTGGCAAATATTTGGTTAGAAAAATGTGCAGATTCAACATTTGAGAATTTTTTCTACAGTCTTCCGATTTTGAATAAATGGAAAGTTCGTAAAGTCAGGCTAATTACCTCTAGCAGCCATTTACCCAGAGCAAAATGGATGGCACAAATTATTTTAGGTTCTCATGGTATTTGGGTTGAGCTTGACATTGCCAAAGAGAAAGGAGTACCTGGAAACCGGGAATCTTGGATAAAAACAGGAATGGACGTAACGCGCAGTCTATTTTGGGCTGGATTTAGCCATGTTATCCAACCACAGTGTTCTAATGTGATTGAGCTTGTTGATGTAGATATAAAAGCTTGGCAACAAAGAGGTTTTAATTGCGAACGTTGGGGAAGACAGGTCAAAACATAGCGATTCTCCTTTGGATGCAATGCAAATATAGAAATAAGGGCAAACAACCGTTTGCCCCTACGGGAATTCTGAATTGTTCCACAGATAAATGCTGTGTGCAAACAAAAAAAAGCTTCCCCAAAGAGGAAGCTAATATGTCTTGTCGAAAAACTTTTAATTTTCAATTACTTTTTAGAAGCAATCTACAACCAACTTAATCCAAAACAGGACAAAGCAAGAATTGCGGCAATTATATAGAACACTGCAACAACTTGCAATTCAGACCACCCAGAAAGTTCGAGATGGTGGTGTAGCGGAGCCATTTTCAGCAGACGTTTACCTTTACCGTCGGGACCTTTTGTTGCTTTATAATAACCAACCTGTGCCATTACAGAGAGGGTTTCTACAAAAAAGATGCCACTGAGGATAAATAAGGCTACAAGACTATTCGAGATTAATGCAACACCTGCTAATGCACCACCCAGTGCGAGGGAACCAGTGTCTCCCATGAATACGCGGGCTGGGTTGCGGTTATGTGCTAAAAAGCCCAAGCAACTGCCACTTACAGCAGCACAAAAAATCATTAGTGGAACTGAAGTAGGTGCGACTAAAACACCCAAAGCCAACATTGCGATCGCAACCGTTCCTCCAGCCAACCCATCAATACCGTCAGTTAAATTAGTTGCGTTACTTTCAGCCACTAGCACAAATCCAGCTAGGGGCCAAAATAGCAATCCTAGAGGTAAAGAAAAACCCAAAGGAAGAGCTATATTTGTAATATCAAATGAATTAGAATGTTGATTAAGCATTAACCACAGACAAAACACTAGTGCAAAGCTAAGTTGCAATATTAGTTTCATCTTGGGCGAAATACCTTTATTAGATTTCCGGCGAAGAATTTGCCAGTCATCTAGCCAGCCAATAAAACCGTAACTCAAAGTCAGAGCGGAGACGGCGAGGACATTGCTGTCAAAGCCAGACCACACACAAGCAACAACTACCGCAACGGGGATAAAAAATATACCGCCCATTGTTGGTGTTCCAGCTTTCTTAAGGTGAGCCTGGGGTCCATCCTCTCGAATCACTTGTCCAGCTTTGAGGGCTTGCAGCCAGGGTATAACCCAATAACCTATTGCGGCAGAAATAAGGGCACACAATAGGAGCGGCATGGTTAGCGATGTCGCAAGCCAGGGCATCCGACCTGCTACCACGTCAAATATGATTGCTGCAATGCCCAGTCCCACGCCTAGTAACGAAACCAGACCGATACCAGTAATGTTCAACCCTTGGTCAGGAGATAATTTTGCGTCCACTGAAATTTCCCTTCACTCCACACTCTATTTAAGCTATTTGCTTTCATTAATAGGGACTATGTTTGCCAACAGTCCTTTTTTAGAAGCTATGGTTCTTCGGTATCGTTGTCGTCGTCGTCATCGATTTCATAGCCATCTTCACCACCTAAAAACTCTGAGATTTCTTCTTCGCCTTCAGCACCGTAATCTTGTTCGTGATTTTCCCGTGCGATTAGACGACCGCTTGCTTGCAACCAATCTAAAAGCGAAGTCTCTTGCTTTAATGGAATTACAGCAGCGCGTTGATTGCGGGGTGCTTCACGTAATGGAGAATTAAGCATATCGACAAAGACACAAATAAAGATAATGTAGCTGGACAATAAGAGTCTATCACTTGATACATGAGAATTTAGTTATTCATTCAACTCTTTCCTCGGAAAATCCGACAAAAATTTGATTATTTAATATTTGTAGGAAAATCAAAGGAATATTCTGAGTTTTTGGTATTTTGCTTAACATCTTTAGTTTTTTCTTCTTAATACTGACAATTTACTGATTTTTTTGAGGTTTCAAGCAAATGATTGGAAAAGCTGAACTGATTACTGCGATCGCGCCAACAAATCGGGGCTTATTAGCAACTGAGTCTGATAAACAAGCTATTTTATCTGCGATCGCAAATCTAGAGGACTTTAACCCTACACCTCGTCCACTAGAGTCTAGCGAACTACTCGATGGTGATTGGCGACTACTATACACCACAAGCAAGGCTTTATTAAACCTCGACCGTTTCCCTTTTTACAGGTTGGGTCAAATATATCAGTGCATCCGTGTAAAAACCAACAGTGTTTATAACATTGCTGAAATTAGCGGATTTCCCTATCTGGAAGGCATTGTCTGTGTTGCCGCTAAATTTGAACCGCTCACGTTTCGTCGTGTCAAAGTCAAGTTTGAACGCTCTATCTTAGGATTTAAGCGCATAATCAACTACACATCCCCCTCAGACTATATCCAGCAAATCGAAAATGGTAAAAAATTTAACGCCATTGACTTCTCTATTCAAAGTAAGGAGCAACAAGGATGGCTCGATATTACATATATAGATAAGGATCTGCGAATTAGTCGCGGCAATGAAGGTAGTGTATTCGTCTTGACTAAAACATAGATACTCCTAAAAAATGTGCTTGCGTCCAAAAAAGTATTCGATATTAAGTACATTGTCAAGGAGGGTGTGACACCATTTTTTGAGGATTGGGATTGAGAATTGGGAAACTAGTCTTACCGTCGTCTCTTCCACTGGCTCTAAATTTCAAATAACTTAACAAAGCAACATCTAGCTCCAAGGTAGTTTTATAGTGAATCAATAAGCCCTATATATTTTGGCAATTCATAACTAAAAGGGAGAAACTCATGGTTCAACGTGGTTCTAAAGTACGTATTCTTCGCCCTGAATCCTACTGGTATCAAGACCTAGGAACAGTTGTAACGGTAGATCAAAGCGGTATTAAATACCCTGTGATTGTCCGTTTTGAGAAAGTTAACTACTCTGGCATCAACACCAATAACTTTGCTGTTGATGAGATGATTGAGGTTGAAGCTCCTAAAGCCAAGCCGAAAGCTGCTGCTGCTGCTAAATAATCAAGGTAATTCCTTGGTTGATTACCCATGCGATCGCAACTTTATGGGATGAATGGGTAATTTAAGATGGGGTAGTAGGGTTGTCTCGGAAGTTCTCTGGAATTTTCGTTTCTTCCCTGTTGCTCCATCTTTATTTTTGAGAGATTTTATTTTTATAGATTTAAGATTCCAATAAGTTGTAGGCTGGAAGGAAACAGAGTGCATTGCTAACCTACGCTAAATGCCTGAACTGCCTGAAGTAGAAACAGTCCGTCGGGGTTTAAATCAATTAACCCTAAATCAAAAAATTGTGAGTGGAGATGTCCTTCTACATCGCACTATTGCTTATCCCCTAGAGGTAGAAGCATTTTTAACTGGAATCCAAGGATATCAAATTGTCACTTGGCATCGTCGTGGCAAATATCTTTTGGCTGAATTGGGAATAAGGGAAGAAGGAAAACAGGGAAATATCGAAGAATCTCCTTCTCCAGTCTGCACTTTTTCTTATCTTGGGGCACACTTACGAATGACAGGTCAATTACTATACCTGAATCGTGACGAACCATTACATAAACATACAAGAGTACGAATATTTTTTGATAATGATAAAGAATTACGTTTTGTCGATCAGCGTACTTTTGGGCAAATGTGGTGGGTTCCCCCACAGGTAGAAGTAGAAAGCATCATGACTGGTTTGGCAAAGCTGGCAGTCGATCCATTTTCTCCTGAATTTACCATCAATTATCTGGCAAATAAGCTCAAAAATAGCCGTCGTCCAATCAAAACGGCTTTACTCGATCAGTCAAATATTGCGGGTTTGGGGAATATTTACGCTGACGAAGCATTATTTCTCAGCCATATTCGTCCAGAAACTCTTTGTACGGATTTGCTGCTTCAGCAAATTGAAAAGTTACATCCAGCGATTATTGAGGTACTGACGAAGAGTATTGAAGCTGGGGGAACTACTTTTAGTAATTTTCTGAACGTTGAAGGTATTAATGGGAATTATGGTGGTGCGGCATGGGTATATAACCGTACTGGTCAAGCTTGTCGATTATGTAGTAGTCCAATTCAAAGAACTAGATTAGGTGGACGTTCTAGTCATTTTTGTTTGGAGTGTCAGCAGTAACATTAATATAGATATTGAACCGTACAAATGCGGCTAAATATTATTTTTTCATGGAATATGAATATTTTCAAAATCAGCTTGTTTTCTGTGTTGTTATTCGGAAATATTTTTTTAGCGATAGAAGCGGATGCCAAACAGCAGAAAAAAAGACTTGTGCGGGGAAACTGTGGAAAACTGAGTTGTGATGTAGTAGTCAAACAATTGCGATCGCTTTACCCCAGCTATATTAGTAAATTTGAGAAAGAATGTCCCAATCCCAAGATTTTTGCTGCTGATGTTGGTATTGGTGAAAGAAGTGCTAAACAAGCTTGGTTTATTTGCTGGGAAGCTACAAGAGACAAAGATAAAACCCGTTCTGGTAGTTTTTTAGGTACTTTACCACTTCCAGGTAATGAAGCACCGTTTTTGTCTCCCTTGCCCAGTGACTCCCCATATACCCCAGGATTACAAACGCGCTATCCTGTAGCCATCAAAAAAGCCCAGTTTGAATGTGCTACCAACAGTGGTAATTTTAATATCTTAGAGGACAAGGAAAAGAACAAAGTCCAATTGCAGTGCTACTTTCAAGCTGGTGCCATTCCGGTAGATATAAATGGCGATTTCAAATCAGATGGGGAAAATTCCAGGGGTGCAGGTGTTGATATAATGTTGGGAACATTCCCTGCGAGTGCAAAATAAAGTCCCTTAGGAATGAGATTTTTTTAATATACAAGGTTGGATCAAGGCTTTGCGTAACCCCACATCGACTCTACCTAGGCTGTTGATTTTGATAGAATTTCCACGTTTTTAGTTCATACAATTTTTGTGTTATTGACTGGTTACTAGGCTC
>NZ_NTFS01000560.1 GCF_002289455.1 Brunnivagina elsteri CCALA 953
CTTTAATATTCTTTAAAGCCGATCGGAATCACAACAAAGTATCAATATATGAAGACTTTGTGTCATCTATTTACAAATATAATTATAACTTGACTTAAATTGCTAGTATATCTGAACCAGTGAAAGAACCATTCAGGTATACACTTGTGCATTCGCGTAATTTTTTGGGAGTAATACTGTGATAGATGGTAAGGCTGTTTCTATTTCCTTGTTTTCAGGGGCTTTTGGTTTAGACCTTGGTATGGAACAAGCAGGTTTTCATACGGTCAGCGTAGTAGAAAAAGACCGTGATGCGGCAAAAACAATAGCTTTAAACCGTCCTTATCTTCAAGAAAGTGCAATACCAAGGGAAATAGAAAAAGTCAGTACTCAAGATTTGCTTGAAGAAGGGAGTCGAGTACTAGAATTAGAAAGAATTTTACGTCCTGGAGAAGTTGATTTAGTCACTGGTGGTCCACCTTGCCAGCCATTTAGTACAGCAGGTAAACGAGGTTCAGTGATGGACCCTCGTGGTAGTTTATTTATGGATTTTATTCGGGTTGTTAGAGAAGTTCAGCCTCGTTTCTTTGTCATGGAAAATGTAAGAGGTCTCCTTTCTGCTCCCCTTAGACACAGACCGATTAACCAAAGGGGGGAAAATTATCCCCCTTTGGATGTAGATGAAATGTCTGGTGCTGCTCTTAAAGTGGTATTGTCAGAAATGAAAGAACTCGGATACAGCATAGTTTATAACTTATTAGAAACTGCTGATTATGGAGTTCCGCAAAATAGAGAACGTGTAGTTTTTATAGGTTCTAGAGATGGGGAAACCGTTACATTCCCTTTTGCAACTCATTGTTCAGATGGCAGGAATTTACCGAAATGGCAAACTTTAAGAAATGCTTTAACTGATTTAATTGATTCACAGCCAGAGTTTACTGCTTATTCGGAAAGTAGATTAAAGTATTTAAGATTATTAAAAGAGGGACAAAACTGGAGATACCTACCAGAAGATTTAAAAAAAGAAGCAATGGGAGGTGCTTATAATTCAGGAGGTGGTAAAGTTGGTTTTTATAGACGCTTATCTTGGGATAAGCCTTCACCAACAGTTACCACAAGTCCATATCAAAAAGCTACAGATATGTGTCATCCTATAGAGCTTCGTCCTTTAAGTATGAGAGAATGTGCCAGAATCCAGACTTTTCCTGATGATTGGATTTTTCATGGTTCAGTTAGTTCTAAATATAAACAAATTGGAAATGCTGTACCTGTGCTATTTGCGAAAGAAATTGGTAATTATATCTACACATTAATACAAGGAAATAAGCCAAAAGGCAAAGAGTTTGTAGAGCAGCTTTCACTTTTCCCCTTATAAAAATTAATTTATTAAGCTCAGATGGTTTTTACATATAGCAGTAGGTTAAACTCGGCAGTATTTTGACAAATTTTCTGTTGAGTTTGATTCTTTCTTAGCTTACTAATGCAATATTTGTAGATTTAATAATCTTCTATTTAGCTTGCAGCCAATTCTGCAAAAACTTTGTCTATTCTCAGTACCATATTTTTAATATGAGTCTCAATCAAGTTGTAGTCTAGATAAATGCTGTCCCAAAATACCTTACCAGCAATACGAGGGATTTTGGAATCTTGTGGGAATGTCCAAGAGGCAACATCAAAAGCTGCTATAAATAGAGAATTTTCATGAAGACTTAACTCTTTTTTCGCTCTGGTGACTTGAGAACCTGTTAACGTATTTTTTTGAGTTTTTAATTGTGCAAATTTAACTATATCTTCGGACAGTAAAATAACATCTATACCAGTAATGTGAATATCAAATTCAATTTCTGGGCTAATTATATATGGGCTTATGTTGGATATTTTTTCTAAAAGAGAGCCTATTTTTGTACTTAGTTTTCTCGTCACAGAATTGCTAGTTACTAGTAATGTTGCACCACACAATTCAAATAGGTTAGATGGATTAGGTTTATTTTCAAGCACTACTTTTTTCTTTTCAAAATAGCTTACTAATTCATTAATAAAATCTTCTGCAAACTTATCTGTTTGAACATGAATTAATTCAGATTGCCGCTCTAACTCTAAAATCGATTCGCTTTGATTGTCTTCCTGTATTTGATGTTGAATATAGTCTTTTGCTATAGAAGAAATTATTTTCCCATATCTGTATGCTTTATGTAAGGATTCGTCAGTTATATTTGTAACATCTATTAATGCAGCTTTTTCTGTAATTATTGCCTTCCGTTCTGAAACAGGAAGTTGTATGAGGGTATCTGCTGAGAATTCAAGAGTCATAAAAAGCTCAATTTAGTTTATTAGACCTTCTTAGTATTCCCTAAAATTGGTAAATATAAAACTAGTATTAGCGTAAAAATATCTTTTGTTAACTGACTATTTTCTGCTAGCCATTTGAATAAGGGACTTCCAGAAAATAAAATCTCTAAATCATATATTTCCCAACCCTATTATACATAAGGGCGGGGAAACCCCTACAATATTGGAGGATTTATTTATTGGTGTTCCCTAATACCAGTAGTATTCTACATTTTTCCTAATCATCGTAGTTGTAGTCTAAATCAAACCAAGCAAAACCATATTGTTAACTTTTGTTAACGATATGGTTTTGCTGGTTCGGGTAGATGGGAACAATGGAAAGACAAGCAACGCACTCCCAGAGGTGACATTAAGTATATTTTGTTAGCAGTAATCGCCGAGCGATCGCGACATGGTTATGAGTTAATTAAAGAACTCGAATCACGGTTTGGAAGTTGTTGGAAACCCAGCCCAGGTTCTGTTTATCCCAATCTTCAGTTACTTGAAGAAGGGGGATATTTAATTGGTGAGCATGTCGATGGCAAGAAGGTATATTCAATTACTGATAGTGGAAGGGAATTACTAGCAGAGCGGGGAAATCCCCTAGATTCAATGGAGCAACGCAGCAAACCCCAAGAATGGATGGATTTGGGAAATGCAGTTGCAGACTTAGGTGCAGCAGTCATGCAGGTTGCTAGGAGTGGAGATAGTGAAAAAATGAGCCGAGTCAAGGAAATGATTAACCGCACTAAGCGCGAGATTTACGGAATTTTGGCGGAAGAGGAATAAACCTCAAAAAAAACAAAGTTCAATTCAGTTCAGTTCAGTATTTGGCTGTGCGATGTAAATTCGGCATTAAACTTTGCGATCGCAATACTTGTCGATTCGAGGGAAACAAGCAAAAAAAAATATTTTACCCTTTCCCAAAGTTGAACTTGCTGAACAAGTAGCTCTACAGCGTGTGGAAACCCTGCGGCAAATTGGTAAACAATTGCGTCAA
>NZ_NTFS01000561.1 GCF_002289455.1 Brunnivagina elsteri CCALA 953
ACTTTTACCTCGAAAAAATACAACACTATTATTGTATGATAAAAGTTCCTTAAAAACTCACAAAGTCAACAGCCTAGGTACAGTCCTCCAAATACTGTATCCGTCCATTTCTGATCGAGTAATAATAAGGCTTTTCGTTCTTCATTTCCTTACTAGTAGATACGTGAATGTGGGGACAGTTGAAATTGCTGAATAGGCAACCTTATTGGTTATGACATTAGTGTTTATTAAATTTTTAAATTGCTGAGTATTTACGCCTCTGTATTTAGTCCCTGTAATCAAAAAATTTACGGGGGTCTCTAAAAACTCATGGCTATTAGCATTCAAACTGTTAAATTCTGCATTAGCTAGCAACTCAATATTCCCGCCTCCTTGACTTCCTAGCGACAGCCTTCTGTTATAGAATTCCCCACTAATAATCGTCTGGTTTACCGTAAAGATATGGATGTAATACTGCTTGACAAAAATATCAAAATCAGGATTGATTAAATAAACTGTATTTGACGCGCCTGTTGTAATCTGCCACGAATGATAGTACAACTGGGAAACCCAACGGGGGTTATTCTCAACAGTTAAATAGTTCCATTGTTGAATTAAATTATTATCATTGTCCAACTCATTCCACATATCGCCGACTTGGGGGTTACTTGGTTCGATTGAGCTAGTAATAATCGAACTATTAGCAACAGGAATTATCAGCGAATCGTCTAAAAAAGGCATATTATTAAGAACCCCTAAATTCAGTAACTTGAATCGTAGAAGCCGCTACCGAATACCCGTAAATATCCCCCAAATAAATAGGATGTGGGAATTCGTAACCTCTTCCAGGCGATAGCCTAATTGAATAATCTGTATCGCTCCTTCTTGTTTAATCAGGGATATTGCCCCAACTTTTATAAAATTCACCCCATCCGTACTAATTTCTAAGTCCAATTGAATTCGAGGGTTCTCCCACTCGATATTCAGCAAAAATATCTAAATGCGGTCGCCCCAATCAAAGAACAAGGAGAAAATAAAAAAGGCTATAGGGGAGCTATAGCCAAAACGAGGTGCATGGAAACTTTTTAGCTTTTAAGCAAACTTAAATCAGCCTCTGCTTTAGCAATGATTTGTTCTAACGCCGAATCGTCGTCTTCATCCGCATTGACGTAAGTTTCATACATGGTTTTCACCTCCATTGCCTCCATCTCTTTCGCCACGATGGTTTCAGCCTTGGCGGCATTCTCTGCACTCAACTCGGCATTCTCTTGTTTTAGGTAAGCAATGTATTCAAATAAAAGGTTAAATGCGTAAATCGCTCGATCGTTTTGTGGAGCCATAATTTTTAAAAATAGCAAAATTTACTGTTAGAAATCCAAAAATAATAGTATCAGAATTGACGGCTGTTAACTGTCTCTTGGATTTTTTTCATCGTTCGTTGGTGGCTCTGCATCTCCTTATCCCGTCGAATGTCTTCGTGGATTTGGAAGATTTGCATCACAACTAAAACCAGTGATAAACTCTCACTTATCGTTTGCGACGACACTAAGTACCCCCTTTGCGATCGCATCGCTCATTTCTTCGGCATCGAATCGCGTCATATCCGCCACATTGGTAATAAAACACCCTTCTATAAGGAGCGCGGGCATTTTGGTATTGCGTAGGACATAAAGGTGGCTACCGTCCTTAACTCCTCTGTCATGATATCCTAATCGTGCAATATTTGCGACTATCGCGCCTGCGTAATTGTACCCAATTTTACTAATGGCATACACTTCGACTCCATTCGCTCTAGGTGTAAATGCATTGAAGTGTAAGCTCGCGAATATATCGCAATCACGAGAGTTAGCCATGTCGCACCTCTGCTGTAACGAGCTTTTAGTTGAGCTTGCGGCTTTTGGGCGAGTAAGTATTATGTCGTTGCAACTTTTCAGCTTTTCGACTAACAATAGTCCAACTTGATTAATCAAACTTTCTTCCGTGCGAATACCGACAGCCCCCCCATCACGGGGTAATCCGTGCCCTAAATCAAGCGCGATTTTCATATTTATTACCAATAGTATTTTTTTTGATTGAAGTGCGATCGCACTTATTTGTATCTATTTTTTCTTAGGTGGCGCAAGCGCCTCTTTGGCACTTTCTCCTAATTGAATACGTACGTGCTGTATTTTCCCAAGGATATTGCTTCTAGCTATTTTCTGAGAAGCAATGTAAGTATCCAAATTATTCGCGACGATAAAACTCGCTTCCATGCAACTATCTGAAAATCCCTCTAAAGCATTTTCCTTAAATTCCTTCCATTGGGGGTCTTTCTCTTTTTCGATAATCGGATCGATAATGTTTTTCTTGATAGTCCATGCTTGCTGATTCGCATCGCCCCACTTTTTAAAAACTTCCTCGCCGACAACTTTACGGAAGAACTTCCCGAATTCACTATCAGGATTACGTTTGAGTTCTCGTCGAGTTGAAGTAAATCGGTTGATTAATTCAGAATTAATCAGCGTTTGGCTACTTAATCTAATTATTTGGGCAATATTTGAATATAGTTCGCTTCTAGCATCGTCATCTAAATCCTGCGCGATCGCAGTGCCGACCGCTTTGTTATATCGAAAAGCTAGTGAATTCGGAAGCGCCCCGCAAACCAACCACCCTAATGCACTTCCTACCGTGGTTCCCAGTAATCCGTACATACTGTTTACTTTTGCTTCTAACTGTTTATATAGCTCTTCATCGGTTTGATTGATGTTAAAGTTTAAAACTTGGTTTGTGGTACTAATTCCGCTCTGTAACAGGGTACTAAATATTGGGGCAAAGGTGACAGCACCCATTAATCCCGCAGTTGTGAGCGCAAACCCGCCAACCGCACCAAAAACCGCGCCACTAACTGCGGATATTATGAGGGCTCCCCCGAAGATAGCAGCAACGGTTCCTACACAGGTTACTGTCCACTTCGCAAAATCCCCGATATTGTTGATTCCCATTTCCTTTAATGCTTGTCTATACATCTCCCACCATTCGGAACCAACTCCCTTCAAAGTGTCTAAGCCATTTTTGTAATCTTCAAAAAATTCATTCGCTTTTCTAGGAGCTTCTTGAATGTCTTTTTTAATCGCCTTGACATTATTTTTAAATATTTGCTGAAAGCCTGGCAACAACCCGCGATTAATTGTAATAGGCATTATTTTTTTGTCCTCATCTTAGCAACTGAATTCTTCAGCCTTTTGATTGATAAGGGTGTCTGACTAGGCTGTTAACTTTGTACCCTTTTGCCCATAAGACTTCATGCAGAAAATGTGTTTACTACTTTTGTGGGAAAA
>NZ_NTFS01000562.1 GCF_002289455.1 Brunnivagina elsteri CCALA 953
TTAAAAACGCGATTATTATTGGTTAATCTCATTTGCTCTATTACTTCACTTATTGCTGCTTTTAGCCTGAGTTCAACCCAGACAAGCCTATCCTAATACTAAATTATCGGTCAAGACTCTGGCAGCAGAACAGGTTAACTATTCGGTTAATGCTTGGTTGCAGTTGCGGAATTTGATGGATGTTCCACTTAAATTACCCGGAAATAACCCTTTACAAGCGATGCTGTCGTTGGTCAAAATCGAAGATGAGGAATACATCGACAAGCTTAAAGCTTATTTTGCCAGTATTAATGATTTACATAGTTTAAATTTGGTTGAAGAATTAGCCAAAGCTATAGTATCTCTGAAAACTCAACGTTCCTCCGAATACGCATACCAAATTAATACCCTGACTGGACATTCTGGCAATGTTACATCCGTCGTTATTAGTCCCGATGGGAAAACGATTGTCAGTGGTTGTGCTGACAAGAAAGTGAAAGTATGGGACATCCACACAGGTAAAATATTACGCACAATTGCTGGACATGCGGGGGAAATTTCTTCGATTGCAGTTAGTTCGGATGGTAATTTTTTGGCTGTGGGAATTAGCGATACTCCCCGCAGTAACGTCAAAGTTTGGGAATTAGAAACGGGTAAATTAATTCACACACTTGTAGGGCATAATAAACCTGTTAATGTGGTTTCCATTAGTCCCGATGGACAAATTCTCGCTAGTGGTAGTAATAAAATTAAGATTTGGAACCTTGCTAAAGGGAACAGAGTATGCACTCTTTGGCATTCCGCCTCAGTGAATGCGATCGCAATTACCCCCGATGGTACAATTTTGGTTAGCGGTACAAGCGATCGCAAAATCAAACTCTGGAATCCCCAAACTGGTGAACCTTTACGGACTTTTATGGGACATTCTGGAGATGTTAAAGCTTTAGCAATCCATCCCAATGGACAAATTTTGATTAGTGGTAGTGGGGATACCAGCATTAAAATCTGGGATTTGAGTGCTGGGAAAGTATTACATTGTTTGATGGGACATACTGGAGAGGTGACAACTGTTGCGATCGCTCATGATGGACAAACTTTAATTAGCGGTAGCAACGATAAAACCATCAAAGTTTGGGATTTACCATCGGGAGAGTTATTACAAACCTTGATGGGGCATTTGGGTACGGTTAATTCTCTGGCAATTAGTCAGGATAACCTGATTATTGTTAGTGGTAGCAGCGATAAAACCATTAAAGTTTGGCAGTTAACGCGAGAATAATTGTTTGCAGGGATATCACAAATTATCTGGATTGATTTCTATAATTGCAAAACTTAAGATTTTAGGTTAAGTATATTTAGTGCAATTTTGCTAGTATATAAAGTAAGGCATAACCCAATTCTCCAATAGAAATTAAGTTTACCCAAACAAAACCAAATAACAAGGAAAGAGAGATAATGTTGAATAAAAGCTATATTTTCGGTATTTTAGCTGCGGTTTTGACCCTTCCCACAGCAGCATTAGCAGATATTAATGATGTAGTAGTACAGACAATACCTGTTGGTAATGTTTCTACCTGCGTAACCTCACCAGTCACCGTCAAACCCAACTCTGGAAACATGAAAGTGACTCAACATCGGGTTTTTAAGGGTAACGGCAATACGCGAACTGAAGTATATCAAAGCACTACTACATCGACATCAACAACAAGAGCAATTGAACCAATGTGTGTTTTACCGCAAGGGGTAATGAATAATCTGTTGATTTTGCCGTAGGGATAAGTGAGGTACAGAAAAGAGATATAAACGCAGATAAATACAGATAAATACGGATGGTAGATAATTTATCAATTGGACTACCTTTTCTTGACTTCACGTAATATTTGAGCAATTTCCTGCTGTTTAGCTGGACTTTTCTGTTTTTTATAAAGTTCGCTAGCTTTCTGTAAATCCTTCACAGCAAGGGGTTGATTTCCTGCATCTAAATACAAAAGTCCGCGATTTTTGTAAGCTAGTGCATAATCAGGTTTTAAACTAATCGCTTTCGTGTAGTCGAATAAAGCTCCCTTGCTATCTCCCATATCGAGTCTGACAACTCCCCGATTTAGAAAAGCTGCATATCCACCTTTATCTTGCCATTTGTTGATTTGAATGGCTTTGCTGTAGTCGCTGAATGCGGCTTTTTTATTACCTAATTTGTACTGTGCTAAACCTCGATTATAAAAAATGTCCGATTCTTCAGCTTTTAATTTTAGCGCTTGATTAAAATCCGCGATCGCACCTTGGGAATTTCCCATCTCATACTGTAGCTTCCCTCTGTTAATATAAGCACTAGTAATTGTACCTCGTCCCCAATTTTGGTTAATTTGAATCGCTTTGTTATAGTCGTTGAGTGCTGTTTTTCTATCCCCTAACTCTTCATAAGTTATGGCTCTGTTGTAGTACGCTAGTGAATAGCGAGGGTTGAGCTTGATTGTTTGATTAAAAATTGCGATCGCGCCTTTCAAATCCCCTCCATCAGCCTTTTTCGTCGCTTGGTTCAATAATTGAACTGCATTGCTGTGGTTGATTGTTGCTTGGGGTACTTCTTGTGCTTTGACATTGGAAACCCCTGTAAATAGGGCAATACTAGCAAAAAGAGCAAATGATATTGAAGTGATTTTCATAATTTTTTGTGAAGTTAAATGAATGTATGATAAATTCCATCCATCCTCAGTATTCCCAAAAATAAAAAGTACTTCATCAAAGTCAGTATTAATTTATTTAAATTCATTAATATAGGGTTTAAGAGACAAAAATATATATCCCTAAGTATTACTAGACAAAAATAATACACAATTGACAAGACAATATTTTTGTATTACAAGTGTAGTATAAGATGGATTCCTTTATCGGGATAGGTGACTCACCAGGGCAAATTTGGGGATGACATCCAAAATCGAAAGTTTGTACTGAGCGGAAACAAATATATTAAAAGTATAAAATAATATGAGTATTTTTAAAGTCGAAATAGTTAAAATTAATCAAATTTCTTCCCATCCTAATGCAGATAGACTTGATATTGTTTCATTTGAAGGAATGGCATACCTAAACCAGATAATATAAAACAACCAAACAACAAATAAATATAGAGGGCAAACGGTTGTTTGCCCCTACGAATAAAATGTGAGATTAAACAGTGCGTGGTTCGGCTATTTGACGATATACTAAACCAGCAGAAGTTAATTGACGTTTAAGATTTTCATCAGTATCTAATTCGATGGGTCAAAAATTTGGACAACCGATCGCAACAAAGAAACTCGCTCTTCTGACTTGACAA
>NZ_NTFS01000563.1 GCF_002289455.1 Brunnivagina elsteri CCALA 953
CTCAAAATACTACTCTGACCAGCTTATCATCTTTATTCTTCCAAAGTATAGCGTACTTCCAAAAGAGCCACACCCAAGTCAAACTGCCTATATTATTCTCCACAGAGACATGCCAGTTGAAGCGACTTATTTATCTGCCGAACAAATTCGTGAAGTATTACAGACTTCAATACGAGGAGAAATGACTGACACAGGAAAAATAGTCAGAAGCACAAATTTGGAAATTGATGAATACCCTGGCTTAGAATTGTTGGTGCAACACACTGATGGAACAACAGGACAATATCGAGGATTTATAGTCAAGGGACGGATGTATTTTATGGCAGCTGTAACAGAAGGGGAATTAACCACAGAAGCTGTGAATTTCTTTGATTCTTTCGGAGTTTATCCAGAGCGTGTGCGCTGAAAATCCTGCGATTGGTGATGCTAGCAAATTTTTTAATACTTTTAAAATTTTGTAGAAACAAAAGGAATCATTCGCGTAAAATCACCTTCCATTCTTTATTAACACTTGTAGTGCGGGCATCTTGCTCGCTTTTTTAATTAAAATAATCCTCAATAAAAATCATAAATGCGTAAAAATACCATTGTCATCTCGTAAATATTATCAAGAACACCCAAAAAACAAACAGCAATATTTACGATGATGAAAACTCCACATCCACACATTCATAAAATCATCTCCACAACATTAGGTTTTAGCAGTAGCATATTACTCAACCTAAATATACCTGCTATTGCTCAAACAGTAACTCCACCAAATTTATCAGCTATCAATTCATCAACATCTACTTCACAAGTAAAACCCAAAAAAACTAACTTACAATGGGTATATAGCGTCGCCGAAAAAGTAATTCGTGCCAATGGACTAGATGACCATCCTTGGCGCTTTGAAGTCAGCGACGAGTATGATATCAATGCATATGCTGGCGAATTAAACAAAATTGTCATTTACAAAGGCTTATTAGACCAAATACACGGCGATGATGCCGCATTAGCATTTATCATCAGCCACGAATTAGCCCACCATACCCAACGTCATTCTGCACAGCAAGAAGAAACAGAAGCACGTTTAAAAGATAAATTATTGAAGGAAGCAGAGACAGAATTTACCAATTGGATTGTCGAAGAAAGAAGAAAATCAAAAACTCCCATATCCGTCGCCAAAAAGGATGTAATTAAACAACGAATTATTATCCAGAAAAAGCAGGAGTTTGATAACAAAATTCAAGCTTTAAGTCGCCAACACGAATTTGAAGCCGATGAAATTGGTTACACCTATATAGTGAAAGCAGGCTATGATATCGACGGAGGGTTTCGAGTCTTTAACTTACTTTCTCGTTTACCTTCCGACTACACAGAAAATAGTACCCATCCACCCACACAGCTAAGAATTAATGCATTAAAGCAAGTGATAAAGAAATATCCGTGGTTGAACTTATGGATGGATGGGAATGAGCGATTACAGATTAATTATAAATCTCTTAAATTTGATTTATCCGATGATGGAATATCTTTGCGAATAAATTCCAGATTTGTCTCGCGATAAATAATTAGAAGATGTGATATGGGGAGCGTAAATCATTTGGCTTTTCGCTACCCTTTCACAGAAAGTTTTGGTATTTTTATTGCATAAAATATCTAATACCATTCTAGTATGAAGCTGCACATAATTAATTGAGTAAAGCCTTGGTTAATAAGGATTGATTCTATGCAGCTTTACATATAATTGGTATAAACACGATTGTATCATTTCGCTTCCTGTCTTTTTATTGAAGCTTGGAAAGACAAAGCCAGTTAAAATTAAAAAAATTAAAACGATAGGAAAACCGTCAATTAAAGAATTACCTTCCCAAGCTATATAGCTATTTTGTCGCATATTACTACCAGCAGATGCTTTAAATTTGTTGGATTAGGGTTAAAAGCATTTTTATTGAAGCGAGAATATGCTTTTAATCAAAATCCTCCAGCAACGATTAATCACTGGAGGATTTTCATCTTGGAATTATTATTCTGAGATTAGTAGTGGGTATTTTCTGCGATTGTCTCAGCTTGATTTTCTACCCTATTCCGCTCGGCATATTCTTGTCTACGCTGCCAAGAAATTTGATGTTGAATTAACAACTCTTCCAAAGTTTTACCAAATTTACGGCTAGCATATTCCAGCAATTGTTCTAGAGAATATCGCTTTTCTTCAACCTTCCCAAAATCATTGGTAAAACGCTCTTTGAATTCGTCCCAGCTAAAGGTATTGTTCAGAGAACGCTTTGCAACTAATCCACACAGAGAACGTATGGAATAGTATACTTTGGTATAGACTCGCTCTGAATAATCACTAACAGCATATTCACCCAAAATCGAGTTATCTATTGCTTGGAAATTAGTTGTTGATTGTTTACGTGTAGCCATAATTCAAATACCTCTTAAATCATTCATTTTCCTATTGGCGTTAGCCTTCTTAAAACAAAGGAAGAGGGAAGAAGTAAGAATAAAGAAATCTGGAATTGGGATTTCCCCACATTTAGTAGAAGGTACAAAGTAATTTCCCTTCTTCCTTCCTCCTTACGAACGAAGTAACTTAAAACCAGGTAGAATTGTCGCAATCAGCGAATAAGTCAGTACGTTCTCGGTAATCCTGATAATCTATTTCCAACTGCCGTAAGTCAGTATCCAAGACCAAATTTTGCAGTTCTTGCATAATCTCTCGAACTTGATTTTCTTCGCTAATACCTGAGTAATAGATTTTGATAAATTTGTCAGCTTTACTCACGAATAATTCGATATTTGTGATAAATGCTTGCTCACTGCTAATTGCTTCTAGCATGTTATTCTCCCAATATTTATGACTTTGATGCAGCTTAATATTCACTGGTAAGCATGAGAATTCTTTCTACTAAATAGAGCTTGATGTGACTTAGTGGAAAATCCGTATATTCAATTTCCTGTCGTAATACTTCTTGGTTTGTATCCCACTCGCAAGTCAAAACACCGGAATTATTTTCAACTCGTAAATGCCAGATTTGAAATTCTCGTAAATTAGGATTGGATAGAAATTGTTTCGTTTGATGGGAGAAGATTGCATCTATTAGCCAATAGCAGTTTGTTTCTTCGGCTAAATATTTGATACCATCTGTATATTTCAAACCAAGCCAGTGTTTGTAGAGAGTCGTGGAACCAGTAAATTGCTTAAGCTCACTGCTTATTTGTTGCGGTGTTTTCATTTTTTAAAATCCTTGATTTTACAGCAGGGTTAGCGCATCTCAAACCCTATTGACA
>NZ_NTFS01000564.1 GCF_002289455.1 Brunnivagina elsteri CCALA 953
ATGCTAACCATACACCTAATATAAATAGGTGATAAAGTATTGATTTTAATGGGGGTGGAGGGACTTGAACCCTCACGACTGTTAAGGTCAACGGATTTTCATCCTTTTGTAGCTTTCACTACTGCCCTAGAAAAATTCCCTAAAGGTTTTAAGGATTGGACTCTCTCTTTACCCTCGACTTAACGTTAGGGTAGCTCCCGTCGAGTCTCTGCACCTTCCGAATAGTTAGAAGTTAAAAGTTTTCAGATTGCTCCACACTGATAACTCACCAATCGGCTTGGCTCAGGATTGCCATACCTAAGTATCTATAATTTTAGATATCCAGATTTAGGTTTCCCTGAATTTGACAGCTTCCACTTGAAAGATTTCTCGATCAAGGCTCAGTTTTCTAAGTCCGTAGCGTCTACCATTCCGCCACACCCCCAATTTGAATTTGAGAGTCACTTAACTTTTTCGTGACCGCATTCACTGCCTTATATATTTGAACATCAATTATGTAATTTGTCCAACATTTTCTCAAAAAAAAGATAAACACAAGGAATTAGGCTCTCAGGGAGTCGGAATCAGGACGTGGGAAGTAGGTTATTATAAAAAAAGTTTGACAATATACTCGACATTGCCACATCATTCACAGAAAGACTAAAAAAACAATGATTGTACCTTTACTTTATTTGGTTTTGGCTGGAGCTTATCTCCTCGTAATGCCAGTAATTTTAGTGTTTTACTTGAAGTTACGTTGGTATTCAGCAGGCTCCATAGAACGATTGCTAATGTACTTTTTTGTATTTTTTCTCTTCCCCGGTTTGTTGGTTTTGTCTCCCATTCTCAACTTCAGACCCAAACGGCGAACAATTGCAGCTTAACTTTCCTAGTGGTAGGTCATAAATAAAATGCGACGTATTGACGCTCTTGGCATAGTTTTAGGCGTTTTTGTTGCAGGTGGGTTGTTCTATGTCATATTTCAGCAAGTCGGCTTAGATGCTCAATCTGCTGGCATCTGGACTCAAGCCTTATTAGTCGCTGTTTTGGTTGGTTGGTTACTGACTTACCTTTCCCGTGCGGTAAATAATAAAATGACCTACCACGAACAACGCGATCGCTACGAAAATGCCTATTTCACCAAGCGACTAGAAGAACTTACACCTGAAGAATTAGAAAGAATCCAAGCCGAAATTGAACAGGATAAGCAATAAGAAGGTAAATTAATTAACGGAACCCCTGGTCTCACAATGACCAATCCATAAATGACCCATGACTGTTATTTCCGATCGCTTTAAAAATTTGGCACAACATCAGCAATGTGCCTTTATCCCTTTTATCACTGCTGGAGACCCCGATTTGCATACCACTGCGGAAGCTTTGCGAGTCTTAGACCGCAGTGGCGCTAGTATGATTGAGTTGGGGGTACCATACTCCGACCCTTTGGCTGATGGTCCCGTTATTCAAGCCGCAGCCACTCGCGCTTTACAAAAAGGGACAAATCTGGATGCTGTACTAAAAATGCTGGCAGCAACAACTCCAGATTTACAAGCACCAATAATTCTTTTTACTTACTACAACCCAATATTGAATCGCGGGATCGATAATTTTCTCTCTTCAATCAAAAAAGCGGGGGTTGCAGGTTTGGTAGTACCCGATTTACCGCTTGAAGAATCTGCTAGTTTGCTGGAACCTGCCGCAGCAATGGGAATTGATTTAATTTTGCTGGTTGCCCCAACAAGTTCTCCCGAACGCATCGAAGCGATCGCACGCGCTTCCCAAGGGTTTATTTATTTAGTCAGCGTCACAGGTGTTACCGGGGTCAGGACAAAAATAGAAACACGAGTATCTGATTTACTTAAACAAATCCGGGCAATTACTGACAAGCCAATCGGGGTTGGATTCGGGATTTCCGAACCAGAACAAGCCCAACAAATCAAAGATTGGGGTGCTGATGCGGTAATTATTGGTAGTGCGATCGTCAAGCGTTTGGCAGAGGGAACACCACAGCAGGGCTTAAGCTCTATTGGAGAATTTTGCCGCATCCTTAATTTAGCGCTATCCTAGAGCGAAAATATCTAATTCAATCATCCCGGTAAACAAATAAGCTCATTCCCTTATAAAAAATTCAAATAACTCAGCGTATATATTGTCTATATTGTCAAGAAGGTAGTTTATGGAAATTTTTAAGAGTATCATTTTCTGACCCTCCTTGCTAGACAATTCGACAGATATCGTCTTGAATATATAATGCGTGTATCAAACGGCTCGTCAATTATCGACCCCGTGTATTAGGATTTGGATATTATTGGATATTATCTGAAGTCAATTAAGGTATAAGTATATGAGCGTGAATATGAGTGTGAGAGTGTGTCGGTTACTAATGAATATAGTTCCATCGCAAGGTAGGAGCGAAGGCGATGAGTGAAAGTATGGCATTTATTGGTGGAGTTGCAGTAGCAGGACTTGCGGCTCTTGTATTACTCAAAGGGACGGTTAATCCTGCCCAAACAGGCTTCACTGCGGTTGCTCCACAAATCCAAGCACCCATTGTTGCACCGCAAGTAATGCCGCAACAATTCCCATACGGGTATCCCGGACAGCCAGTACTACCAAATACTGTCCCTAATGTTCCTAACGATCAGTTTCGCTTGGACTTAGAACGCAAAATGGAGAATATCCAGCGCGAAAATGAGGTATTGCGAAAACAATATCAAGAGTCTCAGAGCCAGTTAGTAAATCTTAACAACCAGTTTCAAGCCCAGGCATTACAAAGCCAAAATAATCAACGTGCCCAGTTACAGCAATCTCAATCTCCTTGGTGGTCATCAGGGATAGTTTGGGCTGTTGGTGGAATTGCTTTGACTGTTGGTGGTGGAATTGTTTTTGCTGGGGTATCGGCTTTGTTTTCCCAAAAGCAACGTCCTGTTCGCACGGTTCAAGTTATACATCCTTATACTGGTCCTACCCCTCCGCTTGCTCCTACTACTCGTCGTGCAGAGTTTTTACCACCCCGTGTAGATTCTTCTAGACGAGTTGAGTCTCATGAATACGACGATGTATATTAAATAATTACCTTTTTAGGCAATACATCTCGCACCTAACCGCAAGGTAAGTGTGAGGTTTATTGCGGGTAAGTTGTTGCTTGCTGTAAATATTTCTGCTTATTTAGTTATATTACGTATGTAGGTTTGTATCTGGACACTTCATTAACTGTCCTTCAGGTATAAATTACCCCAAAAATTAATATTTTTGGAAAACTTTGTATTATTT
>NZ_NTFS01000565.1 GCF_002289455.1 Brunnivagina elsteri CCALA 953
GTAACCCAACATTTAGATATTTCGGGTAAGTTGACAGTATATAATGTTGGGTTACGCAAAGCCTCCACCCAACCTACCACTACTACTACATTGCAATCTATCTATTCTCTAAAAACTCTTCAACTGTCAAACCTGCTTTCGCAATCAAACTTCTCAGCAAACCGGGAGCTAATTCTTTATGATTCGGCACAGATAAAGTCGGTAATGAATCGTGCCACAGTATCATATGGCTACCAGTTTGATGGTCAAAGATATAGCCAAATTTTTCAAATATTTTGACTGCTTGCTTCCCTGAAATATTTGATAAACGACCCATTTATACTAATACTTCCCCGATAAAAGTTTGCGAATCTTGAGGTACATAAGGTTTTCCATGCTTTTCTTGCACGTATAAATAACCTTTTATCGCATCTTTAATATTTTCCACAGCTTCATCTAGTGTTTTTCCCTGACTGACACAACCTGGCAATGCAGGAACTTCCGCAACATATCCTTCGTATTCGGAATCGAAAGTAAAAATTACCTGGAATTTCATCATTGAGTATGGAATTTATAGATATTTGAGAAAAAGATTTAAATAACGAGAACTGGAAAGCTCACTTTATAATCATAACGCGATACGCTTCCAGCGTTAAGCTTTGCTTATCGCAATTCTGCGTAGTTCGGGTAAAGCAAAGCACAACGAACCTAAAATAAACTACAATCAACCTTTTGCTGCCATCCACACCAAGTAACCCAAAATCCGATCGATTGGAGTAATCGCATAATCCGTGAGATCGATCTTCACTACGGTTCCTTCCAACTTCAGAAACCGCCACAGTATCCCACTAGAAACACAGCCATAAATCACGGGGAGCGGCTTTTCCTTCGATTGGTTAAACCGTTGAGACGCAACCATTTCAGCAATACACTGCCCCAACCCCAATTTCAAATCTGCTTGTTTTGCTTCAATCAACACGATAACTGGTGCTTCGATTTCGAGTTGTTCCGCCGATCGGCTAATCAAAAAATCACAGCATCCACTGAGTTTCGCTTCTATATCTACCGTAAAATCTTCACCGGAAAACAGCCCAATTTTTCGATCGAGCTGTCGCCTGACTTCCACCAAAACCGGGCTAATTATTAACTCCGATCGCGCTTTCTCACTACCACTCGCCGTCGCTAATGGCAGATTCTCCGCCAAAATCGCCGTCAGGATTTCGCCCGGTTTCACCGGAACCACATTCGTTAAAAACTGCACATCTTCGATCGTGGTCAGTCCGAAGGCAGACTTTACGGAGCCAACAGTTTTGAAATCACTATAAGCCATAGGTTTATCGATCGTCCTGAAGGACATTGTTTCCGCCCTTCCGCCATTATTAGGTCAACCAAATGAATGCGCGATCGCATTCACAAATCCTCCCAGAAATATCACATTCATCTTCTTGCTAGTGCGATCGCGCACAAAAAATAGATTCCTTATTAAATCTTAAATGCGATCGCTGTAGCCGCTTCTTCTAGGAATATCGAGTTTCTAGATATAATCTAAAATTGACTATTAATATCCCTTGACTGATGTAATATTCTAACTATTTCAATACCACTCATCAAGCTTGGTATAAAACACAATATAAGGCTTTATCGGAAAACTTCTGAGTTGAGCAGGTAAATCATCTCGCATTGTACCCATATCTGGAAACTGAGCTAACATCGGCAAACGGCTTAAAATTTGAGCAATCTGTTTATCAGCTGCAATTTGATTATTTTGGGCAAGGTAAACCCAAATATCCTCCAAGTCTTGTTCTGCAAATTGAGAGATTTTGTAGCGATTCATTCAGCTTGCTCTTGACTAAGTTTGCGTTGTCCTAGTTTTTTAATAGTTTGCAGTAAACTTGGCAAAGATTCGTCATCATATTCTGTATATTCCCCATTCTGTAACTGTTCGACACCCAAAGCAATATCGCGCTGCAATGCTTCTAACTTGAGTTTGCGTACTTCTGTTTCCGAATTTTCTAAGCGTTGCATCATTTCCTGAAAGCTACTGGCATCCTGAATGACAATCTCAGCTTTCCCGTTGACTGTCAGTACAAGGGGAGATTTTGTGGCTTTAATGCGTTCTATAAACTGCTTGACGTTGCGTTTGAAGTCTGTGAGAGGATGGATATTTTCTAGGTTAATCATAGAATCAGTATTGAATTAAATATTAAATTCAGTCCTAATTAAGTATTTTATTCTATTTTAGTCGAAGTGCAATGGTCAAAGATAGCTCCTCTCGTAAGTTGTAGTAAGTATTATTTCTCAATTATTCCGGATACACTGAATGTACTTATGTATAAAAATTTTTAAATATTGTAATAAGATAGTAAGTAATACTTGTAACACATGATATGACTATGCGGAGAGCAGAGCGTAAAAGTTCTGATGATGACAATGCTATTAATAATCCTCGATCGCGGAAACCAGAACCAATTCCCCCTCGCGATTTACAACTGTTATTGGGAACTATTCGTGCCCAACGCGATCAATGGCAACAAAAAGCTAAGGATAACGAAGAAGCAGTTACTCAAGCTCAACAAGAAATCGAAGCTTACCAAAATGAGAATAATGAGTTAAAAGAACGTGCCGCAAAAAGTTACCAAACTAGGACTTACGCATTGACAGAAAAATCAAAATAAGGGGTATGGTTTTCAGCGCTTTGACCTTGATTTTTCGGCTTCCCACCAAGCGATCGCAATTAACTAAAGTGGGTTTATAAAAGCCTGAAACAACGTATTTACGTTGATACACAAGATGATTCGTTTGTACAGTGCGTAAGTCCTACAAACGTATTTGAATGAACAGCAAAAATATCAACAGGCTCTATCACTATACAATCAAGAACAAGCCAAAATATAGAAGAAATTGAAAGCTATCGCAAGAATATTCAAAGGTTAGCAGTTTATTTAGAACCAGATGTTGCAGAAGTTTTTCCCAATTCTCAAGCTGTAAATGAAGCTTTACGCTTTCTCATTAGAGTGACGAGGGAAAATCGTTAATAGAATTGCATAAAAGTTGAAATAGATTTGTTCATATTATAGAATACAAAGAAAAGAGCCAATACCAAACATTCTTTAGATTGGAAGGCAGAAAATTTGTTGCATGGGTTTCAGAGAGAAAATCGGAATGGTTAATAATTACAAAAATGATATAACTACACTTTTAGACATTATGGAAAATAAAAAACAGTTAATACTTTGCCAGACATTAGTTT
>NZ_NTFS01000566.1 GCF_002289455.1 Brunnivagina elsteri CCALA 953
TTGTATTAATTTATGAGAGTGAAATACAGATGGGTTAAGCATTCATCTGCATTTCAAAACACTACTTCGACAAAATCGCTGTAGATACACCAATGCCAATTTTTATACTTGGTACTGTACGAACTTTATAGGGACTGCCTTATTTGTTTGTGAGAAATGTGTTTGCGATCGCGCATGTTCAGGGAAAATCGTTGAAATGATTATTGATGCAGCTTAAAAGTTCCGGGAATTAACTGAATGTCTGATTGGATTATAACGAACGTCACTCAAATCATCTACTCCTTGGGCTACGTGGGAATAGCTTTAATGATGTTCCTGGAAAATCTCTTTCCACCCATACCTTCAGAATTAATTATGCCTTTAGCTGGCTTTACTGCCAATGAAAAAGCAGTAGCAGCAGTCAAAGCTTTAGGTAAATTACCACCTGATGTCGAACCACTGAATATATTCGGGGTATTTTTGGCAGGATTGATTGGCTCAGTTTTAGGTGGACTAGTTTGGTACTACCCAGGAAAAATGCTTGGGGAACCACGCTTGAAACAACTCGCTGACAAGTACGGCAAGTGGATAACCGTATCGAGTCACGATATTACCAAATCCAGCCAATGGTTCAACCGTCAAGGAACTAAAGCAGTATTCATCGGTAGACTTGTACCGGGAATACGAACTTTAATATCTGTTCCCGCCGGAATTAGTAATATGCCCCTAATTCCATTCCTATTTTATACAACTTTGGGTAGCGCACTCTGGGTAGGTTTGCTAACATACTCAGGATACGCATTAGGTAGCCAATATGAACTGGTGGATAAGTACCTTGCCCCCGTATCCAAAATTGTGCTGGCAGGTTTGTTACTGGCATTCGGTTTTTGGACGTTTAAGCGCAGACAAAAGCGCAGAAAAAGGTAAAAGGCAGTCGCAACTGAATTTATTCAGTCACCACAAACAGGCATTTGAGCTATTCAAACCAGTTTTAAATCCTGTGATTTTTTTCACCCAATTTATCAGTTAATATAAAGCGCGAAATAGACAAAGACAATTTTTTACGCTAGTCTTTGATAGTTTTTGGCGCATTTCTAGCTACATTTGACGAATTGACAAATTTCTTGTACTTGCATTTTTTAGTACTCGTATTTTTGTAAGATGGGCGTGATAATTTGTTTAAGCTAAGTAACCACTAGGAGCTTTCATGACAGACCAACCTAACAACTCTTCCCCAATCAGTGCAGCGACTCCAATGAACGCTGCTGCCATACCCATGAATCGCGTTTCGGCATCAACTCCAATGAACGCAAATCCGATGAATACTGTTCCCAAACCAGGTGGTAATGGTGCAGGTAAAAACATTCTCAGCGTTGACTTAGGAAGAACCTCAACAAAAACTTCCGTCAGTCGCGAACCAAACAACGTTGTATTCATCCCATCCAATGTCAAGAAAATGACAATGGAAGAAGTACGCAGTGGAGTTTTTGAAGTTCGTGCAACCGATCCATTAATGGATTTGTGGATGGAATTCCAAGGTAGTGGTTATGCGATCGGTCAACTAGCAGCCGATTTTGGCGCAAATCTCGGTGTTGGTCAATCAAAAGTAGAAGATGCATTGGCAAAGGTTTTAGGCTGTGCTGGTTACTTCAAACTTAAAGACGAGATTTCTGTCGTACTGAGTTTGCCTTATCACTCCCAAGAGCAGTTCGAGCGCGAAAAAAATCAGTTGATGAGCCAAATTAGTGGTCCCCACGTGATGAGTTTCCGTGGTGAGAATGTTAGTTTGAACGTGACTAAAGTTTGGATAATGCCCGAAGGCTATGGTAGTTTGCTGTGGTGTGAAGCTCAACCCAAAAAGGGACCAAACACTGCTGATTTTACCAAAGTTTCCGTCGCAATTGTTGATATTGGACATCAAACAATTGACTGCTTGATGGTTGATAATTTCCGCTTTGCTCGCGGTGCTTCTAAGAGTGAAGAATTCGGAATGAACAAGTTTTATGAATTGGTCGCAGCCGAAATCGAAGGTTCCGATGCCCAATCCCTGTCATTGATTTCATCAGTGAACCGTCCCAAAGGCGATCGCTTCTACCGTCCTCGTGGTGCAAGCAAACCCACCAACCTTGATGATTTCTTGCCAAACCTGATCGAAATGTTCTCACGGGAAATCTGTAACCGCATCCTCGCATGGATACCCGAACGTGTTACCGATGTGATTCTTACTGGTGGTGGTGGTGAGTTTTTCTGGGAAGATATGCAAAGACTGCTAAAAGAAGCAAAAATTAATGCCCATTTAGCAGCTCCATCACGTCAAGCAAATGCCTTGGGGCAGTATATTTATGGAGAAGCACAGCTATCCAATCGCTCCGCTAAGGCTTAAAACTGATGTTCCAATGGTCAAAGAAAGAAGTTAAATCGATTACGTTCAATCCAGGGGTCGCTGACGAAAGTTTGCTTGCGCTGATCGAAAGCCATTTGGAAAAAAACCCCAATCAATCGTTCAGCGACCTCTGTAAAGATGCTTTATGGCAAGCTTTGTGTGTGCCAGAATCGGTACGTCCTGCACCAAAACCAACTGCAAGCTCTACACCATTACCCATTAATAACCCAGTTAATAACCCTAATACTGTTACTAATGGTGCTGGTGAACCGAGAATTGCTGATTTACATCGTCAAGTGGCTGACCTTGAGGAGCGTTTTTATGCTAGGGAATCGAATCGCTTGGATTTGTTAGAACGCCAGTTAATGCAAGTTAGCCAGCAGGTTGCTCAGTTAGCGATCGCAATTACTACTGGTGTTTCTGTCCAAGTAACTCCAAACCAATCCCTTCCTGCATCTACAGTTAACGTAAGCAATACGCCTATTTCTTACGCTCCTTCTCAAGAGGTTGACCCTGTAATCAGCCGTCTCAGTCAGCTTGTGGACGATTTTTAATCAATTATTATTCAGGTTGGGTCTTTTGTACTCGAATTAATCAGCTCCTTAATAGGTATCTATTAAGGAGTATTGTTTTAACTTGCTATTTGCGATGGAAAAGGGAAAAAGTTTTTCTCTTTCATTCTTTTCTCTTTGCTGACATGTATTTGTTGTCGAGTCATGCTTCTTGAATATACTAGGAAAGGAAATTTACCCTAATAGATAAGTAAAACATATAGAAGTACTCATAGGGTACATCCCAGTTTTTATTCTTCCAAGAAAGATAAATAAATCATGAGAAAGTAAAGGGAAATTAAACGCGAACGC
>NZ_NTFS01000567.1 GCF_002289455.1 Brunnivagina elsteri CCALA 953
ATTATACATCTCTAAAATTATTTATTCCCAAGAATAAACTTCATTCATTATCTCTTTATCTTGTTGTATGAATAATATGGGTTTTTGCTGATAATCACTTTATGAAAATTATATATTTATCATGCAAAATCTACGTAATTCTATATATGAGTGTAAATAGACACGATGAATTGCGTTCTCTGACGTAATGACCTACCTATAACGAAAATTAACCCTCCCCGCAAGTTGCGAGAAGGGTTTAGAGTCAAATAATTTTAGGATAAATATACAATCAGTTATTAGGACATAACCCGTCTTTCTAAATACTGCCCAATCATGATTTCTTCACCAGCACGGGAAATAATCGTCTGACGAGTGCGATAATTCGTACCAATCAACTTAATCTCCTCCTCAAATGCCGAACCACCATATTCTGTACGCAAATGCATAGTTTTTGCCTCACGCATCAAATATTCCGCAGCAACAGGTTTCGACGTGGCAAAACCGCGATCGCGATACAAAATATTTTCCCGAATCCCAAACACCGTTGAACCCGTCACTGGTTTTCTGCCTGGTTGGGAATAGTTACTTATCCAAGTCACTTGAGAACCACAAACCAAAGCATTTGTATCAGCTAACTCATGCTTTTGTGCCAATTGAACCAATTCTGCACTTCCTTTAGGCAAAAATGCGATCGTAATCTCACTAACAACCTCTTCAACTTCGCCACTCTTGAGGGTGTAATAACGTCGTTCAGAACGCCAATTGCCTTCTGTTTCTCGAAAAAAACTTTCTACTAACGATTCTATAGCGTACTGTGCAATTTGTGGGGGTGTTGTCATGAAGTCTTATCCTCTTTCAGTTCAGATACGAGCATGAAGCCCAAGTTTGGTCAAGCTCCTCACTGATATGATTACAAATTTTAACATTAAAAAATGTTTAGTTTATTCTAAATCAATAGTGGGAGCTATAGTCTTTTAATTAGAACTTGCAGTTTGTGTAGGCTAAAAAATGCCTGTTTGACGTATTTAAAGGTTGTTTACACCGACTGCCAGTTTTTCTTGAGCAAGGCTAAAAAAGTCGCGTAACCTTCAGAAAATCCTGGTGGATCGGGTAAAAAGTATTCTGGAAACTCTTGGTAAGGTTGCCAAGGTTCTGATTCGCTACGTCTAAGAGGTTGTTTGAAAAGTCTCCTTTCATGTCATGCTGTAGCTTGCTACTTACAGAAGCCGCTTGCGCGTCTACCCGCAGGGTGGAACGTAGGCGAAAGACTTCCCGCAGGGTAGCATCTCAGTATGTGGACTAAACTCCAGATTCTACTCTTCGAGAACGCTGAGTCGCAAGCGACACGCTTCGCGAACGCGAACGTTGCGTAAAACTCCACTCAGAATGACAAATTATACGTTCCTAAACTTTTCAAACATGCTCTAAGATGCAAAGCGCATTCAGAGGAACCTGGTAGCTTCCATATCATTTGACCTGCGGTATTATCCATACATATTCTCCTTTTGTTCGATAAGTGTAATATTGACAACTGCAATAACTGCTTACAACGTTAAGCACAGTTTTTACGGATTTTGACAGACTCTCAAAAAAAAGCTGTCAACATTGATACTTTTTTGATGGGAATTCATAATTCGCAACCGCTAAATAACATTGTTGTTGCTGTTAGATTGCGAGTTCCTCAAAATTCCAAATACCACAAATTGTAGTGTTACTCTGTCAAGAAAGCATTACCTACAGGGTTGGTTAAAAACTAATCCCAAAGCTATGTATTTATGTAAAAACTAATACCACTTTAGTTCGATGATGACTTGGAAAGGGAATTGCAATTTTCTCCCCAAGCTTGACATCGTTGTAGTTCAAACGTACTATTAGATGTCAGCATTTAGAAACCCCAAATATAAGTCAGAGCCAGAGGTTATAAACCTCTGGCTAATAGCGAAAGTCCTCTAAAAGAGGACTAAATTCAAGCCCTAAATGCTAGGCATATTTACGCCAAGCTGTACTAGATTTTTATTTCCCCCCTTGGAAAAGGGGGGTTAGGGGGAATAACTTCCGGGATATGAAAGGAACTTCAGACATCAGCTTCTGTGTAAACTGTAGCTTCAATAAGGAGAGAGGAGTTGTATATTAGTCGAGTGTTAATTTGTTCGCAGTTCGCAGCATTATGTTATAATTTATGCCAGCAAAATGTATTATTCGGTACAGAAAATCAGAAGATTTGATAAATATTGAATGTAGTAATCTTTTTTAATAAATTTTCCGTAATTTGAATTTTGAAACTGTATTAATATCAGACGCTATATTTTCTTTAGTCAGAGATAAACTTACTCAGTAAAAAGCAATCAAAAATATTATTTTAAGCTTTTATACTTACGACACAAACTCGCAACTGAGAATAAAAAATATAGCTTGAGAATAATTATTGATTCGCAAGGATTTCAGGCTAGATAAATGGTTAGTTTATTTACATCAAGTTGTAATAGATGATTTCTAGTTAATCAAATTAATCAGCAGTCTCGCGTTCTGAATTTGATACAAGCTAGATAAAACTGAGAAATAGGACTTATAAAGGTAAGGCTAAAGCTAAAGCTCAAAAAAATCAGATATTATTTCGTAATTGTAAATAAATCACATTTGTTTTGAACTAAAACTGTTATCTAGCAAGCTGAATAACCTTGAAAATAAAAGCATCATGGAGCAAGAAGGTTGATGAAAAATCTTGTGAAACCATTGCGATCGCTCTTCTTCAAAAAACTACAAATAAAACAATTACAGGTCAAAAAAGTACAAGTTATAGATTCATTAGTTTATTCGGATGCTGTTATTACTTTATCGCAAATGGGAAATGAAGCTAATAGTGCAGTTTCGGCTTTGATTGCTGCTTTGGAAAAACCAGAATTACGTAACAATAGCATTATCACTTTAGGGAATATTGGTGTTGCTGCGGAAGCTGCTGTTCCAGCTTTGATAGAGATTTTGCAGAATGAAAATGTGGGAATTCGCGTTAGTATTATTGAATCTCTATGCAAAATTGGTGCTGAAGCTCAAACAATTCCTTCATTAATTGCAACTTTGCAAGATACATCACCAAAAGTTCGTGCTAGTGCAGCTTTTGCGTTGGGTTGTTTTCATCAAAAAGCTAAAGTTGCTGTGGAACCATTGATTATCACTTTGCAGGATGAAGATGATTGGGTAAGAACAAA
>NZ_NTFS01000568.1 GCF_002289455.1 Brunnivagina elsteri CCALA 953
TAAGCTAAAAAGCACCTAAATTATATATTAGGGCAGGCAGGGATGCCCACCCCACAACAATTATAATAATTTAGATTATATGATTTAAATGCGGAACAGCTTACAACCGAGAACCGCTATATAAGAAAGTCTAACCTTTAACACATACAACTTGCTTCAATGTCGCTACCACTTCCACTAAATCAGCTTGATTTTTCATAACTTGCTCGATTGGTTTATATGCACCAGGAATCTCATCCAATACATCTTCATCTTTACGACATTCAACACCCTCAGTTTGCTTAATCAAATCATCAAGAGTATAGGTATTTTTTGCTTTAGTTCTTGATAGTAACCGTCCCGCTCCATGACTGCAAGAACAAAAACTATCAGCACAACCTTTACCCTTAACAATGTACGATTTTGCACCCATTGAGCCGGGAATAATACCGTAGTCTCCTGTATCAGCACGAACCGCACCTTTACGGGTTACGTACACTTCCTCACCGAAATGTACTTCTTTTTCAGCATAATTATGGTGACAATTGACTTCCAGCAATGGTTTTGTTGGTTTTCCACCTGCAATGTGCTTTTCGACAATCCGCTTAAAGCGTACCATCATTACATCACGGTTCATTCGTGCATAGTTCTGTGCCCATTGCAAATCATGCCAATAAGCAGCAAATTCGGGTGTATTCGTGACAAAATAAGCTAAATCTGGGTCTGGTAACTTAATTTCTGCCATTTTCGCCAGTTCTTTAGCAGTACTGATATGTCGCTGTGCCATGATATTCCCAATGCCTCGCGACCCTGAATGTAGCATCAGCCACACTTTATTTTCAGTATCAACACAGACTTCGATGAAATGATTACCCCCACCAAGGGAACCCATTTGACGTAATGCTTTAGTTTCTAAATCCTGAACTCCAGAATGTAAATCTTTAAATTCTTGCCATTTTTGCCAGTTAGTTACTGTTCTTTCAATTTCTTTATTTTCACTAAAGCCAGTAGGGATTGCTGCTTCAATTTCCAATCTAATTTTCTTTAGTTTGCCTTCAAGTTTATCGGCTGTAAATGGTGTTTTAATGGCAGCCATTCCGCAACCAATATCTACACCGACAGCCGCAGGAATTACAGCTTCTTTAGTGGCAATGACTGAGCCAACTAATGCACCTTTCCCTAAATGGACATCAGGCATTAAAGCAACATGTTTAAAAACAAAAGGTAATGAGGCAACATTTTTTGCCATCTTGATTTCATCATGTTTTAAAGGATGATTTGCCCAAGAGAAAACAGGTATTTCTGTAGAAATTTCTAATTTTTCGTAAGCCATAATTTATATTTTAGTAGAGACGTTCCGATGGAACTTCTTAATTAGGAACATAACGTAATTACCCAATATTCTGGGTACGATCGCACGTCAAAAATTAATCTGGTTCAATTATTCTTGTATTATATGTGTAGTATGTAAGAGATGTCAACATCAAGATATATGCAAACTTAGTCAAAGCAAAATTTGGCAATTTCCGTTACAATCTGTAAGGAAATGACTGTCATGAAAGTAACAAAACGGAGCCAGAAAAGACTATGGGAATAGGGCAGGATAGTATTTGGGAGCGTTTTTTGTCACCTTTAGTACGTTTGTTAATTGATGAAGAAGCATTACGTAGATACAGTGAAAGTGTGGATTGGGAGAGAGAGTGCGATCGCATTCAACGTGCAGATGTAGTTACCCCAACGTACTACAGTAGCCAGAATTTTCATGGTATAAAGGGTGGATATCTGACTTCTAGTGCTGCGGTTACTTACGATCCGATTACCCAGTATGTGTTACCTCCCAATGAAAGTTGGGTTAGACAAGCTTTGATTGATGCTGTGAAGGTAAAACCACGTCGGATTCTTGATTTAGGTTGCGGTACGGGTTCGACTACGTTAATGCTGAAAAAGGCATTTCCCGATGCGGAGGTGATTGGTTTGGATTTATCACCATATATGCTAGTGAGAGCAGAACATAAGGCTATAGAAGCAGGTTTAGATGTAAGCTGGCGACATGGGAATGGGGAGAAGACTGGATTTCCTGATGCATCGTTCGATTTAGTAACTGCTTCGTTGTTGTTTCACGAGACACCAACTGATGTAGCACAGAATATTCTACGGGAATCTTACCGCTTACTGACAACTGGTGGGCAAATACTGATTTTGGATGGGAATCAAAAGACACTACGTCAAACGGAATGGTTGAATAATGTTTTTGAGGAACCATATATTAGTGAGTATGGTGCAGGTAGTACTGATGCATGGATGGGTACTGCTGGTTTTGAAGCTGTACAAACTCAAGATGTGTGGTGGTTGAATCAAGTTACAAGTGGTGTAAAACCGATTTCTGGTGATAATATTCAGGTTCAAAATGTGAGGCAATATGTACCTAATAAGTTAGATGATGGGAATTTGCAGGGTTTTCCTTCTCCTGCATTTGAAAATAATAATTTGGAATTTTACGTTTTAGGGTGTTGCTAATTTAGATTATAGCTTCACGCGGAGTCGCAGAGGCGCAGAGAGTAATTAATATTTTATCTGTCAATTTAGCAATCCCGTTTTATTTATAGCTATTATTTACTGAGTATTTATCATTGTTTTACAATAATCCAAAATCTAAAATAGAATGAGTTTAAAAGCAGTTTTGTTTGACTTTAATGGTGTCATTATTAATGATGAAGCAATTCACAAACGATTAGTTGAGGAAATTTTAATTGGTGAAAATGTTACGGGATTAAAACCTGGTGAGTTTGAAAAAGCTTGTTTGGGACGTGGTGATAGAGTTTGCTTGGGAGATTTGTTAAATAGTCGTGGTAGAGTTATTGGTGAAGATTATATTAAACAATTGGTTTTTAAGAAAGCTCAATTATATATCCAAGAAATTGAAAAGTTAGAAAAACTACCTTTATTTACTGGTTTAGATGACTTAATTTTTCAAATACGTTCTAAGGATTTGAAACTAGGTTTAGTTAGTGGTGCAGTTCGCAAAGGAATCGAATTGGTATTAGAACGATCTAAATTAAAAGAATATTTTCCGGTGATTATTGCTGGGGATGATATTACTACGAGTAAACCCGAACCTGATGGTTATCGCTTTGCGGTTCAATCCCTTAATCAACTGTATCCTGATTTAAATTTACTACCAAAACAATGTTTGGCAATTGA
>NZ_NTFS01000569.1 GCF_002289455.1 Brunnivagina elsteri CCALA 953
CTTTTAGACATTATGGAAAATAAAAAACAGTTAATACTTTGCCAGACATTAGTTTTTAATAAGCTTGGGGGGTTTAATTCCCCAGTAATAGAAGGGCAGCGTGTTTTGTGTCGGGGTAAAATCCCCGTTACAAAACATAATTGCGAATTGTTTTAATGCTGCTTAACGCAATCCAACACCGCCAACTTCTCTCTGCGTGAGATAAATAAAGATGTGATATCTCGTAGCAAATCCTAGCTAACATAATACTTTTTGCTTAAAAAACTAAAAGATAAAAAATATTACGAAATATATTTAATTGTATCGAAAATATGTTCCTAATCAACTTTTGTGATAGATAACTTTGAATTTTGAGATGCAAGTATTTACTTGTAAATACTTGGTAAATGGTTAAAAACTATGCAATAGATACAGATAGAATATTAGATATATATAAAGACTCCTTCTCAACCTTCCTGAGTTAAAAACATATAAAACACATGGATAAGCGCTTCTTTAACATCTTTAGACTGACAGAAGAACAAGCGATCGCAATTATAGACACTCCCCTTGACCAACTTGAAGACCCTTCGGAGAAATATATTGCCGTTTCCCATTTAATTAATTTTCCCACAGAACAATCGATTTCAGCTTTAGTTCGTGCCATCGAAACTAGCAACCCCGAAGAATTGGACGAAAGAATCGTTCGACGCAAAGCAGTGGAAAGTTTGGGACGATTGCAAGCAGCATCAGCATTACCCGTAATCCAAAAATGTCTCCAAGATGATGATATTTATACCGTTGAAAATGCAGTATGGACAATCGGGGAAATTGGCGTAAAAGAACCAGAAATACTCGAAGATGTGGCGCAGTTACTTGATAAAGAAGGACAAATTCATCGAGTCATTATTCATACACTTGCCAACGCTGACTATAAACCCGCATTAGAACGAGTCAAAAAATTTACCAACGCACCCGACGAACCAACCCGTAGTGCCGCGATCGCAACAGTTTGTAGATTCACTGGGGATTATTCGGAAATATCAAAAGTAATGGCATTGTTACAAAGTACAAGCATCAATGCACGTCGAGGTTGCATCCAAGATTTAATCGATTCCCGTTATTACAAAGCGATTCCCAATATCGCAAAATGTCCAGTTTCTCTGGTTTTTCGCTTGCGTGCTTTGCGAATGTTGGCAGATGCAGGAGTTAGGAATGGAGAAATTAGCTTTGCAGAGATTCAACCATCTTTAGAACAAGTACTGTGGGATAATCCCCAGGATTTAGATTTGGTGCATGAATATGACGTAATCCCCGCACTCAATTTCGCCATTGAGGAACTCTACGAAACCGACTTTGGCAGATGTTATTTAGCCACAAAAACCTTAGTTGAAGCTTACCCCCAAGAAGCACCAGCAGCACTGATGACAACCTATGCAGATAGGGCATTTAATCATTATGGCGCTCACTACCACGTCATTAAAACACTAGGCTGGTTAAAATATGCACCTGCTTATGAATTATTTACAGAAAACCTCCACAATTGTGAACCCCAATTTCAAAAATCCCGTGGAGCATGTGCGATCGCTCTCGGAGAATTAGGAGATAAACGTGCCATCCCCGAATTAATCAACTGCTTAAAAAGTCCAATTTGGGACTTAAAATATGCTGTTTTAATCTCATTGGAAAAGCTTGGAGATACAACCGCTAAGGAAATAGCCGCAAATGACCCAGACTGGTTAATTCAAACCAAAGCAACTATGTAGTTTTGTTAATTTTTTGATTTTGTTCAATTCTAACGATTACATAATTTCCCAGTAGGGGCAAACGGTTGTTTGCCCTCATTAATTTGCTCTAAGTTGTATTAATTGTGAGTGAATCAGGCTACTTGACAATTACGGAGTAATTATTAGAACACCGTAATTGTCCCAAGATAAAGAGCTTCTCCGAAAACGTCTCTGAAAACTCAAATTTGCGTTAATATGATTGCAAAAATACCCAGTAGTGATGACGGTAAAATTGCAACCAAAAGAACATACAAAGCCATCAGGTTTTGTCCAATTTTTGACTACTTTGCTGCTTTTTGGTCAAGTTTGGCTGCGTTTTATCCAAGGAAAAACTTGCGATCGTAAAATAATGGAACATATGGTGACGGCAGGACCAAAATCACTATCACCAGTTCTACTTGTAAATGGTTTTGCTGGCATGATTTTCACAATCCAAACAGCAAGAGAATTAGCCAAATTTGGGGCTGTGGATACTGTCGGAGGAGCTTTTGCACTAGCATTTTGTCGAGAATTAGCTCCCATCTTAACAGCTAGTATTATCGCTGGACAAGTGGGTTCTGCATTCGCTGCGGAAATAGGTGCAATGCAAGTCAGCGAACAAATAGATGCACTTTATATGTTGCGAACTGACCCAATTAATTATCTAGTTGTTCCCAGAGTCATTGCTTGCGGTATCATGGTTCCAATAGCCACAATGTTTGCTTTAGTAGTGGGTGTATTAGGTGGAATTCTTGTTGGATTCCAGTTTTATCAAATTACCCCAGAAGTCTTTTTAGAATCAATTAGAGTATTTTTAGTACCATCAGATTTATTCGTTATTGTTACCAAATCCTTCCTATTTGGGATAATTGTAGCAGTTAATAGTTGTAATTGGGGACTTAGCACAAGAGGAGGAGTTAAGCAAGTTGGAGAAGCAGCAACAGCAGCAGTTGTCAGCTCTTGGGTTGCCATTTTTGTAATTGATTTCTTTATCTCATTACTATTTTTTGAAAAGCCAATATTTTAAATATAAATACAACTTAAACAACTGGTATATTAATAATATCCTATTAATAGCTTAAGGTTTAGTTTATAGAAATACCAATAAATAAATTATCCCAAACTATTGTAGGGGTAGGGTTTCCCTACCCTAACTGATGAATCATACAATTGATGAGTCTATAATTGGGATATTATACAGCACTTCCGGCAGCTATGAGGTACATGCTCAAAGCTGAAAGCCATGATTAGAAGGCAACTGAAGATAACAACTATATTGTGTAATAGCCGGAAGTGCTGTATTTTATGTAAGTCCCTAATGATAGGTTGCAAAGTGTTCCGCATTTAAATTATATAATCTAAATTATTATAATTCTTATGGGATGGGCATCCCTGCCTGCCTTAATAATATGATTTAGGATTGCTATAGAT
>NZ_NTFS01000057.1 GCF_002289455.1 Brunnivagina elsteri CCALA 953
ATATAAAATATAGGGATAATAAATTCATAACTATCTCTAGCAATTTTGATGTATTTATTAATTGCAATTAAATAATCACAAATATAACAACTTAGTTAGCATGGTAAAAAAAGCTGGAATTAAACTCATGTGGGAAACAACGTATTATTTTTAACTTTTTACTTCAAATAGTATGAAAATAGCAAATTAATTAATAGAGGTATAATTGTGGAAGAAATTTTAGAAAAAGCTAAACAATTAAAGAAAGAATTACTTGATTTTGTGTTGGATGCAGAAGGTGATTTAGCAACTAGTCTCGAAGCATTTTATGCAGATAAATCATCTAAACTATCCAAATCTCAAGTTACCACAAATAATGAGATGATATTGGATATGTTTTTGACTGAAGGTAAGCTTGGAGAGAAAACACCAATTGATTTATTTTTAGAAAATAAACCAGAATTGCCAGCGTGCGATCGCAATCTTATTAATAGTTGGCATAAGAGTTTTATTGGTTTATTTGCTGTGACTGAAATTTTTGCTGATGGTTGTGCTTTAATGAACTGGATGACTGCTAAAAATTATATAGTAAAAGCAAAAAGTTTAGATGAGTTACAGTTATTAAATAGACTAAAAAATGGGGAAATTTTGCTTGCTCGTATTGCTCCTATAACTAATAGAGAATGGATGTTTTCGGCTCCTATTACCATCATGGGCAAATTGGGTAAACCCAAGCTAGCTGTGGCAATTGGTAATTTTAAGCAGAATTATAAAAATTATCTTTACACAGATGCTCCAGAATTACTGGAAGAAGCATGGCTATCTGTAGAACAGTATCATCAAGATTTTGTTGACTTTTTTAAAAGGGATGAAATTACTTTATCTGGATATCAACTACAGAATAAATTAAAAGAATTTCAGCAATTTATAACTCAGCATCGTTTAGAAATAGCAGGTATTGATAGCTCTAAATCTTTAAAAGAATTAGCGCAAGAAGCGGATATTTCTAGCGAAGAAATGATAAGTAGTGCAGTCGCAATGGGTGTTGATGCTAAAGAAGTTACTCAAATTTTAGAAGGTAGTAAAAATGCTAAAATGGTGATGCCTGATATTGAACTGCCAAATCACCTCAAAAAGGCAGAACAAGTGACTACGATTACCCATCCTCGATGGGGACAGATTTTTTTGACAAACTATCACTCATTTAAAAACTTGCTAGAAGCGACTGATTGGCATAGCGTCGAAAATGCCGAAAAATTAATCCGTCAATACCTAAATGAGCCAGAAATTAATATCAGTATTTGGCATCGTTTAGCTAATCAATATCCTGTGGAATTAGAAAAAGTATTACAAGATTTTTTAAATAGAAAAGACTTTGATTTACAGAAAAATTTAGAAGCAACCCTAGAAGAATTTAATAAAGCTCTAGAACCAGAATTACCAGAAATCGCTAGTGTACCGACACATTTACATAATTTATTTCAAGAAGCTCTGATGGAAGTTAATAGTAATAGTAGTAATAAAAGTAAAAGTAAAACTAAAGTTAAAACAGGATTTGGTTAATGAGATTATTTTATATATCAATATAGCAGAGATTATAAATCTCTGTCTAATAACGAAAGTCCTCTAAGAGGTTGTTTGAAAAGTCTTCTTCTATGTCATGCTGTAGCTTGCTACTTAACAGAAGCCGCTTGCGCGTCTACCCGCAGGGTGGAACGTAGGCGAAAGACTTCCCGCAGGGTAGCATCTCAGTATGTGGGCTAAACTCCAGATTCTACTCTTCGAGAACGCTGAGTCGCAAGCGACACGCTTCGCAAACGTTCCGCAAAGCTCCACTCAGAATGACAAATTATACCTTCCCAAACTTTTCAAACATGCTCTAAAACAGGACTAAAATACAAGCTTTCATATTTCCAATTGATATAGTCGTTTTGAGACAACTTCAGCTTTTAGACAGGGATTTATAATCCCTGGCTAATTAATTGTCTGGTACAATATACCAGTAATTTTAATATATAAGCTTGGGTTTCGTCATCGCGGAACCCAAGCTTAATCTACACAATCAAGATTTGTATTTGATTTGATTCAGATTCCTTAGTCCAAAGATTTTTTAACTTCATCTTTGATATTTTCAGCAATATGACGAGCTTGAGATTCCGCTTGTTTTGCTTTACCCTCAGCTTTATCATTAGGATTGCCAGTAACTTCACCAACTACTTCTTGAATTTTGCCTTCAATATTTTTAGCAACTGCTTTTGCTCTATTTTCAGTACTCATTTTTCCCCTTAGTTTAGTAAATATTTGGATAACTTATTGATTGCTTAACTAACTCAAGCAACTTATATCTATAGATTAAACTGATTTATATTTTCTGAGTTCTATCTTCCGAACGTAATTATGAGAATATTATTACTTCTTAAGACTGAGGATTAAAAACGAATGGCACTAAGTTAAGACAAAGCCCTGACCCTGACTGGTTCCCAGCCTCCAGGCTGGGAACCGCTCCTTGGAGGTTCTGCCTCCAATTGACAAGAGGCAGAGCCTCTGGGAATACCTTCCCAGGCTCCAGCCTGGGAACGAGGCTATATAAAAGTTTCGGCTTATCTTAGTGCCATTTTAATATGAAGATGCATAAAATAACCCCACCGCCTGTGGCACCTCCCCTTAGTAAGGGGAGGTTGAGAGGAATCGAAATAATGTGCGGCTTCACAAGTAATTGGTATTAGTGCCATTCGATTAAAAACATAATTCCTCCTTAAGGTATATAGTTTATCCATTAAATAAATGTTTATACATCGAAAGGTGTATTTGTAAATAGAATTTTCTTGCTAACATTTTAATAAGACTTAGGGATTGTTCCTAATGATTCATAACTGAGTTTAAGATAATATCCAAAGATTTTCGAGATTAGTTCATTAGATAGAGTAAAAATATGAGAAAAAAATTTATTATTAAAAACATAAACTAGTCCAAATACACAACAAATTACCCAAAAAGGAGAAATTAAAATGAGCGGTATAATTGCTTGGTTAGTCTTAGGTTTAATCGCAGGGGCATTAGCTAAATTACTTTATCCAGGAAGTCAAGGTGGTGGTATTTTCTCCACTATTGGATTAGGGATTTTAGGAGCATTAATAGGTGGTTATTTAGGTAAAGTTCTGTTGGGCAGTGGTGCAGCAGCAACAGCTTCAGTAGGTGGTTTGTCTATAGGAAGCATAATTTTTGCAGTTCTTGGTGCGATGTTGCTCATCTTTATTTGGGGTTTGGTAGCTCGTCGAGCAGTGTAATTACCTGTTGATTCACTCAAATAATTAACACAATTAATTAATATCTATTAACCTCAATTAATCCGAAGAAGAGATTAATGAGGTGACTAGATAATCACAGAGGAAAATAAATCATGAAAAAAGCGATCGCATTATTTACAAGTAGCATTTTGCTAATCTCACTAGTTGCTTGTACTGATGCTAAAAAAACTAGTAATGTGGCTCCAGATTCTACTAAAGATAATGTAGAAGTTCCCAACGCACAAGAAGCTCAATCATCACAAGAAGATGCTACTAGTGAAACTCGAAGAAGACAATTAAATGCTGATATCAAAGCACGGGAACAACGTAATAATGGTTTAAATCAAGGAGCAGCCGTAAATAGAGCAAACAAGGATGTTGCGAGTGAAGTTCGTAGCAAATTAGAAGCCAATATTCCTGCTAGTGCCCTAGTCGTGGAAGCTAAAGATGGTATTGTGACAGTTACTGGAAGCGTTCCCACTCAGCAACAATTTAACAAGATTACGAAATTGGCACAAGAAATTAAAGGTGTCAAATCTGTAATTGTGAAAGCAGTTATAGCACCTGCTAAAAGTACACAAAATAATTGATGGAACTGTAGCAAAAGTAAGCAATGCTACTATTTATAACATGTAGTAATTTGCTTTTGTGATTCATAAATAAAAAATTAAATTCCATCTCACTTATTCGTAGAAATCGCAAAATTTAAACGGGGAATCAAGAGAATGTCTAATACCACAGCAGAACGTACTATTTCAGCAGTTTTCAAAGAGCAAAATCAACTTCCTCGTGCTTGTGCTGGACGTTGCAATGGTGCGGAAGACTTATCTCCAGAAGTGTGATACCTACGGTCAGCTTCGCTAACGCATTTATCTGAAGAAGCACAAAAAATATTCATTGAACGTTACAATTCTGTGTTAGAGCAAAGTAATGATGAAACCAAAGCTGAACAGGTTGCTTGGGAAGCTATTCATCAACAATTTGCCGAAGATGAGAATGGAATTTGGTCAAAAGCTAAGGTGAGTGTTTAAGTATCTGAATTTTTCTAAAAATTAGTTCTTTTAGATGCTGGATTTTCCAGCTTTTTTTTTATCAAAAATTAATCTGTAGCCAGATTCTCGATTTTTCAACAAATTTGGGAATCCAGAATCTTGTTTAGAAATAAAATCATTTTGAGATAGACGAATGTTTAATTTTATATTAATATGTACTAATACTATTCACAGTCAATACAAAATTTTACCTGATTCAAAATTACCTAGTAAAAATAATAAATTCTAATGCTGAATCGTTTGAAAATAGGAACTAAGATAGGAGCAAGTTTTGCCTTAAGTTTAGCAATACTGACGGCAATTGGTCTGATTTCTTACTGTTCTATTAACGAACTGATTACAAGTTCAAGCAAGGAAAAGCATACCTATCAAGTACTTAGTCATCTGCAATCATTGACTTTAGAAATTAGAAATGCCGAAAACGGGGCGCGTGGTTATATAATTACGGAAAAAAATTATTATCTCAAGCCATACGAAATAGCCACCAAAGAATCAGAGCGACTGTTGCAAGAACTACGAAATAAAACTTCAGATAACTTAAATCAACAAAATAGACTTAAGCTTTTAGAACCATTAATCGAGCAAAGATTGGAACGACTTAAAAACGGAATCAATCTACGCAAAAATCAAGGTTTTGACGCAGCACAGCAGTTCATTCTCACAAACCAAGGAACGAAAATAGTAGAAGAGATTGCACAAATCACTCGGCAAATGGAAGCTGAGGAAAACCAACTACTGTTGCAACTCTCTAATAACGTAAAAGCCGCAGTTAGATTAACACTTAGTACTATTGTTTATGGTATTCTCCTATCTTTTATTCTCTTAGCTGTAATTGGCTATATACTTACCCGCAATATTTCTAAACCCCTCAGTCGATTTTCTCAGATAGCGTCAGCATTGGGGAAGGGAGATTTATCTGTTAGTTTACCAACAAGCGATCGCAAAGATGAAATTGGGTTGCTAACACGTACTTTTAACCAGATGATTGCCAATTTGCGGGATACAATCGAGAAAAATGATCGGCAAAATTGGCTACAGTCAAACCTTGCGGAATTTAGCCAAAGGTTGCAAGGAAGTAGAGATTTAGAGACTGTGACACGGTTAATAATATCTTATTTAACACCTTTGGTGGGAGCCTCCCAGGGTGCTTTTTTCGTAATTAATGTTCGAGGTGATGAACCTGTATTAAAATTAGTTAGTGGATATGCTTATAAAGGGCATAAAAATCTGGCAAATGAATTTAAATTGGGTGAGGGATTGGTAGGGCAATGCGCTCTCGAAAAGCAACGAATTTTGCTGACACAGGTTCCTAGTGATTATATTCGGATTAGTTCTGGTTTGGGAGAAGCAACTCCATTAAATATACTTGTTTTGCCGATACTATTTGAAGAACAGGTGACGGGTATAATAGAACTCGCTTCGTTTCAAATTTTTCAGGAGGTACATTTAGATTTTTTAGAGCTAGTTACTGAGACGATTGGGATTGTATTAAATATGATTTTCTCTGATATCCGAACTCAAGAATTTCTGGAGGAGTCTCAACAATTGACTGAAGAACTACAACAGAGTAATCAAATTTTGGAAGACCAAGCGAAGGCTTTGCAAAATTCAGAAGTACTGTTGAAGAATCAACAGGAAGAGTTGAAACATTCTAACGAAGAGTTACAGAAACTAAACGAAAAATTAGAAGAGAAAGCCGAATTATTAGAGCAGCAAAAGCAAGAAATTGAGTTAGCAAGACAAGATTTAGAGGAAAAAGCCAAACAGTTAGCTGTATCATCAAAATATAAATCAGAATTTCTGGCAAATATGTCCCATGAGTTACGGACACCACTAAATAGTTTGCTAATATTAGCAAGATTATTAGCAGATAATGGTGGAGGTAATTTAACAGAAAAGCAGGTAGAATATAGCCGCACTATTTATGCTGCTGGTACAGATTTATTGGAGTTAATCAATGAGATTTTGGATTTAGCAAAGATTGAATCGGGGACTTTATCATTAGACATTGAGCAAGTTACTTTGACTGACTTACAGATGAGTTTAGAGAGAAATTTTCAACAGATTGCTGAAGGAAAAGGACTTAAATTTAAAATAGAATTAGATACACAATTACCTAAATCAATCACTACAGATATTAAACGTTTACAACAAATATTAAAAAATTTACTTGCGAATGCCTTTAAATTTACCGAACAGGGAAATGTTACTTTAAAAATTGGCGTAGCACCTGAAAATATGATTAATTTTGCTGTCAGCGATACCGGGATAGGAATTCCGACTGACAAGCACAAAGTCATTTTTGAAGCATTTCAACAAGCAGATGGTTCCACTAGCCGCAAGTATGGGGGAACTGGTTTAGGTTTATCAATTAGTCGCGAATTAGCTCAATTATTAGGTGGAAGGATTGAGTTAACAAGTAAGCTAAATCAGGGAAGTATCTTTACTCTAGTTTTACCGCAGCTTTTAGTACAAACAGAAGCAGTGGAGATAATTAGACAAGGGAAAGTTTCTCCAATAATCGAGTCACCTCTTATTTTATACCAGAGTGAAATTCCCGATGATAGAGACATAATTCAACTAGAAGACCGGATTTTATTAATTATTGAAGATGACGATAAATTTGCCCGGATTCTATTAGAAATGGCAAGGGAACAAGGCTTTAAAGCTATTGTCGCTTTGCGGGGTAAACAAGGTTTAGCATTGGCAAAAAAGTTTCAGCCAGATGCGATAACTTTGGATGTGAATATGCCAGGAATGGATGGTTGGACAGTATTAGATATTCTCAAACGCGATCCAGAAACCCGTCACATTCCAGTACATATTATGTCTATTGACGATCGAGAACAACGGGGTTTAAATTTTGGCGCGATCGCATATTTACAAAAACCTATTTCTAAAGAAGTTTTGACTGAGAAATTAACTGAAATCAAAGGATTTGTGGAGCGGAAAGTCAAGAATCTTTTGGTGATTGAAGATGACCTGATGCAAGCTAATAGTATTATAGAATTAATCGGTAATGGTGATGTGCAAAGTACATCTGTAGGAACTGGAGCCGAAGCATTATCATTTTTACAAGCAAATCAAGTTGACTGTATTGTCTTAGATTTGGGATTACCTGATATCAACGGGTTTGAATTAATTGAACAAATCAAACAACAACCCAGTCTGATCAAGATTCCAATTATTGTCTACACTGGTAAAGAACTTTCCCAAAAAGAAGAAACTAAACTACGACGACTCACAGAAACAATCATTATTAAAAATGTGCGATCGCCAGAAAGATTATTTGACGAAACTGCTTTATTTTTACATCGGGTACAAGCTAATTTACCGCAAGTTAAACAGAAAATATTAGAAAGTCTCTGCACTTTTGACCCAGTACTTGCAGATAAAAAAATTCTAATTGTTGATGATGATGTACGAAATATTTTTGCACTCACCAGTTTATTAGAAGGGTATGAAATGCAGGTGTTTTTTGCCGAAAATGGTCGAGACGGGGTTGAAGTACTGCAAGCAAATCCTGACATCAACATTGTCTTAATGGATATCATGATGCCAGAAATGGATGGTTATGAAACAACTCGCAACCTACGTAAACAAACACAATTTAAGACTCTACCAATTATTGCTTTAACTGCAAAAGCAATGCAGGGTGATAAAGAGAAATGTATTGAAGTTGGAGCTTCTGATTACATTACAAAACCAGTAGATACTGAACAATTAATTTCATTATTAAGGGTTTGGTTATACTAAAAACGGATAGAATATAGACTTTTTTCATGCTGATGGAGGGTAGCATCTAAAAGATTTTTACTTTATTTATTTACTTTATTTAGAGAACTCCACAGAAAGAAATGCCCAATGTCATTCTCAGGAACGTTCGCGCTACCTACGCGTTCCCGTAGGGTAGAATCTCGCGAAGATGCCTGAGTCACGCTACGCGAACGTTCCACCCTGCGGGTAGACGCGCAAGCGGCTTCTGAAAGTAGCAAGCTACAGCATGACAACACAGGATGATTCCTCAGAGGGTGTTTATAAATTCGGCAAAAACCTTGATTTGTCATGCTGAACGTAGCGATAGCGTAGTGAAGCATCTCTAAACTATGCCGCAAACCCTAGATTCTTCGTTCCTCAGAATGACATAATTTTATTTATAAACACCCTCTCAGCATGACAACACAGGATCGCTCCTCAGTATGACAACACAGGATGATTCATTTTGTGGCTTACTCTTAAAAGTATATTTTTAACCCGTTCTTAAAATAACTATCCAGTTAAAAAAAATTAAAATACTTATTTTGCAACCTTTCTTCCCTTCTGCCTTATTCCAATAGTATAAAAACTTAAGTTGCTAAATCAGTAGTATAAAAATTAACTTAAATCAAACTAAAATCCAACTGAAATCGAACTCATTCCATATCCCCCACTCTTGTTTATTTATTCTCTGAAAGTGTATGCTGAGAAATTATATTATCCAGCTTTTTAATGAAAGATTTTAGCCAACTACTTACTGATAAAGTTGATGTTATTGCCCAAGAGTGGGTAGATCGGGTGATTCGCGATGGACAAGTCAAAAGCACTGAACACCTGACTCGAAAGGGTGTTTTAAACCATATTACCGATGTTCTAGCTGCATTAGCAACAGTATTAGCTCAAAATGAAGAAAGCGATTTTGAGAAAATTGCCCAAGCTAGTTTCAAACATGGGGCACTTAGAGCAAAACAAGATTTTGACCCCAGAGAAGTGGTACGTGAGTATCATTTATTACGGACAACTATTCTTGCCCATGTCAGTGCAGAACTGTTACTAGGAACACCAGAAGAAATTCTCCGGGCAATGTCTTTGATTGATGCGGTTGTAGATTCTGCGATCGCACAGTGTTTTGAGAGTTATGTTGACGGAAGATTGCACGAATTACAACAGGTACAGCGTGAATTAACTTTAACTGTCGAAGAACTCCAGCGTTTAGTTAGTGCGAATCAAGAAAATATTTCGCTTCTGGCACATGAGTTAAAAACGCCACTTAGCTCAATCATTAATTACTCGGACTTATTTTTACGCCAATCTCAAAAATCGGAAATAAGAGATACAGCAGTTGGTTTGGCACATATTGAGCGGGTTTTATCAAATGGTCGCAAACTTTTAACTTTAATTAATGATGTCCTCGAATTATCTCGTTGTGAAGCTGGAAAAATGCAACTGAAAGCCGAAGCAACGAATGTCAAAATGCTAATTAATTCAGTGGTCGAAACTATGCAACCCCTTGCTGATTCCCGTGGATTGCAATTGTTGATAAATTGCCAAAATGCACCTAATGAGGTGATTATAGATAGTTATCGACTGCAACAAATATTGATGAATCTTATTAGTAATAGCATTCGTTATACGGAAATAGGTAGTGTTGAAATTGAATGTCGTTCGATTTCCCATCAGGAGTGGTTAATCTCAGTTCAAGATACAGGAATTGGTATTGCTGTAAAAGACCATTTGCGTATTTTTGAACCTTTTGAACGGGCAAAAATCCCTGGCAAAAATCATCCTTATGATAGCACTGGATTAGGTTTAGCAATTGTTGATAAATTAATAAAATTATTACAGGGTCGAATTTATGTTAGTTCTGATGTTGGAGAAGGGGCTACATTTACGGTGATTTTGCCCACAGAAGTTGGGATTTCTCAAACTTAGGGAAATTAATTAATTATTAAACTCGACCTTCTGCTAACTCCGCAACAACAGTGACTAAAGTTTCAGGTTCAATTGGCTTGGTAAGATAAGCTTGAAATCCAACAGCAAGTGCTTGTATTTTGTCAATTTCCCCAGCATAAGCTGTGAGTGCAACTGCGGGAATTTCCCCCCCTGCTTCTGCTTGCCAAGCCCTAATCTGACGCAGTAATGCATAGCCATCCATTCCTGGCATTCCAATATCGCTAACTAAAATATCAGGTTTTAAATCCGATAAGATTTTTAATGCCTCGAATGCAGATGCAACTGCGGTAACAATTGCACCATCTTCTTCTAATACAAATTTAATAAAATTTAGCGAGTCTTCGTCATCATCTACCACCAATATTTGAACACCTTTAAGGTTGAAATAATTGGTTGGCAATTTCACTTTATTTTCTGTTTTATTGCCATCAAAATTTTCTGGAATTCGTGTCAGCATAACTGTAAATGTCGCTCCTTGTTCTTCACCTGTGCTTTCTACTTGAATATTGCCACCATGTAGTTCTACTAATTGACGGACAATTGCCAATCCCAAACCAAGTCCACCAAATTTTCTAGTTGTTGCACTATCAGCTTGACGGAAATATTCAAATACATGGGGCAAAAATTCGGGGGAAATACCCTTTCCGGTATCGGTGACTATGATTTTAAAAAAGTCACCCAAAGGTTCCAATTTGACTTCAACTGCACCACCATGAGGTGTAAACTTGACAGCATTGGAAAGCAGATTCCAAAAAATTTGTTGCAAACGTGATGCATCTCCCAAAACATTATATTTTAGAGATTTAATTTCACTTTCTATATCCCATAATCCGGTTGCGGAGTTGACAATCTCCATCCCTTTATGGTTAGAATTAGAACTGGGATTTAAAATGATAAATTTTAAACTAATTGCCTTTACTTCTGCGGCTAATCTAACTGTTTCTAAAGCCGAGCTAATCACATCAACTAAGTTAACTGGTTTGGCTGCCAAATTAAACTTACCATGCAAGATTCGAGAAACATCTAAAAGGTCTTCGATTAATTGAACTTGTAGTTTAGCATTACGTTCAATAATTTTTAATGCTTGGGTAGTTTTTGTCGCATCCAAATTCCGATTTTTCAAAAGTACAGTTGCCCAGCCAAGAATTGGGTTGAGAGGTGAACGTAATTCGTGAGAAAGTACCGCTAAAAATTCATCTTTCATGCGATTTGCTCTCTCAGCTTCAGTTCTTGCTGCTGCTTCCAAAGTCAAGAGACGCTGTTGTTCTTGCTGTGCATGTTTGCGCTCGGTAAGTTCAATTTCCAATTGCTTAAATAATGTCGATTGTTGAATAGCAATTCCCACTTGTGTTACTAATATCTGGAGTAAGTCCACTTCGACTTGTTGCCACTGTCGAGATGCCGAACATTGATGAGCAATTAGCAACCCCCATAAATTTTCACCTTGCAAAATTGGCACAACTAAATTTGCTTTTACCTGAAATTTTGCTAGCAAATCAATATGACATTGAGCTAAGTTAGATGTGTATATATTCTCTATATACCGGATACGACCTCGTTTATATTCTTCTGCCCAACCTAAATCAAAACAAGGATCGTAAATTTCACTTCCTAAAATTACATCCCAATCAGAAGTCACAGATTCTGTAATAACTTGACCATTCCCATCTAGTTGAAAACGGAATATTATGACGCGATCGCACTGCAAAAACTGTCGTACTTCATCAACGGTAGTATTTAAAATTTTCTCTAAATCTAATGATTTACTTACTTGCTGGGAAATTTGATTCACCAATCTTTCTTTGCAAAAATGCTGTTGTTTCTCTAACTCTGCCTGTTTAGACTTAGAAATATCCATAAATGTACCAACCAAATGTGTTGGTTGAGCCATGATATCATAGTAAACTTTTCCTCTTGCTTCTACCCAATTTACTGCACCATCCAACCGCAAAACACGAAATTCTGTTTGATATTTTTTTCCTGTTGCGATCGCAGTAATTATAGATTGATTTAATGCTTCTCTATCGTCAGGATGGACAAGCTCCAACAAGCTTTGATAATTAGATAAACAGCTACCATCTGGCAAGTCAAAAATTTGGGTAATGAAGTCAGAACAAATTAAATTATTATTTTCAATATTCCATTCCCAAGTGCCCATAACAGCAGATTCTAGGGCAAGTTTTAAACGTTCCTCACTTTTTTGTAGTTTGCCATGTAATTTTGCTTTTTCAATCACAGAATTCATTGCCAAACGCAACTCTTCAGGAGTCACCCGTCTTTTAATTAAATAATCAGATGCTCCTGCTTTCATTACCTGAACAGCAAGTGATTCATCCCCCTGCCCTGTCACAATAACTACTGGCAAATATTTTGATTGTTTTTGTGCTTGCAATTGTACTAAAAATTCCAGACCATCAATGTCAGGTAAACAGTAATCCAGTAATATCCCATCTGGTTGATACTGCTGCCATAAAATTAAACCTTCCGCTCCTAATTCAGCCTCTAAAATAGTATATTTATAATTTACATCTTGCAGCAGGTAGCGTCGATAAGTTTCCCTATCTTCCAGACAGTCATCAACAATTAAAATAGTTCTATATTTGCGATTCATTATTATTGTTATACAAAGGATAAGGAAGAGAATTAACTTGTAACCAATATTCAACTAGAATATTAATAATCTTCATTAATTTTTTAACATCAATTGGTTTAATTATGTAACTATTGACTCCTTGCTGATAACAAATTTCTAAATCTTTGGGATTAGAAGAAGTTGTAAAAACTACAACTGGGATGCTTCTAAGGTTCTTGTCTTGTTTAATTTGAGTTAATACTTCCCGTCCATCGGTTCCCGGTAAGTTCAAGTCTAATATAATCAACCCCGGACGGAGTAAGGGGTGAGAACTTGTATACTTTCCGGTATGATAGAGAAAATCTAAAGCCTCATCTCCATTAGTGCAACGATAAATCGGATTTGCTACTGTTAATTTGCGCCAACCCCGACAAAATGCTTCAAAGTCTTCGTCGCTATCTTCTACTACTAACAATGGCAGGTTTATTTTTGCACATTCGACTTGGAGGCTTGTCATTATTATAAATTATTAGTAAATTTTGTTAAATTTTGTTAAATTGGTAAACTCAGGAAAAAAGTAGTACCTTCTTCCACTATTGATTCTATCGAAATTTTACCACCGTGACGCTCAACAATTTTTTTGGCAATGGTTAAACCAGCTCCCGTACCACCACTATATTCTTTTTGCCCATGTAGACGTTTGAAAATCCGAAAAACAGTGTCGTAATGCTTTTCCGGTATACCAATACCATTATCTTTGACATAGAACACTTTGAATTGTTGCGAATCGTCTTGGCTTGTCTCATCCGCGTCTATAAAACCAATTTCTACCCGTTTATTCGCTTTATCATTATATTTAATAGCATTGGTAATGAGATTGGTAAATAGTTCGTTAATTTGGATGCGATCGCCAATAATTTCCGGCAGACTTCGCGGAATAATAATATCCACAAATGATTGCTGGTAGTTAATATTAATTACATCGATAACCCCTTGCAGTAACTCATTTAAATTGATTCGTTGCCGAGATAATTCGGCTCGTCCTAAACGCGAAAAATGCAGTAAAGACTCAATTAAGTTTTCCATCTTCTGGGTCAAACGCAACAGGGTTTTTAGCTTCGATAATCCATCTTCATCTAATACATCAGCATAATCTTCCATGAGGAAAGAAGAGTAGTTATAAATGCCCCGTAGAGGTTCTTTTAAATCGTGAGATGCAATGTAAGCAAAAGTATCTAATTCACTATTACTACGCTCTAATTCAATATTAATTTTTGCTAATTCATCTGCTCTTCGTAGTACGATATTGACGATAGCGCTGCGGAGTTCAGTAACAGCTTCAATTTCGTAATCTTTCCAAGGTAAAGAACTATTTTTAACTGTTTCTTGCCACATTTCAAATGATTTTCGTGGCACAAGTCGCGATGCACCATTTTCTATGGTTTCCACTGGTTTGTTAGGGTTTCCTCCCCAATTAACCGTTCTAATTACTTCGGCACGGAACCATAAAATATAATTTCGATGAATTCGAGAAATTGTTAATGCTAATAAACCACTACCTACATCTTTAAATTCCTCTGCTTGCGGATAAACTTTAGGGAGAATATTGGTAGAAAAAATATTATCTTGAGTTTGATTTTCTATCCAGGCAAGCAATTTATGTAAATCTGAAATTTCTGGTGTATTTCCAATAATTATGTGTTGATGTTCTAGACATATAAATGCCCCTGTAGCATTGACAATTTCTAGTAAATTAGAACCAGATTCAGCCAGTGCAGTCATAAAGCTTTCTGCTTGCGAAATCGATTCAATAAATTTTCCTTGAATAAATCTTAATTTCATTTTATAGTCAAAGTCTTCATTTGCTTCTTTATCTACAAGTTCCGAAGAGATAATTTTGCCTAAAAACTCACAAGCAGTTCTAATTTCATAAGAAAGATACTGAGGTGAAGAATGATGACAGGCAATTAAACCCCATAATTTTTTATTTTTCATAATAGAAATCGACATGGAGGCAGTTACCCTCATGTTTTTCAGGTACTCAATATGAATTGGAGAAACACTTCTAAGTACTGAGAAACTTAAATCTACAGTTGTATTCGTTAATGGGTTAAGAGCGGGAACTATTTCTATTGGCTCATAATTAACATCAGGAATAATCCGCAGCCAATTACAACTATATAACTGCCTTGCTTGTTTCGGAATATCAGAATGGGGGTAGCATAATTGCAAATAAGGACTCAAATCATCTCTCTTTTCTTCAGCAATTACACAACCTGTTCCATCCTCATCAAACTTATATACCATCACTCGCTCAAACCCGGTTAATTTCCTTACCTTTTTAACAACAATCTGACACATCTTTTGGAGAGTTGGGGCATTTTGTAGCTTGGAAACGGTCGAATTGATGAGATGATAAAACTTCAAAAAATTAATATATTCTCTATTGTCAGTTGGCTCTAACTCTAAAATTACCATTTCGCGATCGCGATGAACAATCCCATCAAAATATAATAAATTTTCTTCAACTTGGATTGACAATTTCAAGGGATTAACGCATTCAAAATCACCATCTAGACATTGTGCGATCGCATTAATTTGTTCTTCACTCAGAAACTTAGTTAATGGTTGGTTTAGTAAATCTTCATAATCGTAACCAATCAACTCATAAGTATTTTTACTAACTTGTAAAATTTTAAATTCCGGTTCTTGCAACACAAACAGCAAACCATGAGACTGAATCGAGCCAGGGATGTGGATTGGTTCGCGATCGCAATTAGTTAAATCGAGATTTTCGGCTATGATAAATTCGTGTTTTTTCATATTTTTTTCATATTTTTTTGATATAAATATACATACAAATATTTTGTCATCTATCTCAGGAGGTACTTCTTTGTAGTTTGCTTATAGGCAGGAGTACTCAAGTTATTTTCATAAATACACATTCCTTAAAGTCGATAATTCTCATCTTTTGGATGAAGCGATTAAATCTTCAGGAATACTCAATCACTTAGATACTTTATTCGGGGGAATGATGTGCTTTCTTGGCGCTGGATTAGAAAATGCCACTATAAGCTTGTGTTTATCCTACGGAAAGGAATTTTATGTCTAGCCCTATAGAATTTAGTTTATTTGCTCCTCACAACAATGTAGCAGCTTTAATTGGTTCTTTTTCTGATGGTAAAGAAATTCCAATGGAAAAAGGAAAGGATGGTTATTTTCGTGCTAGTGTTAATGTAGAAGATGGTACTTACCAATATAAATTTAAAATCCAGTCAAAAAGTTGGTTTTTTGAACCAGATCAGTGGGTAGATGTGACTGATCCCTATGCTACCGATATTGATGGTAAAAGTGAAAGTGAGAATAGTATTGTCTGTATTAAAGATGGTCAGAAAATAGTCGATACTTATGTCTGGATGCATGACGATAAACCTTTGCCTGCTGACCATGAATTAGTTATTTATGAGTTACATGTTGCAGACTTCTCTGGTGGTGAAGATGATCCCCTGCTGCGAGGTAAATATAAACATGTAATTGAAAAGTTAGATTATTTATCAGACTTAGGAATTAACGCGATTGAATTGCTACCAGTAAAAGAGTATCCCGGAGATTACAGTTGGGGTTATAATCCGCGACATTTCTTTGCAACAGAAACTAGTTATGGTTCTACCGCAGATTTAAAAAAATTAATCGATGAGTGCCATGCTAGGGGGATTCGGGTGATTATGGATGGGATTTACAACCATTCTGAAGCTTCCGCACCCCTAACCCAAATTGACCACGATTACTGGTATCACCACGAACCACGTGACCCCGATAATAATTGGGGTCCGGAATTCAACTATGAACAGTATGATGAATCTTTAGAGACATATCCTGCACGTAAATTTATTGGTGATGTTATCCGCTTTTGGATTCATAACTACCACATCGATGGTATTCGTTTTGACGCTGCACGCCAAATTGCCAATTATGATTTTATGCACTGGATTGTGCAGGAGGCAAAGCAAGCTGCTGGTGCAAAACCTTTCTACAATGTCGCCGAACATATCCCGGAAACAACCAGTATCACCAACGTTGATGGTCCAATGGATGGTTGCTGGCATGATAGTTTTTATCATTGTATCTTAGAGCATATTGCTGGGGATACCTTTGATTTAGAACGTCTCAAGGATGTGTTAGATTGCAAACGTCAAGGCTTTATGGGTACAACCAACGTGGTTAATTATCTCACCAACCACGACCACAATCATGTGATGGCAGATTTAGGCGATCGCAATATTTTAGATGAGGAAGCTTTTCGTCGTGTCAGATTAGGTGTAGTTTTGTTAATGACTGCGATCGGAGTTCCTCTGATTTGGATGGGTGAGGAGTTTGGGGAATATAAATATAAAACTCCTAATCAAGCAAAGATTGATTGGACGTTACTTGGTGGTGACTTAAATCGTGATTTGTTTGCATATTACAAGGGTTTAATCAATCTCCGCAAACAAAATCATGCTTTGTATACGGAAAATATTAATTTCTTCCACGAAAATCCTGAATCCAAAGTGTTAGCATATACTCGTTGGAATGATGAAGGTTCGCGTGTGGTGGTTGTGGCAAATTTCTCTGGAGAATTTTTGGCTGGTTACACTGTTACTGACTTTCCAGAAAATGGTACTTGGCACGAATGGACGGGTAATTATGATGTGGAAACTGGTAATAATTCTCTGATGACTGATTTGGGTCCTTATGAAGCTAAGGTATTTGTTTGGCAATAGGTGAAGTACAGCAGATTTCAGGTTATAGGAATTACACAAATAAAACCTGAAACTCTGTATTCAAGGAAAAGACACGCTGTTATAAGTTCTTTGTTTTGCCTTTTGTTGTTATGGTTTACAATTAAGGGACTTCCAGAAAATAGAATATCTCAATTATAGATCAATACAGTTCAGTTAAGCGTTTTTTCCTTCTCTTCCTACCCTACCTAGCCCTAAGAGTAATCCAAGAAATAAATGATCCAACTGTTGATCCTGAGTCGCTATGTAATAGACAGAGATGCTTCATTGCGCTTCGCTCCATTCAGCATGACAATTGGGCACTTTTTTACTTGGAACACTCTAAGAGGGCGGCTACGCCAACGGAACGTCTTCGACGTAGCTTGCTTCCACGAAGTGGTACGGGCAGCCGCTCCGCGTCTAAGGCGTTCTCTGCGCCTACCTACGGTAGATACGAAGTAGCTTCTGTTGGCGATAGCCGCCCTGTAAGGGCTAAGTATACTAAAAACGGTTAAGGATTATACTTTTTATCTGCCAAACCTAATATTTATGGTTCTTCCGTAGGTGTTATGCTGAACTTTTAAAGATAATTCGGAATTTGCCTTTAATAGCAAGGCTTTTGGGCAGTTATAACCTTGATTGTATCTCAAAGGCTTAAAAGCCAAGGTTAAAGGCTATCTTTCTTGCTAGGCAAGGAATCTGAGCTATTTTACAAGCGTTTTTAGCATAACAAGTAATGAAGAACCATATTTATTAAGCCTCTCCCCTTAGTAAGGGGAGAGGTTTGGAGAGGGGTTCTATATTTAGTCAACTTTTAAGCCGTTCGCAGTATAGCCACTCCGTGTCTATGGCGGTTTAAAATATTGAATAGTTTAGTCTTAACTGAACCGTATTGAATTATAGATCAATTCGATCGATTGTATCATTCAGGAGGGCGGGAAAACCCCGCCCCTACATTTTGTTATCTAGTTAATCGTGATTTGAGTTTAATCATACTTTTAAATATAAAATAAATAAAATAATAGTTTTTTTAGATTTAGATTACAAATAAATTTTAGTACCCTAATGATAAATTTGCCAAAACAGATTTTAGAAGATATTGAAGTGCAATTATTTCTAGAAGAAATTTATAGTTACTGGGGTTATGACTTTCGTAATTATGCTTTGTCTTTTCTCAAACGTCGTATTCAAAGTTTTATTTATGCTGAGAAATTATTGAATATATCTCAATTACAAAAAAGAATACTATCTGATAAATCTTGTTTAGAAAGATTTTTACTCAATCTTACAGTTAATGTAACATCAATGTTTCGCGACCCCAGCTTTTATGTTGCTTTTAGAAATGAAGTAATTCCCCGATTACGTACTTACCCATTTATTCGCATTTGGCACGCTGGATGTTCTACGGGAGAAGAGGTGTATTCAATGGCAATTCTACTCACAGAAGCAGGACTTTATCAACGTTGCCGTATTTATGCAACTGACTTGAATGAGCAAGTATTACAAAAAGCAAAAAGTGGTATTTTCCCCCTCAACTTAATGCAAAACTATACCCGACTTTACATTCAATCTGGTGGCAAAACCTCTTTCTCTGAGTATTACACTGCGGCTTATGGGAATGCAATATTTAGTAATTATTTACGAGAAAATCTTATCTTTGCCCAACATAATTTAGTAATGGATAGTTCCTTTAACGAATTCAATGTGATTCTGTGCCGAAATGTTTTAATTTATTTTAATCAAACCTTACAAAACCACGTCCACAAACTTTTTTATCACAGCCTTGGTTCTTTTGGTATTCTGGGTTTAGGAAAACAAGAATCAATTCGATTTACTCCTTACGAACAGGAATATCAAGAGCTTGTCAAAAGTGAAAAGCTCTATCGGAGGGTGAATTAATGCCATTTAAAGTAATAGACATCTCCGAGAAAGACGTAGAGACGTAGCATTGCTACACGAATGTGCCGGGACAGAATATTCTCGAAATCTTGCCACGGGGATACTCCCCGTGGCAAAGTTTCGCGGCAACTTCCCAGTCTCTACAAGGGTTTTAGGCAAAGAATAATTACATTCGGTCGATATCTATTAGACTAGAACTTCTTTAAATTCTTCACAGTTGGTGCGTGCAAAACTTCACCATTGCAACTGAAACGCGAACCGTGACAGGGACAATCCCAACTTTTCTCACCGCTATTCCAAGCAACAACACAACCCAAATGAGGACATATTGCCGAAAGCGCATGGATTTCTCCTGCTTCATCTCGGTAAGCAGCTACCTTTTCACCATCAACAGTGACTAACTTTCCCTCACCTACTGCCACATCATCCAGATTTTTACCCAAACCTTTTAAGCGATCGCCTATCCAATGAGTACCAACATCTAAGGTTTGTTTTATACCTTTTGGAGTCACAAAAGGAGTAGCACGGGTTGCATCATACAAATCAGCCGCCGCATTTTTAATACCTAAAATTGTGTCTGCAAGTATCATCCCAGATAAGGTTCCTTGAGTCATTCCCCAAAGACTAAAGCCAGTTGCGACATAAGTATGCTGGCTTAAAGGAGTCAATTTTCCTACGTAGGGAATCTTATCAACAGAGACAAAATCCTGAGTAGACCAACGATAATCAATCGACTCAACACCAAAGCGAGAGCGAGTATAATTTTCTAAATCTAGATATTTTTCTTCAGTATTTTCCACTGTTCCCACTTTATGACCACCACCACCAACAAGCAACAATAAGCCACCCGCATCAGGAGTAGTCCGAATCGAGTAGTATTTTTCACCAGAACCTATGTACATTCCCTGGGGAGCTTTATCGGCACTAATTCGCGCACCAACGATATAAGAGCGTTTGGGGAAAGTTTTAGCAAAGAATAATCCCTCGTCAGTAATGGGAATATTTGTGGTAACTATGACATCTTGTCCCTGAATAATTCCCTTATCGGTGGTAACTCGACAAGGAGTATCTTCCTCAACCTTGAGTACTCTGGTATTTTCAAATACGTAACTTCCATCACCAGGTATCTGCTTGATTAGGTGTAACAGGTATTTGCGAGAGTGAAATTGTGCTTGATTGTCAAACTTAACTGCACCAGCAATCGGGAAAGGTAAGGAAGTTTCGCGAACAAAAGAAGCAGGTAGTCCTAGTTTTAGCGCTGCTTCTACTTCTTTTTCAATATCCTTGAGATTATCTTCGGTTTCTGTGAAAGTATAGGCACTTTGACGGCTAAAATCACAATCAATTTGCGATTCTGCAACTGTTTTAGCAACAAATTCTATTGCTGCTTGATTCGATTGTGCATATATGCGTGCCTTTTCTTCACCATGATTTTTAATCAAATCAGCATAAATCAATTGGTGAAGGGAGGTAACTTTGGCTGTTGTATGACCACTAACACCTGTGGATATTTGTTTTGACTCAATTACCGCAACGGTTTTTCCTGCGCGTTTGAGTAATGTTGCCGCAGTGATTCCCGCAATACCTGCACCAACAATTATGACATCTACAGATAGATTATCGCTAAGTGGTGGGAAGTTAGCGGATGGTGTCGAGTCAATCCAGTAAGAAATGTGCTTTCCTGAGAGATTAGGCATAATTTTTTGAGATAATGTTGGTTGAATGAAATAAGTTTGATAGCAGCATTAGTTTTTCAGAAGAAACCTGTGTATTGACTCCCTAAATTAGCTATCATTTTATTTTCGATTGAGGATTTATATAAATAAACCTAGTTACTAAATTAGACAGTTCATACAGGAAATAAAACTATCTAACGGATAAATTAGGTTTACAAATTAGAAGATAGATATTAGTCGTAAGGTATATACATTTATATTTGATTTGTGTTCGTATTATCTATACAAAACATATAAAATATTTAAAGAGGAATGGTAAACACAAAGACAAAGAAATAGAAACCACCGAGAAGTAATGAATCTTAATATCTAGTAAAAAAGAAAATCTCTATCGAAGGGTAAATTAACGCTATTTAGACTTATCGTTTTAGGTACGTCTTTAGGAGGATTTTCGGCACTCCAAAAAGTGCTAAAAAGTTTACTAGGAAAGATTAGAGTTGCGATCGCGTCACTTAATAAACGCACAACACCGTCATTATTGTAGTCAAACTTAAAAAAACGTAAAAAAACGTAAAAAAACGTAAAAATAGGAGGAGGAATTACTATCTTTTTCAAGAACCTAGCACTGCGGAATGTGCTGTAATACCTAAAACTGCAATTATATGTCGTAGCTAGGTTAGACTAGATTTTGCCGAAGAAGAAAGGATTGCTGCGGTACTAGCTATCCTTGGCGATTCTATAGGAAGATAAAACTCATGCAGGCAGAAAGCAAAGTTAACATCCTGCTAGTGGATGATAAAGCCGAAAATTTGTTAGCACTAGAAGGGATTTTGGGGGAATTAGAGGAAAATCTGGTACGAGCTACTTCTGGAGAAGACGCTTTGTGGTGTTTGCTCAATCAAGACTTTGCAGTCATTTTACTAGATATACAAATGCCGGGAATGGATGGTTTTGAAGCAGCTTCCTTGATCCGAAGTCGCCCGCGATCGCGACAAACTCCAATTATTTTTCTGACTGCTTTTGGTGCTGATGATTATATGCAATTCAAAGGTTATGCTGCGGGTGCGGTAGATTATTTGTTGAAACCAATAGACCCTCATATTCTCATTTCTAAAGTCAAAATATTTGTTGAATTATACAAAAAATCCGAAGCGCTAAAACAACAAGCGAAACATCTGGCAGTTTTAAATGGGGAACTTAAGCAAAGCGAAGAAAGATTTCGTTCTCTAAGTACTTCTTCCCCCATTGGTATTTTTGAAATGGACTACCAAGAGAATTGCACATATGTAAATCCCCGTTATCAAGATATTTGTGGTGTCACCGCATCCGAAAGTTTAGAAAAAAGTTGGTTAGAATCAATACATCCAGATGATAAGGAAGCAGCTAGTGCGAGTTGGTTGAATTATATTCATGAAGGTAAAGAATATTCTCAAGAATATCGGTTTTTACTGAAGGATGATGTTGTCCGTTGGGTTCAGATTCGTTGTGCATCTATGCTGGCTGCTGATGGCAGTATTCAAGGTTATGTCGGTACTGTAGAAGACATTACCGAACGCAAAAATGCTGAAGAGACTCGTGCCCAAATGTTTCGCGAGCAGACGGCAAGACAGGAAGCAGAAGCCGCAAATAGGATGAAAGACGAGTTTCTTGCCGTTCTTTCCCACGAACTTCGCACACCCTTGACGGCAATGTTAGGTTGGTCAAAAATATTACGTACCAAGAAGTTAGACGAACAAGGTACTATCCGTGCTTTAGATGCGATTGAACGGAATGCGATCGCACAAACACAGTTAATCGAAGATATTTTAGATATATCGCGGATTATTCGGGGTCAGTTACGGTTAAATTTAGGTGTTGTCGATTTACAGTCAGTAATTCAAACGGCTTTGGAAGCAGTGCGTCCACAAGCAGAGATGAAAAGTCTGCAATTAGATATTTGCTTGGATGGTGATGTTGGCAAAGTCAGTGGTGATGCAGTGCGGTTGCAGCAAGTTGTATTGAATTTACTCACTAATGCTGTTAAATTTACACCTAAAAATGGCAAAGTAGCAGTATATTTGCAGTCGGTAGAAACTTCCTCTGCTCAAATTGTGGTTAAAGATACAGGTATTGGTATCGAACCAGACTTTTTACCCAAAATATTTGAACGTTTTTGTCAAGCAGATAGTTCTACAACTCGTTCCCAGAATGGACTGGGATTAGGACTTGCGATCGTTCGTCATTTGGTGGAATTGCATGGGGGAACCCTCAATGCAGAAAGTCCAGGAAAAGACCAAGGTGCAACTTTCAGTGTCACATTACCACTTCTGCAAAACAAAAATTACCGTAGTCAAAATTAGTATTAGGGATAATATCAATTAGGATAGTATCAATTAGGAT
>NZ_NTFS01000570.1 GCF_002289455.1 Brunnivagina elsteri CCALA 953
TTCAACTTCTAATACTGGAAAGATTATTTGTGGAAGCAAGTTTTGCTGATGAGAATTATTTTGTCTACTGTTTGCTGATTCTAGAGACGTAACTTCATTATCCTGTTCTTCAAGTAATCTTTGTTTATTTTGAATATAATCTTTTTCAAGCGTCTTTTTTTGAGCTTCATTTTCTACCTTGAAAGCAGCGTATTGCTCTTGCAAATTGCTTTTTTGCTTGTTGTATTCCTGGTCGATTACAGTCAATTCTTGTTGCAATTGTGATTTGAGTTTTTTATGCTCTGATTCTAGCAACTCCAAGCTTAAAATCTTTTGGCTTTCATTGACTGGATTAGAAGAGTCTAGTTGTAATTCAGGATTATTATGCTGATTATCAGTCATTTTGAAAGCAAATTTTAGCTCTTCAATTGTTGGAACTTTAAAAACTATTTCAGGAATAGATTCAGCTGCGGCAAAAGCATGTTCCCATTGAAATCCTGGGCGATCGTACTGCTGGGCAAAAAATATTCCTAATCGTGCTGTATATAAAAAGTTAAGCAGTGCATTAAGTCCTGCTGCCGGAAGTATACCTATTCCAGTAAGTGCCAGCAACCCTTTGAGTACATTACTTCCTATCAGGTAGGAAGCAGCACCTTGCAATAAATTAATGATAAATTTTTTGATTGCGTCCTCATCAACAGGATGTCCCGCTTTCTCAGCTATTTGTACTATCATTGAAATCCAAGTAGCCGAGACTCCTGCTATATCTAATCCAGGAACTAATGCTCCAATTGTACCTCCAATTCCAGCAGCAGTTAGTGAGTGGTTTAAGATAATATCTTGATATTTACCCAGGTTATCTAGGTTTGTAACTTGATAAGTGTTAGATTCCTTTTCTGCATTTACTGAATTGGTGGTAGAAGGATTTTGGCTATTATTAGCCTGTATTTCTTGGTTGATAAAATCTAGTTCCTGTCTAATTTCATTTTTTTGCTTTTCATATTCTTGCTGGAGCAATATTAATTTTTCTTGTTGCTCTTTTGCTAATTGTCTATTATCTGGAGATAATTGTACTGAATTTTCTTGAATTTCTTGCTTGAGAATTTCAGATTCCTGATTGAGGGAGTCAATATTCCTTTGAAAAGTATTTATTAATTGTTCATATTGTTCGCAAAAAATCCTGTAATTATCTTCTAGAGATTCTATACCTTTCTGTGTTGGTGGATTTCCATTCTTCACATTTTGGTAATCTTTTGTTAATTTTCGACTTGTCTCATGAAAATCATCTAACTGCTTCTGATGTAACTCTTTTATATCTTCATATTTTTTAATAAGAGTAGCTAATTTCTGTTGTAATTCATTTTGTTGCATTTCTTGGCTATTTTGATTTTCACTTTGATAACTCATAATAATTTACCAATTAAGTATAGGTGATAAGAAATTATAATTTACGTGCGGATGTCACAAAAAATTATGATTTTATCCGCTTACATCTATGTCTATCTGGGGTTAATTGAATTCACTCAAAAACAAGAATATTATGCCAGTTGCGAAAGTATTGGAAATAAGAGTTAATTTATAAAGCAAATTTAAAAATTTAGTGTGGGAATCAACTAAGCACTTCCCAATACTCAATAATTGAATAATCGCTTTATAAATTTACCCTAACAATAGAAACAGTTGATGAAAACAATATTTCACTAACTACTTGACTTCGCTTTCCTGAGAAGTAGTTAACTTGGGATCGTTATTTTGCGAAGTAGGTGATTCAATGATGTTTTTGTACTGTTTGCAGAGTAAAGATTTCTCTTTGTCAACATCGTATTCGTTTGCCTGATACATAGCCGCACCAGTTGTAACAACGGCTGGAATCATTGCAAGAAAGAATGACTGTAGCGCATCTTTTTTCTTGCCATAAGCTAAAGAAAAGAGTATAACACTCTCAACTATTATAATAAATGCAAATATACACAAATTTGACCAAAGTTTATTGCTAGAACTTCTTTCTGTATCTTTAAAAAACTTAATAAGTTGCGAATTCACATCCTGACTATTTTGATTTTCATTCATTGTTTTATCCTCGTGATAATTTGCTATTAATCTTTTCGTGAGATAACGTTCATAAGTATTTACCTGATAATTATGCTGGAAAAAACTATTTATTTTCCTCCAGTAATTTTAATTGCTTTTTATAGTCATCATTCATTACTTTACTGGTAAAAAAGCTTCTACCCTGTTTATCAGCTATAAAGCCTACCAATGCCCCAAAACTCCAACCAACTATTTGACCTATGTTCCTATCTCTATTTCCTATAATTTTGGTTATCTGATTACCAGTAGAACCAAAAGTCATAGCACTCACAATAATTACAATCACTAGTAGGATATTTTCTCGTATTAATGTGTTCTCTTTTTTACTACTTTCGAGTTCATTTATACGTTTTTTCGCAAAATCCTTTTTTGCTTTTTTGCTTCTTTCCTCATACTTCTCTTCTCTTCTCTTCTCTCCACAGAGCTTGTTTTTTGTTGCTCTCTTAGCTTCTTTTCCAATTCTTGAATTCTAACTTCAAATAGTTCGGTTATTTTTTTTAAATCAGGAGATTGCGAATTATTCATACCAAATAAACCTCATTTATCTATTTAATTAGCCGACTTTCTTGTTGTAAATATAACTAGGCTCAGGATTTAATTCATGATTTAAATAAATCCTCAAGCTCATAAAACAATTTTTCTAGCTCATTCATTAGTTGTTGATATTCACTTTGTTGTTGTTGCCTTTTATCTTCTAATTGTTTGAGTGAATTTTGATATTCCTGTTGTTGAGTTTTCCGATTTGCTTCAATTTTGTTGAGCAAATCGGAAAACTCATCTTCTTGTCGCTGTCGGGTTGTTTCTAAGTTATAAAATGATGCTTGCTCCAATTTTTGTTTTTCTTCTAGCTTCTTGAGTTTAGTCTTATATTCAGCTTCTTGGTTTTGTCTCTTGCTTTCTAGCTGCTGAAGTTGAGCTTGATATTCATCATATAGCTCTTTTTCCTTGTGTTTTTTGAACTCCCTGATATATTCTTTAACTTCTGCTCGGATATGATTCCGTTGATCTGCATCTAATCGTTCTAGAATATGTGGCTCATTCTTGATAATTTCTTTCCACTTTCGTCTGCGTTCTTCAAATTTATCACTCATAAATTTATTAC
>NZ_NTFS01000571.1 GCF_002289455.1 Brunnivagina elsteri CCALA 953
AGCCTCACATAGAATTGGTATTAGTTAGCAAATATCTACGAGGAAAGGGAGTTTTTGGGAGTTCGTGTGTGATTTTTTTTACCCATTGCCCATTCTATCTGACGCAACATTCCTCTCAACATAGATAATTCTTTTGTTCGCAATTGTGCCCTGCTGTAAAGCTGTCGAAGCTTTTCCATGCGACTGGTAGCAGTATGGGGATACAAATAACCAACCCGAAGCAGTAGCAATTCTAACTGCTGATAGTAGGATTCGACAACATCTAAAGATGGTAATTCTGACTTCGGAGAGGAATCTTTAGTTGCAGCCAAACTTATACCTAAGTCAGAAGAAAATGACAAATCGGCTATTTGTGACAGTTCGTAGCAACAAATACCGACAGCAGCAGCCAAATTCAGCGATGGATACTCATCACTAGAGGGTATACGCACAAACCTCTGGGCATAATTTAATTCTTGGTTACTTAATCCCCGATCTTCCCGACCAAAAATCAAAGCACTCGGTTGTCCTTCCGCTTCCAGCAACCAGGGGAAAGCAGCACGAGGAGATTCCAGAGGAGCATTCCAATCATGATCGACACCTGTAGTTGCGATCGCGCGTTTGCATCCCTGTAAAGCCTCCTGTAAGCTACTAACAACAACCGTAGACTCTAGAACATCTTTGGCATGAACTGCCATTAAATTTGCTTGCTCACCAAAATAGTCGCATCGTGGGTTGACTAAAATTAGTTGATGCTGTCCAAAATTTTTCATTACCCGTGCCACAGAACCTACATTTAAAGCACCAGCAGGTTCAACTAATATAATCTTGACCTCAGATACAGCCATTTATTTAATGTAATTTAATGTAATTAATTGCGTTTGCTTTTAAGCCAATATGTTTGCATATCTCCCTTCCCCTTAACAGAAATTATTCCCCTTTCCTCCAACAAAAAGCTCTTTTCTAGTAACTCAAAAGTAGCATTACTAACATGAACTCGACCAGGTTCACCGTGAGACTCCATGCGACTAGCAATATTTACCGTATCACCCCAAAGGTCATAAATAAACTTCTTAATCCCAATCACACCAGCGACAACAGCACCACTATTAATCCCAATCCGAATTTGGAAACTTTCCCCAGTATCCAGATTAAATTGTGCGATCGCATCAATCATATCCAGTGCCATAGCTGCAATTGCGATCGCATGGTCAGAACGTGGTTGTGGTAAACCTCCGACAACCATATAAGCATCACCAATGGTTTTGATTTTTTCTAAATTATAGGTTTCCGCAAGTAAATCAAACCGGGAAAATATTTGGTTGAGCAAATCAACCAACTTTTGTGGGGGAATACGACCAGATAAATCTGTAAAACCAACAATATCAGCAAACATCACAGTCACATCGCTATACCCATCCGCAATTAAGTTACTCGCAGGGAGATTATTTCCAGTGGGTTGATTTTTCTTGAGACGTTGTGCGATCGCTTGGGGCAAAATATTTAATAGTAAATTTTCCGATTGCTCCTGGGCAACTTGGGTATCATGTAATGCCACACCCAACTTAGACATTGTATCCTGAAGCTTTTGCACAGCTGGACGAAACACCAAAAACCCCTCCAGCAACAGCACCAACAGCATTATTGCCAGCAAACCATACTCCATTTGCTTGAGTTGATTTACTCCTGCGATCGTTTCTTGGTTATACCAATCTGCAACCCGATCTAAACCCTGCATCAAAGTATTCTCTTCAGCGAACAACTGAGCAATTGATGATTTTTCACCGGGATTTATATTTCTTCTACCAGGACGTATTAAAGTTTCTCGTACCCCATTACCCATCATTTGCAATGCGATTTCGCGAAATTCAGTCCCCGCAGGATTCATTTCTTGTAATTTTTGTTGCCAAATAGCCTTTTGTGCTTGCGTGAAACCGGAAATATTTTGAGGTACATTACTCAACTTTTCACCCGAATCTTTCCAGGTGACAATTAAATTTTTAAGTTCATTTATCCGTTGCTGCCGATTATTCGGGTCAGATTCCAGCTTGATTCGCATCACAGCTTTGGTCATTTGCTGACAAAGAGTCTGCCTTTGTCGAATTAAACTAACTATTTCTAAATTTTTCTCCTGCTGTGCCAGCATCCCCTGCACCACAACTTGCCCCGCAACTGATAAAAATGCCACAAGACTCAGCGATGCAATATAAAAAGCTGTCAGACGGCTTGTAGAGGTCTTTAAAGTAGTCTTTTTCTGCATTATTATGTAAGTAATTATATTCCTTGGCGTTCTTGGCGGTTCAAAAAATAGAATAATTAGGACTTAACAAAACCGCACTACCTTATAGTTCCCAACCAAATGATAAAAATAATAATTTTCGACAAAAAAACCAGCTTCACATTGAAACTGGCTTCATAAAAATTAATAGATTTTGACTGAATTTTGTTGTAAATTCCCAAAATTCCCATAAACTACTTCAATTCCGGATGTGCCTTATCTTCAGCACTCAACCTACCCATATTATTAATCCTGGCAATCATTTGATACAAACGTCCTAAATCCCGTTGATTAAAATTCAATATCAAACGAGGCAAATCAATCGTTTCATCCTGTCCTTCTTGGGGCAAAGCCTGACTTTTTTGGATTTTGCCCTTGACTAAAATATCGCTAAACTCCGTATTGAGTTGGTCAACTTCAGCATCAGATAAATTTGACTTGAGACGAATGACCAATTGGTTACTGACATAGCGACTCGAATGATAAACCTGGTAGAAACTAGTAATCGCATTACAAGCCACCTCCAAATTATCTGTAATAGTGTAGAGATTGGGGTCTTCTGGACTAACTAAACCAGTTTTCAACAGATGTTCATCAACATACTTACTCCAAGACTGCCAATATTCACCACCAGGATGGTCAATTAAAACTAAAGGAACAGGACCAAATTTACCAGTTTGGCTCAGAGTCATACACTCAAATGCCTCATCCTGAGTCCCAAAACCCCCAGCAAAAACCGCAACAGCATCACTTTCCTTAAGTAAAAACAGCTTGCGGGTAAAGAAATACTTAAAATGAATTAACTTGCGATCGCCCTCAATATACGGATTCGCTTGCTGTTCAAATGGTAACTGAATATTCAAACCAAAGGAATTATCACGCCCAGCACCTTCATGCCCAGCCTGCATAATAC
>NZ_NTFS01000572.1 GCF_002289455.1 Brunnivagina elsteri CCALA 953
AATTTGCAATTATTAGAGAAAAGCAGATAGGGGCACATCACCTTTTTGAAGAATATCAGTCAAACTTTGATTATTACCATGCAAATTTTCAAAATAGATCGGAAAGCAATTTGCCAGAATCTATTGTTCAAAGTGAGACAGAGATTAGATTAGAAAGAGGAAGAATTACTGATTTTGTTATTTATGAGGTTTTGGTACAGCCTCCAGAAAATACCAACAATATCAATATAGGAGAAGAGCTAGGAATTCTAATTTATTTAAAACGAATTCAAGCAGCAGGAGAAGGTTATTTTCTAGAAATCTCCCAAAACGAAGCCACAGGGAACGAACTAAACATTATCCTCAAAGCCCCAGGTTTCCAACTCAACGGTGACAACACCGCAAGCATACCCCTTGACCCCAACACCACCCAAGAAACCCAAACCGCAACTTTCCGTCTCACCGCTCTCCGCCCAGGTAACGCAACCATCACCGCCGAACTTTACCGAGGAGATACCTTCGAGACAAAACTCGAAACCCAAATCCAAGTTGCCGATATTGACGAAGCAACCTTCACCCCCCAAAGCATCACCATCCAATCCCGTCCCGTTCCCCAAGCAGATTTTATCCTTCGCATCCAAACAATTGGAGACGCAACTAACTCCACCTGCAAATTCCAATACCAACTCAGAAGTTTCCGGCTCGCTTCAGTATTTCCCGGTAACAACATTTATACATCTAACGTAATCTCAACTATTTGGCTCGAACAGGTGCGGGGATTGTTAACAAAAACACTCGAAAACATATCCGGTAGTTTACCCCAAGAGGGAAAATTGCACTTAGTTTCCCTCGGTCGATACCTATTTAATAATCTTTTCCCCACAGAATTACAAAGCGATATTCGCAGTTTGATACCCCAAAATTCAATTTTTACCCTTCTAATTCTCAGCGACCAAGATGTATCAATACCTTGGGAATTATTGCACGATGGTCAAAGCTTTTTGAGCGATCGCTTTATTATCGGACGCTGGTTACAGGAATTAAGCGATACTCGTCCCTACGAGTTTCCCGTCGGTGCAGTTAACGTCGCCCATTATGCCAATGTTGAGCAACCTGAACTTTGGGCAAGTTTATTGGAAATCCCCGGCGCACCTCCACCCCAGCTTTTGCCGGAAGGTTTATTGCATGATTCTACTGGAACTATGCGGGGTCTGCATTTAATTCGCTACAGCCAACCCGCAGATGCGGCTACTCGTCGTGATGCACCTGTGAGGTTAGATAATAGTAACGATGCAGAAGAAATAGAAACCAAAATACGCCCCAGCAAATTAAATCTGCGGCGCAATCGTCCCTTTGTTACCTTGGGTTACGTGAAAACCGATATTACAGAACTAGCGGAATTAGAAAAAACCTGGGCATCAGCCTTTATCCGGGCTGGGTGTAGCGGTTTTGCTGGTTCTTTATGGGCTGTGGAACCTGCTGTGGAAGCGGCTTTTATTAGTAGCTTTTACAACCAACTGTGGACTGGTGCGTCTTTGGGCGAAGCATTTTATACTAGTCGCCAATTAGCTCGTGCGGTTGCTCCTAATTCCCTCGATTGGCTAGCTTACGTCCTATTTGGCGACCCAATGGCGCGTCCATATTTACCAGTGGAAGGTAAAGGTTATGCGGTGGTGGAACCGATTGGACGGGATATCGATGAACCGATGTCCGTAGATGTACCACTGCGTTTTCGTCTCAGCCTGCGTCGCACTCCCCCAGTCTGGCACGAGGATCGGGTGATGGAGGTGGCGGAGGATTTGAGGTTTGAAAATTTACAGGTTCATGTCAATGCTGCTGGTTTAGAAGTAACACCGGATTCCACGATTAACATGAATTTAGCACCAACTGGGAATTATTTAGGTTGGTTTACTTTAACTGCACCTCCGGAAATGGCTGGCGATTCGGTTTTTGTGGAAGTTTATTTTATGGATGGGGAAGAACCAATTGATAACCTGATTTTCTCACTGGATATTGCTAACGAGGGAGGTGGGGAAGCGTGAAGAGGGGTATTAGTAAATCATTGGCTCAAAATAAAGTTTTTGCTTTTAATATTATCATCGGGAAAGACGATTATCGGATAAGTGGATTTTCTTTGGAACGAAATGCAACGAACGAAGAAATGTTGCATTTAACGAAAGATACTCTACGGATTTTCCAGGAAATTGAACAGAAAATTACGGATAGGAAAAAGTCTGATCTTAGCCCAGAGGATAAGTTATTCCTAACCCCAGAAGAATGTCAAGCATATTTAACCAAATTAGCTGGCTGTGGTCGAGATGCTTACGAGCAGTTTTTCTTCGATAAATATGCGAAAAGTGAGCTAACGAAACTGCGTTCTTACCAAAGTAAAATGCAGTTTGCCCCGACAATTTATTCCGATTCTCTGATTTATCCTTGGGAAGTTTTATATGAAGGTGACGACTATAAAAATCCTAAAGTTGATATGTTTTGGGGCTTTCACTATCCTGTTTCCCGTGCGCTCACGAACAAGCCGCCGACTGAGAGAAAATATTTATTATCTTTGGAAATGCTGTTCTGTTTGCATCAAACATTAAATTTTGTCCACCAACAAGAACAACCCGCAATAGAAAAGTTAATTATTAAACATAAAGGTAACTTTTCTTTATTAAAAGTCTCCAGAAAGATTCAAAAACTCCAGGATGGGGAAGAACTGTTAGCACATTTTTATCAAAATCAATATAATATTCTCCATTTCGCTTGTCATTGTCGGCAATACAAAGATGATGTTGATGCGCTGATAATTTCCTTACAAGAAGATGATAATAATACTCAACAAATCGAATTAGAAGTTAAAAATTTTAATCGCGTTAATGGTGTCTTTCTGACTCAACCTTTAATTTTTCTCAATGCTTGTCAATCGGCTGGTGGTGTGGATGAATTGCGAAAAACCTTTAATCTGCCAAATAAATTTATTCAATATGGTGCGGCTGCGGTAATTGCCACTGCTTGTCCGATGCCAGATGTCTTTGCAGCAGCTTTCGCTAAGGTATTTTATGAATTTTTCATCGGCAAAAAAATGCTGATTGGAAAAGCATTATGCGAGACTAGACGATATTTCTTGGAGAATTATAATAATCGTGGGGACTGTACAAACCATAAGCCAGCCCTAAAGG
>NZ_NTFS01000573.1 GCF_002289455.1 Brunnivagina elsteri CCALA 953
CTATAAAAATTAAGGAAAAATTAAGGTTGTTGTGTAGGGATACTCCTTTAGGGAGTCGCTGTCGCGATCGCAAGTCTAGCTCCAGGAATTTGGCGTAATTTGTCCATTACCGCAATAACTTGACCATGACTAACGCTTTCATCAGCGCTAATTTCGACTAAAAAATCATTTTGGTTATTACCAGTTAATTTAGTTACTTGCTCAATCAAAGCATCTAAAACCACAGCATTACCATTCAAACTGACTTGTCCGGTTTTTTCAATTGTAACTGTAATTGGTGTGGATTCAGAACGTTGCGGTTGGGTTGTTTCAGCTTTGGGTAAATTAACAGGTAATCCCCCCGTCTTGGTTAAGAATAATGTTGACATAATAAAAAATGTCAAAATTGCAAAAATCACGTCAATCATTGGCACAATATTAATCTGTGCGGGAATATCCGGTTCATCTGGTAGGCGCATATGATTTATCTCCTCGTTCATAACGACGACGGTATAACAATTCTAATTGTCCACCATGTTCTTGAATAAATGCTAGCTGTCGTTGATGAAGTCCTCGGAAAGTATTCGCAAAAAGTAAAGTAAAAATTGCCACAACAAGTCCAAAAGCAGTAGAAACAAGTGCAGCGCTTATTCCTCCAGTAACTCCAGCCGTTTTTGTCCCACCAACATCGCCAAGATTCAGTGATGCAAATGATTCAATTAATCCCAGTACTGTACCTAAAAGTCCGAGTAGAGGAGCAAGGGAAATAATTGTATCGAAAGCAGTCTGGAAGCGTTTTAAGAGAGGAATTTCAGCTTGTGCAGAACATTCTAAAGCGAGTCTAAAATCTTCAGGAGTTGCATCTTCGAGTTCGAGTGCTGCTAAAAAGATGCGAGAAGCTGGTAAATCTGAGTTTTGCCGTAGTTTATCGAGGGTACTAACAACATTGTTATGTCGATAGAGACTGATAACCTCTTTGACAACTCTATCTTGACGACCATTGATTTGCATCCAGAATAGTATACGTTCTAAAATTAATGCGATCGCTAAAATTGAGAACCCCAACAAGGGTAACATGACAATCCAGGTGACAATCCCACCATCTGTAAACAGCTTAATAATCCCCATACCCAATCCCCATAAATTCTAATCCCAGTTTTTCTCGACTCATGGACAAAACTAGTTTAGAGTAACAGATTGCAATTTTACACGTGCAAGGGCAACAATGTTAATTATTAATTGATTGAAATATTATATTCTCTCTGCGTCTTTGCGACTCTGCGTGAAAAAAAACCAAACTGAGAGAATCACAAATAAACCCATATATTATATTCCCTCCGTGTCTTTGCCACTCTGCATGAAAAAATCTAGAATTCGAGAATATAAGTTTTCTAACATTACAAATAATCACCTCCTGAACCATATTTCCAACTATCAATCCAGCGATGCCAGTAATATTGTTGCGATGCTGACATATTTTTGATCCAAGGTTCCAAAGCTGGACTAAATGATGATAAAACTGAATAAATTCCTAAATTAATATAGTGAATTGTCCAATCAAGTAAAGCAATCGAACCAACCTGGGGAACCACCTTAATCACCTCAATTGGATGCAACAAACCCGTTTTAAACAGAGTTTGTGTTAATCCTGAAAATTGAATCACGTCTTGTAAAAATGGCTTTAATACTGGTTCCCCTAGCTTCTGCATTTCCATAAAGACTGCTGAGAGCAACTGATTGATTTGTTGAGGATGAATTTGCTGATTACCACTCACACTCATCGCTTTCTGAAATAACCAAGTTACAGTCAAATTTGGTTGATACGGTTGTAGTAATGACAAAGCTTTCACTGATAACTCATCTGCTTGAAGTGCTTCATAAACACCCAAACTTAACCTTTTTAAATGTCGTACCATTGCCCCAAATCCACCAAAACTCAACGGTGATTGACTCCCACTACTATCACCAGCTGTTATAATGCGATTCCAAGGTGTTTGTAAAGGGCTTTGACGATAGGAAGGAAAAAAACCAAATAATGCACGTTTAATATCAAGCTGATTTAATTCCACACCTTGATAGTCTGGCATTAAATGTAGATAATCCTCAAAAAGAGCTTCTAAATTTAAACGTTGCGGATTTGCATCCATGTAGGTAAACATGTATGTAGTTCTACCATCTTTGGCTGGAAATGCTTCCCAAAAGTACTGACATTGATTTTGCAAAGATGTATTTGATAACAATAAATCCCCGCTACGATTTTCCGGAAAACCACTAGCGCAAGTTCCCACAACTAGACAAAGTGCATCAGGAATATCCCCGTTTCTAGCTTGTTGAGTAATAGGTGAAAAGTGTCCCATAGCATCTATCAAAAGTCTGGTTTTGAATTGATTATTGATAATTACCCCATCTGGATGAACCACTGCTGCATTAAATGGGGTATTTTCAAATAACTTACCATCAGCAGCAAGAAACTTTTGTTTGAGGGTTTCCAGCAAGTAAACTGGATTTACCCCAATATTAAGTACATCTTCAACCCAAACTTCCGTTCCTTCGTGAAAAGCGACTCTTGCGGGGTTATACTCAGTTGCGATCGCATTCTCCAATTCCCCTTCACTCAACAATCCCAACTCAACAAAAACTCCCAACTCATGACGGGAAATATTCCATTCCTGTTCTCTTCCCCGTAAAATTCCCCTCTCAAGTAATGCTACTCGTATTCCCCGACAAGCTAAAGCAGCAGCAATAAGGATTCCTAAAGTACCACCGCAAATTACCACATCCCATTCTACATCACCAAGAGGTTGGGAATTTTCCTTGACGACTTCAGGTACGGGAACACTTCCTGTACGCAAAGAAGCCAAAACCGCATCTGCACGTCGTAATCCTCCTAAAATGTCCCCAGGTAGCTGGGAAAGAATGTCTTCCGTAAGTGACATAGCGAATACCTTTTAAACCAAAATATTGATTAAATCTAATACCTGTCATGGTAATTGAAAGCTTAAGTTACTTGTACGTGCAGTATCTAATCCCAAAATCCTGATAGACAGCAAAGTTTACGAGATATATCACGTCGCTAAATAGACTGACAGTAAAGTAATAATATTGTCAAAATGTTTAGTTTGCTCTAAGCTGATATAAAGGAAAAGTAAGTATATACTGAGGATAATTA
>NZ_NTFS01000574.1 GCF_002289455.1 Brunnivagina elsteri CCALA 953
GATATTAGCTTCTAATTGAAGTCGAAGTGGATTCGCAATTTCAACTCGATAATCACCAGTAAAAAAACAAGGATTCGGCATACTTCCTCGACCAGGTTCTTTCTTACATAATGCTTTAATTAAAGAATGCCATTTCCCACGGGAAATACTTAAAGGATGCCGATCCAAATTGCCATCCCTTAAAAGTGTAGACAAGTAAATTGCTGCCACAGATAGAGGATAAACTCGGATTACCTTACCATTTTCAACTCGCACATCCATCATCTCTAAATTATGCAACTCAATAAATTCCCTGACAGTCTTTTTCGGCTGACTAACTAATTGCGCCATTTGGCGATCGCTCATCAATTTAGCCCCATTTGGTAATTGATAAACCCTCCAAGATGTATCATGAAATCGCCAATAAGAAATGGATACCCTTGGGAATTGTAAATCATTACCAGAGGCAATATCTGGTTGATATTGTTGATTTTCATTTTGGCTCATAAATGACCAACTTGCTATTTTATTTCTTCGCAACTTAAATCGACTCAAACAAACAGTCTGAGTATAAATTTGTCTTATAGAATTGATTAGCGAGAGGTGATTTTAGCTGAAGAAAAAACCAGACAGAATGCCTGGTTATGCTCCAAAATTGGGAGATTTAAGTTATTGACACCCTTGCACCTTATTTAGCGAGAAATTAAATAGATAACACCCTGGAAATCCGTTGTAAAAGTTACGTTATTCTCATCAGTTAAGAGTAAATGGGAAATAAGAATAACGTGAACTTTATATGCGCTTTAAATTGCGCTTAAGTAAATTCATGCTAGCTTAAAAATTTCAAAGCATCAAAAATATTACAAGCTAAATTAAATCTTTCCTTGAAAGTAAAATAATTATTAAACAAACTAAGCTTTTTATTTACACAAATTAGTAATAATCTTGGATATATATACGCAAGATTGAGAATAAAAATGATAATTTCACCCGCCATTAAGCAGTTAATCGCTGGCTATTAACCGCTTAAAAGACGCATTATTTAGGAATCAGCATTAAGTGCTAGAGGGAAATAGAAAACGGCATTATCCTTGTGGTTGCTGACTTTTTTCTACATCAGGCTATTTTTCTCTCATCATCTGAATAAGCATGAAGTGACTTTTCTAACTTGCCACACTGAATTTTGCTTAACAGGCAAATTTTAACTTTTATACAGCAAGTATGATGTTAGTAATATTGCTGTTGTTCTTTGTGTTTCAATTGACTTACAGCACGAGGTAAAAGCTCTCGTGTCGGCACAACCCTTGACTCTGACATTGCAACAATTACATTTGGTATCGTTTTGAGAATTTCCAACGGGAATGGTGCATGTTGACTATCGAGAGTGAGGTAAAGGGTTCTGTGTTTGTGAGGAACATTACATGCGATCGCGCATAATGCATTGATGGGAGAATCAACTAGCATCGCAGTTTCAATGGTTTCACGGTTTGCACCACCCATACTCAAATGGAACCAACCACTTGAACGTCTGCTACCAGGATGTAAGCTAAATTTATTATTGCTTTTGAGAGAATACAAATAAGCTCCCGTTTCTTGTCCATTAAGGTTCCGAGCTAGAAATACTCCATTATCAAAATTGTCTGCATACACCAAACCTCGTTGATTTAGGGTTTGTAAGAGTTTTGGGGGAATCGAATATTTTTGGTTTAGGTGATATTCGACTTGCTGCCAGTGGGAAGGAGAGTTTAGTGGTGGAGCAAATATTACTGGTGAATGTTGCTTGGCAATATCAGAAGCTTGTGCAATTGTGTAATTATGAACTGCTTGCAGCATCTTTGTTTCACCAAAGCGATCGCATAACCAAATCACCGCATCATTAAAATTGCACTGGTTAATTCCCATCACCAAATCGATTGCAGTGCCATGAAATTGCTTGTCCGGATTTAACCCCAATTCGTAAGCTACCAATTCGACAGGTAAATTTTGCCTACTTGCTTGCAACAGATTTAATTCCTTCTCTAGCTGCTGTCTTAGCAGTTCGCTCCTAGATGCGGTTTCCTTTAAATCAGTTTTCTGTTGGAGAATGTGCGATCGCTCGTTCAATTGGTAATTAATAATCTCCAATTGTGGACTCAATACCTCGATTACCTTCTGTCTATACACTTCACTGTTTTCTGCTGCTTGCGGTTGAGGTAAACAACGTTCTAAATCGAGAACCAGAGAATCTTGATTTACAGCAGCATAATACTTCCTAATTTTCTGATGACTGGCAACACTTCCCTTAATCCCTCGTAGAAGTCCCAAATGTGCGACAGCAGCAGCAAAACTATCTTGCAATTCATGCATTTTCGCTCTCGTACCAAACAGCGCTTTGCAGTTAAGCTTCCCATGCTCATTCAATGGTACGAGGTAAGCATGAATATGGGGTGTGATTTCATCAAGGTGTAACTCTGCTTGGACAATTCTATTTCCCCAGGATTTATTTAACCAGTTAACAACAGCATCAACAAACTTATCCAAACGCGGTTTATCATAGCTTCCACCTTCATATGGTGCATGGGGACGAAAATACTCTGCACTTGCACTGAGCAGCATCTCCACTGCTAAGACTGCATCAGAGCGAATTTTTTGGGAACCAATTTTGTCTCTAACCAAAGTTGCTAAATCGAGGTTGTCGTTATTTCCAACAACTTTCATATTCTTTATCTCTGGGTTGGCATTAGGTATATCTACCAGCCTAGAAGTATGTACTTCACTGCGAGTCAGAACTCCCCAAGATTTGATTTTTTGGATTCTACAAATTGCAAAAGTCATGATTTGATGATTTTCTCTTTTTATTTGAGAAAATATTAATAATTGCTTTTTACATTCTTATCTTATTCAAAAATAATCGATATCTAAAAATATCCAATAATGTCTAAAAATGTCCAAACTTTATATTTGATAGTTACGTACTATGAAAATAATTTTGTATTTTTTTAGTCACTAGTTTGTGTATAAAGACTGAGGAGGTTGTCATGAATGATTAATTTTTAGTTACATTCAATATCATTAAATATATTTAGTAGTATTGATTATATAGCAGGGTTAGCGCATCTCAAACCCTATTGACAGAAAGATTATGGAAGAGCCGCCATCAACACAGATACCATGTACCGA
>NZ_NTFS01000575.1 GCF_002289455.1 Brunnivagina elsteri CCALA 953
AATTGTTAATTTGTACTGAAGAAAATTTTTAGCGATCATACCTTTTTTGCCCCACCTCACCAAATCGCGTTGCTCCCAATTAACTGGGAATTTAAACAGCAAGAATTTGAATCATTGTGGCAAAGAGATACAGAAGATTTTACTGAATATACTGACTCTGAATACCTGGAAGAACCGGAAGAATTGAATATTGACTCTGAGACTTCGGAGATTGATGTTGTAGAAGATACACAGCCAGAAATATTTGTGACCAATCCAGCACCTGCAACTGATGCAGAAATCCTTGCTGATATATTACGAAAAGCTTCAGATTATGATGATGTGCGTAGAGGATTGTATCAATATCAATTTGTTAAAGAAGAAGCTTGGAAACTGCTCTCGGATGTGGAAAAGAAATCCGTATGTCAGATGCTGCCAGAACCAATCCAAAAGCTGAGTAATGCCAAGCGTGAAGGGTTGATTGTCAACTTTTGCGAGATGGAATCGGGAGGGGTGTATAAAATATTCACTGCGGATTGTCCACTGATTGAAAGAACCATCAGCACCCATAGTTTGGATAAGCTGTTAGAAGAATTGAGAGCGAAGCAGAACTGCGATTGTAATTAATTTTGATTTTACACAAGTACGAGTAGTCACTATTCAAACTCAGTAACATTATTTTGGAACGCTCACTTGTGATTACAGAAAGAATAATTCATTGTCAGCAAGCCTGTTAGAGATTTGACTTACAGCAGTTTTCGAGCAAACCCGTCACAAAAATGATTGGAAAACGAAGCCCAGGATTGGTTTGAATATTTTTATTTGTGGCACGTTTGATTGCAATTTGCTGTAACTAGCATAAATAGCTTTGAAGCACGGCATATCTTCAACTTGCCGCCAGATTTTCATGCGTCAATATTTGACGCAGCAATCCATAGTGCCTAAAAATTCGGAGAGGATATGAATACAATTGCTACCTCATACACACAAATCGAATTCCAGCATCTACGAGAATGGCACGAAAGTGGAGTTGACACAGAAATCACGCATCTCAATGTCAAGTCCCTGGAAGGTAGAACACCATACGAGTATTTAATTTACAGCCCCAAAATATCACGTCGCAATGATGGACGTTTGCGAGATGGAGATTTAACAAAATATCGGCACATCGAACACGGCGGCTGGTGGTGCAAAAACAGTTCGCAATTCGTAATTCGCAATTCGCAATTAAACTGCGAACTACGAATTGCCAATTGCGAATTGTGTTGATGTGGGGATGTTTTAAACCTGATAGACCAAGGCGTGACAGGAATAAAATCCACAAATATATCAAGTACGAGCATCCTTACAAAGAGCCAACAAGGGCATTTTTCCTCCAAGTGCCAAAACGAATCTGGGAAAAAATCTCAGAAAGTTGCGGAATTGCGATCGCCCCCGAAGATTTGCAACATCCCTATGGTTTTTGGCATTGGGTTTGGAAAAACAACGTGCCAATTGTGATTGTCGAAGGAGCAAAGAAAGCGGCTTGTTTGTTAACTGCTGGATATGCAGCAATTGCTATCCCTGGAATCAATGCTGGCTACCGACTTCCCAAGGATGAATTTGGTAACGTCATCGGCAAACCTAATCTTATCGATGATTTGAAACATTTTGCTACACCGAATAGACGCATTGATATTTGCTTCGATCGCGACAAGAAACCCGAAACCGTCAAAAATGTCAGAACAGCCATCAAACGCATGGGAAAACTACTTGCTGTAGAAAGATGCGAGGTTCGGGTAATTGATTTACCGGGACCAGAGAAGGGTGTTGATGATTTTGTTGTTGCCCAAGGTCAAGATGCATTTGACGAACTTTACGGCAAAGCTGAAACCCTTGATATGTGGCAAGTCAAACTTTTTACTTTGCTGACGTATCAGCCAGCAATTTCATTCGACCAAAAATACCTCGGACAAATCCAAATCCCAGATACTGAAAAGCTTATTGTTCTGAAATCAGCAAAAGGAACTGGTAAAACGGAGTGGTTAACTGGTGAGGTTGCGAAAGCGCACGAGCAAAATAGGAGAGTGTTAATTATCACTCATCGGATTCAGTTAGGTGAGGCATTGTGTAACCGTTTTGGAGTGAATTATGTAACGGAAGTCAGAGACTCAGGAACAGGAGACTTATTAGGTTATGGAGTTTGCATAGATTCTCTCCACCAAAAAAGCCAAGCTCGGTTCAATCCCAATGATTGGTACAACGACACAGTAATTATTGATGAATGTGACCAAGTTTTCTGGCATCTTCTTAACTCTGGAACCGAGGTAGCAAAACGTCGAGTTTCTGTCCTCAAAAACCTCAAGTTGCTGATTCAGAATGTATTGAGTAGTCCTCAAGGAAAGATTTATCTTGCGAGTGCTGATGTATCCGATTGTGATGTGAATTACGTACTTTCCTTAGCTGGGGAGATAAAAGTTAAGCCCTTTGCAATTCTTAATAATTACCAACCTCAATCTGGAAATTGTTACAACTATGAAGGCAGTAATCCCAAAGACTTAATCGCTGCATTGGATAGAGCAATTCCCGAAGGAGGACATCATTTGCTGTGTTGCTCTGCCCAAAAAGTGAAATCGAAATGGGGAACTCAGGCTTTAGAACAGAGATTTCGGATTAAATTCCCAGATTTAAGAATTTTGCGAATTGATAGCGAGTCAGTTTCCGATCCATCTCACCCTGCTTTTGGTTGTATTGCTCATCTCAACGAAATTCTCACAAAGTATGATCTTGTGATTGCTTCTCTAAGTTTGGAAACAGGAGTTTCTATCGATATTAAAGGTCATTTTTCCGCAGTTTGGGGGATTTTCCAGGGAGTACAATCTGCAAATTCCGTGCGGCAGATGTTGGCAAGATTACGGGAGACTGTTGACCGTCACATTTGGGTGAGAGGTTGCGGCATGGGCTTTGTGGGAAATGGTTCTACATCGGTTGGTGTGCTTTTGGCAAGTCAACATTCAGCCGCGAAGACAAATATTACTTTGTTGTCCCAAGCAGATAATGCCGATTACAGCATCGATGAAAATTTTCAACCAGAATCCCTACAAACTTGGGCGAAACGAGCTTGTGTGATTAATGCTCAAATGCGGTGCTATCGGGAATTCGTGCTACAAGGTTTGGTTG
>NZ_NTFS01000576.1 GCF_002289455.1 Brunnivagina elsteri CCALA 953
TGGGTGAAAGTCGAGAAAAATTAATCGAGTGGATACAGTCTTTAGAAAGTAGCACTCAAATACCCTTATCCAAGACACGGAGAACGCAGAGAGAATAAAAGAAATACTACATTACCCTATGTCGGTAGAATATTCTTCTGTCCTCACATTAATATTGACCGAAGGAAGCTTGGTAATTATGGCAAGTCTAGCACTGCTGAGTGTATCGAATAAAACGGGTTTAATCGACCTAGCGAAGAGTTTAGTAGAAGAATTTGGCTTTGATTTAATCAGCAGTGGAGGCACAGCTAAAGCTTTAAAAGATGCGGGATTACCCGTGACTAAAGTTGCAGATTATACGGGTTCACCGGAAATTTTGGGGGGAAGGGTAAAAACCCTACATCCACGGATTCACGGTGGTATTTTAGCCAATCGTGACATTCCCGAACACCTCACGGATTTGGAAAATAATCAAATTCGTCCCATCGATTTGGTTGTGGTGAATCTGTACCCATTTGCAGAAACCATTGGCAAAGCTGGGGTAACATTAGCTGAAGCGGTAGAACAAATTGATATTGGTGGTCCAGCGATGCTCAGAGCAGCATCGAAAAACTTTGCCAATTTAACTGTATTATGTGACCCGAATCAATATAGTGAATATTTGCAGGAATTGCGAAAAAATGGCAATCCATCTTTAGAATTTCGCCAAAAGTGCGCTTTAAAAGGATTTTCCCACACTGCCAGTTATGACCAAGCAATATCAGCTTATTTGAGTGAACTCACCCCAGTTACCGGGGAAGAGGAAAAATTACCGGAAATATTTGCATTATCAGGTAAACAAATTCAAGCTTTACGGTATGGAGAAAATCCCCACCAACCTGCTGCATGGTATCAAACAGGAACTACACAAACTGGATGGACAGCAGCAGAAAAACTCCAAGGAAAGGAACTCAGCTACAATAACTTGGTGGATTTGGAAGCTGCAAGACAAATAATTGCCGAATTTACCGACACACCAGCAGCTACAATCATCAAACACACCAATCCTTGTGGTACAGCTTTGGGAAATACTCTCCATGAAGCCTATACCAAAGCCTTTAACGCTGATTCCATTTCCGCTTTCGGTGGGATTGTCGCCTTAAACCGTTCGATTGATGCTGCAACTGCAACTGAATTGAAAAAAACATTTTTAGAATGCGTCATTGCTCCAGGTTGTGATCGCGATGCTCAAGAAATTCTCGCTGCAAAGGCAAATTTGCGAGTTTTAGTATTACCCGATTTAACTAGTGGTACAACGGAAAATGTTAAAGCGATCGCAGGTGGTTTTCTTGTCCAAGCTGCCGATAATATCGTTGCTGACACCAGTCAATGGCAATTAGTTACCGATAAAAAGCCATCTCCAACAGAACTTGAAGAATTACTATTTGCTTGGAAAGTCTGTAAACACGTCAAATCTAACGCCATAGTTGTCACCTGCGATCGCACTACAATTGGTGTTGGAGCTGGACAAATGAATCGTGTCGGTTCGGTAAAAATAGCCCTCGAACAAGCAGCAGAAAAGGCAAAAGGTGGATTCCTCGCTAGCGATGGTTTCTTCCCCTTCGATGATTCCGTGCGAACTGCTGCTGAAAAAGGAATTACAGCAATAGTTCAACCAGGTGGTAGTTTGCGGGATGAAGATTCCATCAAAGCCGCAAATGAACTCGGTATCATCATGGTTCTCACCGGAATTCGCCACTTTATGCATTAGGAAGCAATTGGTTTGTCAGGAATGCAGTAATCAGAAGTATAGAAATCAGAGTAAAAAAGCTTTATGTATTATTACTTTTGGATTGATTGACTGTACCTCCCAACCCCTAATTCCTAACTCCCAATTCCTAACTCCTAATTCCTAACTCCTAATTCCTAACTCCTAACTCCCAACTCCCAATGCCCAATTTAAAAACTGTCACTGAGGATACTTGCTCTTTCCCCCAACCCGCGATATCCTATATTTGTGTGTGAGGAGTAAGTTGAAATAACAAAAAGCGCATGGAGTGGAAACACGGTCACACGTCCAAGCGCTTTTTGTTTTCCCTTTTTTTATTGTGCCGCTTCAAGAAGTGTCACTAGAGATACTTGTTCTAATTACAAGTTAATGCTATATTCCAATGGTGTGAGGAGTAAGTTGAGAAACAGAAAGCGCTTGGAGTGGAAACACGGTCACACGTCCAAGCGCTTTTTGCTGTCTATACATATTTTGCCAAGTATTTCTTTTTTTATTCTCTCTGCGACTCTGCGTGAGATAGATTCATAAACAGACTTATATCCGACTTAAATATCTAAATAGGGTGCGATCGCACCCTATTTAATTTGTTGAATGCAATTTACTTTTGCAAATTACCAGAATGCAAACCGCATTCCTTCTGAGTCGCTTCTTCCCACCACCAACGTCCTTCCCGTTCGTGCTGATTAGGTAAAATAGCCTTTGTGCAGGGTTCGCAACCGATACTAACAAAACCGCGATCGTGCAACTTATTATATGGTACATCTAAAGCGCGAATATATTCCCACACTTGAGCGGAAGACCAATTTGCTAAAGGATTAAACTTAATCAATTGATGTTCCGGGGTAGAAAATGCGCTATCAGCTTCAATTACAGGAATTCCAGCACGAGTACCAGGACTTTGATCCTTACGTTGTCCAGTTACCCAAGCATCCAGGGTATTGAGTTTGCGACGCAGCGGTCTAACTTTGCGTACCCCACAGCATTCCTTGTGTCCATCTTGGTAGAAACTAAACATGCCTTTTTCTTCCACCAATGCTTGTACTTCGGCAGCATCGGGAAACATCACTTCTATTTTAATACCATAATGCTTTCTGACTTCATCCAAAAACTGATAGGTTTCTGGATGTAAACGTCCAGTATCGAGAGTAAAAACTCGGAAGTCTTTAGTAATTTTTGAAGCAATATCAACTAGGACAACATCCTCAGCACCACTAAAGGAAATTGCCATATTATCGAAGTGTTCCAGGGCAAATTTGAGAATTTCCCGTGGTGATTTTTGACTGTATTCGGCTTCTAAGCCAGGTATATTTAAATCGGAACGAGTTGCTACCATACTGTAAATATTATCCTCTCTCTAATTCTAAATTTTACAGAATAAAGG
>NZ_NTFS01000577.1 GCF_002289455.1 Brunnivagina elsteri CCALA 953
TGGACGAACTTCATCAAGTTTACGTCCATCCACACGGACGTTATCTTCGACGATTTGGCGACGCATTAGCTGTTTGGAGTATAATAAAATTTTATTCCTACTTCTTAAAACTCAATTCGGCATTCTGCATCTCATCGACTATTTGCTGACTGCGGTTAAGATAGGTGACGAATAGTAAAATCGAAAATGCCAGAATTACGAACCCAATCCAACCATTGGAAAATGTGTTGTAGGAACCGTGGAGAACAGCAGAAATTCCTAATCCAATAAAGATAATTGAACCTTTGCGTGATGGATTAATTGCTGCTAAACCTAAAAAATAACCGACAATCCCAGCCCAAATTGCATGATATAAGGGCAAAGAGACAAACCTGATTGTGTTGATTAAAACGTAAAATCCAAAACCGCTTTCTCCCGTAGCCAAACTAATGGCATATTGAAAAGAGTAGTTTACCCCTTCTGCGATCGCAAACCCTAAACCTGACATTGCCCCATAAAATGCTGATGTTAGGGGGTCTTTTAGTTTTCCTGGACGCATCAAAAATAGGTACACTGGTAAAGCTTTGCACGACTCTTCAAGTACACCAACACCGAAAATAAAGCCAATGAGTTGGGGTATCAGATTTTCTTGTTTGACTGCTGTGTATAGAAGGCTAAATGGAGGTACTCTTTGGCAAAGTAAAAGTATGGGAATACCTATAAATGCTGTAAATAAAGCGCATTTAACTGTATTTCTCCAAGAGAAAATTGCAGGTTTAAGTAAGTTATATAAAACGATTCCCCATATTGATGAATAATAAATTCCCAAAATGAAAGCCATTAAAGCTAAACCTGCTGTTTTGGCAATCAAACTCACTGCGAAGGGGAATAAACCAAAAAACAGTAATAATCTAACTGTATTTGTTTTGTACAAATCAGAATTTAGGGCATCATGATAAGGGACAACTGAGGAGAATTTAAATGTCCACAAAGTTGCCAGAAATTCAGGATTTTCAGCTTGCTGTTTTTTTGGCGTAATTGGTATAAGTTTGCCGATTCCCAGTTCAAATTCTTGAAACCAAGCGGGAAATTCTTCTTCTATTTCTCGTCCATAAACTTTGACAGTTTTAATCGATTCTATTTTTAATCTGACCAATTCTTTGCGAATAATTGCCGTACATAGTGATTGATTGGGAACTTGAACTGATTCTAATAGTATTTGTAAGCAATTTTCTTTAATGCCAATTTTTAAAGTAATTTTTTGCTGTTTAAATGAATTATTTAATATTACTGAGATGGACTCAATATCATCATTATTCCCATTGAATTGGAGGTTTTGTTGATAATTATTCTGTTCTTCTAGATTTACATTATTTGCATTATTAACTTGTTCTAACTCCACTTCCTCATCCCAAGAAAGCATATCCTCGCTTGCTTGCTGTGCGTAAATCCTAACCGTCTTAATTGATGTTACCCCCAAACCCATCATTCCCTTACGGATAAATGCCACCGAAGTCTGTCTATCGGGAACTTGATTTGACTTTAGCCAAACCTGTAAGCAACCATCTTCGAGACTTGCCTCTACATCGATACCTTGATTTTGGAGCAAACGATTTATTAATGATGCGATCGCATTTACATCGCCTTTTTTTGCCTGTTCTAAGAGGTTCGGCTGTGTCATAGCAAACCATTACTGATAGGAGATAAATATTTAAAATTACTACTCCTAAAATGACTCTAGTCTCTATTTTTCTACAACCGCAGGAATACCTATAAACCTTAATTTCAGTAATAATTACCTTTTTACATGAATCAAATTACACTTTTTTTTGCTTCCGGAATAGTTATATTAAAATTATATTTACAAATTTTAACTAGTTATTAATACTGAGTAAATTTTCGTGATTTATCAATAAAGATACAACTACTACAAGTCAGCCTTGAGAAATGATTGTTCGATTTTGTATTTGATATATTTAAATTCAATGTAAAGCTATAATTACCCAACTATTCTCTTAACCTGTCTATAAAGAATTGTGAGTACTAAACCTCTACCCGAAACAACCGCCCATGTTAGGATTATCCGCCAATCCTGGCAGCATGGCTTACTAGAAGGAGAAGTACATGCGGGTGATTACGAATGGCAGTTCCAATGGGACTTTCGCCAAGGAGAACTGATGGTTAAACCATCCCAAGGACGGGCTTTAATTAAAGAACCTCTCGGTCGTTTCTTGGAGCAAAAAGATTATCAGCTAGAACCAGGAGGTGATTATGCGTTTACGATTCGATCGGAATTATGATTGGGGATTGGGGATTGGTTAAAATAAATGACCAGAAAGCTTTTAGAGGTTAGCCAATCGAATTATGATTCGTGATTGCTGACAACTGATTCCCGATTCCCGATTCCCGATTCCCGATTACTGACAACTGATTCCCGATTACTGATTCTTAGAAGTCAATCTAGCCAAATACCTCTCAATGAGCAAAATGGCGACAATATCGTCAATGGCACGAGGTGGTTGCCGCATCCCTTGGGGTAAAAGCTTATTTAGCCCTTGGGGTGGGTACATTTGCCAATAGCGATCGCGTGCTTCTAAAGTACTATAACGTTCGTCAACTAGGATAATGTTAAATTGTTCACCAAGGTGGGATTGTAGGTCTTTTTTCCAACGTTTGGAAGTAGTTTGGTCGCCCATTACTAGCAGGGTGATGGGATACTTGTCACGTAGTTGTTTAATTACACTAGTGGCATCTGCTGAGGGAATTACCTCGTGATAGCATAATTGTCGGTCTAGTCCCATTACCGCGACACCGCATTTATCTTTACCCGGATCGAATCCCAAAATCATTGGCTGTGTCAACGAAAATACTTGTTCTGGTGGCATAAATAAGAGTTAAGTTGAGAGTTTCCGTAATGGTTTAGGTTAGGACTTACGCATTGACAGAAAAATCAAAATAGGGGTATAGGTTTCCAGGCTTTGAGCTTGATTTTTCTGTTCCGTACCATGCGATACGCCCTTGGCGTTAAGCTGCGCTTATCGCAACCAATCAAAAATGGTTAAGAAAAGCCTGAGACGACCTATTTGCCTTAATACACATGATGAGTCGTTTGTACAGTGCGTAAGTCCTATAG
>NZ_NTFS01000578.1 GCF_002289455.1 Brunnivagina elsteri CCALA 953
GCTTTGAGTTCAAAAATTCCTAACTTTGATAAGCTAGGTTTGCCAGATGTTGTTAAAGAAATGTCTGAGAAACCAAGAGGATTAATCTTGGTTACAGGACCAACTGGTTCGGGGAAAACAACAACTTTGGCGGCAATGATTGACTTAATTAACCGCACCCGTGCCGAACATATTTTGACTGTTGAAGACCCAATTGAATTTGTATATGAGCCAATTAAAAGTTTGGTTCACCAACGTCAATTAGGGGAAGATACAAAAAGTTTTGCGAATGCACTAAAAGCTGCTTTACGTGAAGACCCAGATATTATTTTGGTCGGTGAAATGCGAGATTTGGAAACTATTTCTTTGGCAATTTCTGCTGCTGAAACTGGTCACTTAGTATTCGGAACTTTGCACACAAGCTCTGCGGCTCAAACAGTTGACCGGATTATTGACGTTTTTCCGCACGAGAAACAAACTCAAGTTCGGGTGCAATTATCTAACTCCTTAGTTGCTGTATTTAGCCAAACTTTAGTATCTAAGAAAAATCCAAAACCAGGTGAATATGGTCGGGTAATGGCGCAAGAAATTATGATAATTACTCCGGCTATTTCTAACTTGATTCGTGAAGGTAAAACATCACAAATTTACTCGGCGATTCAAACTGGCGGCAAGTTAGGAATGCAAACTTTAGAGACGGTTTTAGCTAATTTGTATAAAGCTGGAACTATATCATTTGAAGCTGCAATGTCTAAAACTTCTAAACCAGATGAAATTCAACGTCTAATTGGTGGTGCTGCTCCACAATCAGGGGCAAAAACTGCTGCAAGAGCGCATTAAATAGTTAGGAGTTAGGAGTTAGGAATTATTAATTAATTCTTTTAATTTATGATTGTGGTGACTTACTCAAAACTTAGGAAGCTAATCTATATTCCTAAGTTCTAACTCTTAATTATTTATTACTAGCTTTTTATAATATGTAATCCAAAATCCAAAATCCAAAATCCAAAATCCAAAATCTAAAATCTAAAATTTAAATTATGCCAAGTTTTGTTGCCCGTGTTAGGGATGCACAAGGACAATCTCGCACTGAAAAGGTTGTTGCAGAATCACTTAAGGAAGCTCGCGTCAATTTAAGACAACAAGGTTTTGTAATTCAAGAACTCAAACAAGCCCAAGCTTTTGATTTAAAGTCAGCGCTTGATTTCCAAACGCGATTTGCGAGTGTTTCTGTTAAGGATAAAGCTGTTTTCTCACGTCAATTTGCCGCATTGGTAAATGCTGGTGTCGCTATCGTGAGGAGTTTAGGAGTATTATCAGAACAATGTTCAAATCCGAAGCTGAAACAAGCTCTTTTGGCTATTAGTGCGGATGTTCAAAATGGTTTGAATCTTTCTGATGCAATGCGGAAACACCCTCAATGTTTTGATGGTTTGTATGTAAGTATGATCCAAGCTGGTGAGGTTGGTGGTGTATTAGATGACGTACTTAACCGCTTGGCAAAACTGTTAGAAGATGTAGCCCGTTTACAAAATCAAATTAAATCTGCACTGTCTTATCCGGTTGTTGTTGGTTGTATTGCATTAGCAGTATTTCTAGGAATGACTATTTTCTTAATTCCGATTTTTGCTGGTATTTTTAAAGATTTGGGTACTACATTACCACCTCTTACACAGTTCATGCTCGATTTAAGTAAGTTTCTTGTGACTTATTGGTGGACGCTACCAATCATGTTCTTTGGTTTCAGTTTTGCCTATAAAACTTATTACAGCACTGCTAATGGAAGAGAGAATATTGACCGTCTTTCGCTGAAAACTCCTTTGTTTGGTGACTTAATTCAAAAGTCTGCTGTTGCTAAATTTAGTCGTACTTTTGGTTCGTTAACTCGTTCTGGTGTGCCGATTTTAACTTCCTTAGAAATTGTCCGCGATACCGCAGGAAATCAAATTATTGCTAATGCTGTTGATGCTGCCAAAGCTGAAGTTCAGCAAGGTGGTATGATTAGTTTTGCGCTACAAAAAGAAAAAGTATTTCCAGCAATGGCTCTTCAGATGATTAGTATTGGCGAAGAAACTGGGGAAATTGATGCAATGTTGATGAAAGTTGCTGACTTTTATGAGGATGAAGTTGAGCAAACTGTAAAATCTTTAACAAGTATTTTGGAGCCTCTGATGATTGTAGTTATTGGGGGTATGGTGGCGACGATTCTGTTGTCAATGTATCTACCAATGTTTGCGGTATTTGAGAAGTTGGGTTAGAAGCAAAGAGTTATGAATGAGGAGTTAGGAGTAAACAATAAAAATTTTAATTTATTTAATACTTTTAATCTCTAATTTCAAACTTTCAATTTTTAATTTTAATTCTTAAAAGACGACCCACCGGGTCGTCTCTAATTTATAATTTTAAAATATGCCTGTACAAAAATCTGATTATGAAGCTTGTTTAGCAGATTATAGCCATCATGAAGGCGCGATCGCACTTTTTAAGCAGTATCGTCCTTATCTGGAGATGGTTCCTAGTCTACGTCGTCCTGATGAGAGTGTTATCACTATTCCTTTACCGATTATTCGCATCCGCAAAACTGGTTCACCTCCGGAAGCTAATTCTTTACTTTGTGATGTTGCTGTTTTGATGTGCGATCCGGAATGGAAAATTAAAACTGGTGCGGAAATTTTTATTTTTATTCATCGTCCTCATGAGGATTTTTCGGATTTTTTGGGACGTTGGCGACAAACACAAATTTTACTCGATAAGGATTATGAATGGTTGATGCCTTTACGTCATAGCCATATTTTAAGTGAGGGTACTAATACTAAATACCCGCTATTTGTGGTTTTTTCGGAAACTTCTGAACTGATAAAACGGGGACTTTTAGGTGCTGAGTTACCTTTTGTAATTCAAATGCCGGAAATGTTTCCTAGTGAAGAAAGATTAGAGGTGAGGGAAGAGGGATTGGGGAAGAAGGATTAAGGAAAGTGTGATAAGCGGAGTTTAATGCTGGAGGCATATCGCGCTTTAAAGAAACCTCTTTCTGTCTAAAATTTATATTCGAGTCTGTCCCTCTCCTATTTGGAAAGGGATATAACTACATATG
>NZ_NTFS01000579.1 GCF_002289455.1 Brunnivagina elsteri CCALA 953
GTTTTTACACAGGTATCTCTCTATTTTTTTGTCCGCGATCGCAGTGTTGCTGAGACCGCTTTAGTCTAAACTCCAGTCTGTAAGAGAAAATAATCAAGACCCTCACAGTCCATTAATTGTCGCGTCTAATTATTCAATTGGTGACGATGACCCCATTATTCTGTCAAGGTTGATTCGGTTGGAGTTTGCTGGGTATCCCAACCCGACCGCATTTCCAGAATTAAGAGCCATGTCCCGTATCTGTTCATCTGCGTTACCCGATTTAATCAAACTGGGCTATAACCAACAAGGAGTAAAAGACTTGGAATCGTTACTAATTCCCAAGTTACCCACCGCACATGCCAGGTTAGCATCGAGTTTGGCATTAGTTGGTTATTACGCTTTTCGACTGGCTGAACTATCTGGTGTGGTTTCACCAGAAGAAGTTTGGACTTATTTGAGTTCGTTGTGTGGTGAGGCAAATAATGATGAATCAAATAAATCTTCGCTGGATGACTTTTTGGATAAATTGTTAGTACTGCGATCGCAAAGCGAGGTTGGTGAGTGGAACTGCCGTTTAATCACCTCAGATGGCAATCCTGAGAATCGGAATTACAAATCATTAGCTATATACTTGCATGGTACTTGGTCGCTGGTTTCCCGTTACTTCAAAAATGAACTGCCCTACAGCCAAAAAATGATTCGACAGCAAATCGAGAAAGCTGGTGGGAAGACTTATAGTAAACAGAAATTTCATTGCGATCGCGATTCTTCGATTACCTATCAGCGTTGGAAAGTCAATATTAAAGCTGACATGAATGGGGAAATTGTCATGCCGAAAGCACCGGAAATGGTAGCTCGTAGTTGCGTGGAAATTCCCATCGAGTTTTTGGGGGAGCGATTAAGTTGTTTTGAGGGGAGTTTTGAGCAGAATTTAGGCAATGGGGATAATGGTTGAAAGCTGGTTACTTTTCTAGAGGGACAAGTATGAATTGGTTTTCAAGAATAGAGTAACAGCTAGGATATATGCTATACAAGCATTTCGCACTATATCAGCCATCAGTTACTTGTAAAGAAAGCAAAAAATAAGATTTTCTCTCAAATCAAACACAAAGCCAAGCTGAGAATATTTATAATTGCTCGGACGAAGATTTTTCATGTTAATTTTGGAGATGTATAGATGCTTTTTATCTCCCTAATTAGCTTTTAAATTCGGAGTGAGCAATGCTTCAAAGCTACGAAGCCATTATTGAAAATGGTCAAGTTAGATGGCTGACAGATGCACCAAAAATATCCAAAGCTCGCGTAATTGTAACGATTCTTTCGGATACTACGGCACAACCATCTCTACGAGAAGCCGCACGTAGCGCGTCTACACGACGAACTCCTGCTATTAGCATTGCAGGTAAAGGTAAAACTTTGGGCGATTTGGTCAGTTCCATGATTGAGGAACAGAATTGTCCAGGTCTTAAATAATCCAGCGTTCGGTGTGCATAGGTGTTGCTCCCGGCAATGCTTGTGTTGAGATTAAATTTAATATATTGATACTATTGGGAATAATTGTGCCTTTTAGACAAGAAATAACGGTTTAAATCTTTGCTATTGGTCATATAAATTGGAATAATAGCGCTGAGAACGACCATAATCAAACTTCCAACGATGAGAATTGTGGAGAGCTTTGAACTCAGCGCCAAAACCATTGCAATTAGAATCACAACTAGTAAACTACAGATACCCATCAGCAGCCATTTTGCCCATTTGCGACCTTGAAGAACAAAGTGCATCACGATAATTGTCAGTAAAATACGTCCAATTGCCCACTTATCCCGTGCGATCGCGACTAGGGTGACATCTAGGATACAAAGCACCACAAACATAGCCAGTAATATATTTCGAGCTTTCAAGGCAGATTTATCGGTCTGAATCATGGGTTGTGTAATGATTTAAGGGAAAATCTACGTATTATTGACCTGACTATTCAGAAATTTCCGAATATTATTCTTTATTAAGACACATATTAGCTCCCAGTTCTCAATAATCTCCCATCGTTGGGTGTAATTTCGCTCGTCTTCCTCCACCTATTCGTGCCAAGTTTTTAGATTTAATTATTCATAAATATTTTGCTATCGAATAATAATCAAGATTTTTTTGTATTTTTGAGTATAAAGAATAGTAATTAAAGTAACAAAGTAGATTTAAAAGCTATAATCTCACTCCCACAAGGATTTCCTTTATTTGCTATTTTTTCGTAACTATCCAATCCTCCAACGACTCAAGTAACTAAAATGTGGCAGAATAGTTAATTACCTTAATCGGAAAGGTGAATGAATTACGACTTGAGAGTTGCGATACCCAAAGATAAAACAGCAATTGAATGTTTAATTGAAAAATCAGCAAGAGATTTAAGTCGGGAATACTATACCGACTCACAAATTGAAGCTGCGATCGCTTTTGTATTTGGCGTTGATAGCGATTTAATTGCCGACAAAACATACTTTGTTGTAGAAGCAGATGGAGAACTGGTTGGCTGTGGTGGTTGGAGTCAGAGAAAAACCCTATTTGGTGGCGATCGCTATTCAAATAGAGAATCAGGTTTACTCAACCCAAAAACCGATGCTGCAAAGATTCGAGCTTTTTTTGTCCATCCACAATGGGCAAGACAAGGCATTGGACGGATTTTGCTAAATAAATGCATCCAGGAAGCACAATTACAAGGCTTTCAATGGCTCGAATTAATGGCAACACTTCCTGGAGTCAAGCTGTACAGAGCAATGGGTTTTGAAGAAAAAGAAAAAGTCAAGTATCAAGTGGCTGGAATCGATATTGATTTTGTCCCTATGAGCAAAAGCCTTATTTAAAGTGCTTCCACAATCATTCCTCTAAAATTTATCGGACTCGCTCAACTTGTTATTGGTAGCAAAATTTCTGAATTAGTCAATTTGTATCCATCAATCTTAAGATTCCTTTGTTCAAAATATTTGCCATCAAAAAATAATCTAGTGTTTTTTACTTTTAATTATGATTTTAATAGTAGAAATGCACCCAAAATAATTAGTGCAGGTGAGGTAAT
>NZ_NTFS01000058.1:0-2523 GCF_002289455.1 Brunnivagina elsteri CCALA 953
CAAATCTTGGTTGATTGGCAAGAAAATAAATCTGATGCTCTGCTATTACAAATCTTTACCCAACCAATTTTCGGAAAACCGACATTTTTCTTCGAGTTTATCGAACGTCGCAACCTCGCGAAAGGTTTTGGAGAAGGGAATTTTCGCGCTCTATTTGAAGCGATCGAACGAGAACAAATGAAACGAGGCAGTTTACATTAGTGTTTCTGAACTCACACATCAACTATTTAAAACATTGACGTAACCGCACCTGGGATATTCTGTTAATAAATCTTTACATTAAGCATTTATACTTAATCGAAGAATGTTGAGAATAATTACAGATTTTGATGGTCCGATTGTTGACGTTTCTGAACGTTATTATCGTGTTTACGAACTTTGTTTAGAAAAAACTCGCCATCCACAACAGCAAATCAAGCAACTATCCAAGGCTGAATTTTGGCAAATGAAACGCGATCGCATTCCGGAAATCGAAATTGGGATGATTTCTGGATTAGATGGGGGGCAAGCTGAAGTTTTTTCCCAGTTACGGAAGCAAACCGTCCATACTCAACCCTATTTTGAATATGACGTGCTTGCCGATGGTGCAGTTGATACATTATCAAAAATTCAACAATTGAAGATTGATTTAGCTGTGATGACAATGCGTCGTGTTCGAGAACTGGACTATGCTTTGACAAAATTTAATTTAGGTGAATTTTTCCCAGAAAATCGCCGTTACTGCTTGGGTAACGATTACGTAAAAACTCGTGATATTGAAGATAAACCGTTATTAATGAAACGTGCCCTTACTGAACTACCAGTAGCTAACACTTGGATGATTGGAGATACAGAAGCCGATATCGCAGCAGCTAAAAGACATGGAATTAGGGTAATTGCTGTAGAATGTGGAATACGCGATCGCATTCAACTAGAAAATTACGAACCTGATTTAATTGTTAAAAGTATTAGCATTGCCGTGGATATAATTTTGGATAATTGGCAGCAGAATATCCCATAATCGCCAAAAATAAAGACGTTCGAGTAGAACGTCTCTATACCATTCAATTGGTAATCAAGATTCTTCTAGCGGAAAAAACTGCTAATCAACCACAGCAATATAAACGTAAATACAGTCGAAAATTGCTCAACTGACAAACCAGGTAAGATACTTTGCGGTACAAAACTAGCCAACAACCCTCCACCTACCAAACCAATAACCAACCCCGCAAAAGTCCACAACACAGCCCTGCCGAGCTTGCTCTCCTTGCGATTTAAGAAATATACAGTAATCCCAACTCCCACCACCAAAGCCAACTGTAAAGCTTGGTTGCCCCCAGCACGATAAAACAATGCGATCGCGCTTAAACCTGAATACCAAGCCAAAGGCAGAACCACATCACCAACCGTCGGCTTATCGAGCATTTTAGCCAACCACATAGGTGACTGCTCGCGACGTGGTAAAATTTGTTGTGAAGGTGGCTGTACGAGACGTTCTGGAAAACGGATACGTTCGGGCACTTTAATTTTGCCTTCTTGGCGCATCCGCAAGCGATCCATTAAAATCGCATCGTAGGCAGTTTCAATTACCTCCAAGCGCTTGGCATCACCGCTATTCTGCTCTAGAAGACGAGTACGAAGGTTTTGAATTTCTTCAAAGCTAGCATCTTCAGATACCCCAAGTTTTTCGTAGGGATTTTGATCGCTCATGGGAATCAATTATTTTAGCCTTAGTTTCAGAGGCGATTAAATGTAAAGAACAAAAGAGATTTAGGTACTTTTAAGTGAAAATTTAGACTTTCGCCAGTCGAAACTTGTAGCCTCGGTCTAACTAGGTTAACTCAGCCTTGTCATTTAGATATCAAGAAGAATATTTTAACATCTCTTTGCTCTAAAATGTCGAAACCTCGTTTCATCCTAAACAAACACATCCTAATCGGATATTAGCATTAGTCTCTTTTGTTGATATGGTAATTTTAACTATAGTCACTTTAACATATTAAAATAAGTCCGTGTATCCCCTCATGTCGTTGAGGGATTCGGGCTTTAATCTAGAATTTGAGATAACAATACCTAAAAGGTACAGTTCATGAAAAATATATCTTTTACATTTTCAGTGTGGTTACTTACCATACCTTAACTAAAGTTTAAATAATAAACGTGATAATCGCCTGTGGCATCTAGCTACATCTCGATTTAAAATTAAAGCGTTTCAAACTACCTAGTAACTAGAATAACCTAAAGCATTCTAGATTACTATGAAGATACGGTTAAGATTCGAGCATCGACGCTGGTGAATACCAGATGGAAAATCACAAAAGTTGGAATTTTGATTTCCAGGTAACATTACCAGGATAATTTCTTCTTTAGTTTATTGCTCATAAATCCTGATTGGACTAGTATTTGGAAAATCAGGGATTTTGTCTCTTAGCCTTGTAGATTCTATTACCCCAAAGCGAAAATCTCGTCTTTTGTGTGGTAGATTCCCTAACTTAATCCTATAATTTTTGTGCAAAGTGATGGTCATGGCTCCCGCCAAGATTC
>NZ_NTFS01000058.1:2758-22883 GCF_002289455.1 Brunnivagina elsteri CCALA 953
TTGTTGTTGATGATGATCCTGCGGTTCGGAATTTAATCCAACGTTTTCTGAGCAAGCAAAGCTATCAGGTAGAGGCTGCTGAAGATGGTAAGTCCGCACTTGCCCTGTTCGAGCAATTCAATCCCGATTTGGTGATTTTAGATGTAAATCTACCAGACGTGATTGGTTTTAATCTCTGCCAAGAGATGCAAAGCCGCAATGGTGTTTTTGTCCTAATGTTGACGAGTCGTGCCGATGAAGCCGATAAAATTCGCGGTTTCTCCAAAGGTGCTGATGACTATCTAACTAAGCCTTTTGGCTTGGGAGAATTAGAAGTTAGAGTCGCTGCTATCTTAAAGCGGCAGCGAGTGGTTACGACTGCCGAACAAAAGCGACTTGTATTTGAGAAGTTGATGATCGATCCGGTACGACGTGAAGTAACTCTAAATACTCAAGCGGTACTTTTAACGGCTTTGGAATTTGACTTATTACATTTTCTTGCCAGCCATCCCGGTCGTGTTTGGCGTAGAGCCGAACTAATTCAGGAGGTATGGGATTATGAATATGTGGGCGATCAACGGGTTGTTGACGTTCATATCGGTCAAATTCGCAAAAAGATTGAAGTTGATGCTAGCCAGCCAGCATTAATCCAAACTGTACGTGGAGTTGGATATAAATTTGAGTGCCCGGCGGCTCAAGTGCTGTCTGAAAAGTCCGCTATATAAAGCATTGCAGTCGCAATTGTCGTAAATCTGCAATGCTCTATATTGGGTTAATTTCAGAAGGATTTTATTAAAGTCTGTATCTAACTAATTCAGATTCTCCAGTTTATTTTTGCTGCTGTTCTAGCTGGGCTATGATTTTCAGGGTGCTATCTTGTTGACGGGGAATTGAATTTATTAGATATACCTCGCAAATCAACATAATAATCGATCGACTTAGATTTAAAAATAAATAAAAATATAGATGGGGCACTCTGAAGAAAAAAGTGCCCCATTTTGGTTGTTGATTGGTTTACAAGTCACTACAGAGTTTTAGTAAACTAGAGATTAGAAATACTTAATTAGAAAGAAATAGTGAATTAGGAACACTTATATTTACGAGTGTTGAAACAGCGTTTCCAAATAGACACGAGCGCAAGAGCGATCGCTTTCGCCATTTTGAAGCAAAAACAGTGACAAAGCTGCGGTTAGAATTCGGTTTTCGTCCCAGTCAGGATGAGCATCAAGGTAAATCTTGAGGGATTCGTGGAGGGTTTCCGGAATTTCTGTAAATAAGCTAACTGTTGCGTTCATACTAAGGGTCTCCATTGAAGTCCACCAATTTATTGTTCCTGCTTGTAGCCTGTTGTGTGGCAAAATCTAAACCTTCTTTTCTCTAGTTTTTTTTTGCAGCAATCGTAATGACAAATTTACACAGCTACCCAACGGACTAAAAAATGCAAGCCGAATCATTGTGCCGTAAGAGGGGGTATGTTTGTCAATGCTGCGAAATGTTACAAGGGAATGTATAAAAAATAAATATTTACGAAATAATAAGGCTTTGAAGCTTTATTTCTTTACTGTTCTTAATATAAACTCAGTACTTAAAACCAAATATGTAGAAAGGGTAACAAATCCCCAGCGATGTGCAAACAGCTTATTCAGCCGTAAAAAAGCTGTGGAAAACTACGTTCAGCCTGTGGAAATCTTGTGGAATTTGTGAGGAAAATCTAGGTAAATGATAAGAATTACGAAAAGATAATTTTTCTTTAACCTAACCATCGTGAAAATTCAATCCAAAACCCCAGTTTTTCTTTTGATTGTCTGGGGAAGGTGGAAGGGAATAGGAGGAAATCGGTATAGAATTATGCATATTTCTATTTATTAGTAGCACCCTTGCCAATGCCATCTGCATATCTTTTGCTATCTCACGGCAGTCATGATGCGCGTCCGGAAATCGCGATGCAAAAATTGTCGAACTTACTAGAGCATAGGCTGGAGAACTCGCAATTAGAAACTCCAAATACGATAAGTGAAACTATTGTGGGTACGGCATACCTAGAGTTACAGCCGCAGCCATTACACCTACAAATTTGTAAATTTGTCAAGCAGTTTACCCCACAGCAACCCCTACACCTGAAAATTTTGCCTTTGTTTCTGCTGTCTGGAATGCATGTGATGGAAGATATTCCCGCAGAAATTAACTTAGCAAAAAAAATGCTGGGGGAAAATGTCCAGGTGGAATTACAGCCCTATTTGGGAAGTTATCAAGAGTTGGGACAACTGCTTGCAAAACAACTAACTACAACTTCCGCAGAAAAGTATATATTAATGGCACATGGTAGTCGTCGTCCTGGTTTCCAAGTACCGATGGAAAAAGTCATCTCAAATTTGGTAGGATTAAATTTAGATGTGACAACAGCATACTGGGCAGTTCCACCAAGTTTAGAAGATACTGTGGGAGAATTGGTTACGAGCGGATATCGACGAATTGCGATCGCACCATATTTTCTTTTTCCTGGTGGCATTACCGATGCGATCGCAATTGCTGTAGAAAAGCTACAATTACAATTCCCTGGGGTAAGTTTAAATTTAACTGAGCCTTTGGGAACGTCTACGGAATTAGCCGATTTAATTTGGGATTTGTTGCAAAAATGAGTCGCATTGAGGATGAACAGCAAAAGTTGATGGGAAAAGTATATCTTGTCGGCGCGGGACCAGGAGACCCAGGTTTAGTTACAATTAAGGCTAAGGGGTTGCTCGAATGTGCGGATGTTGTTATTTACGATGCTTTGGTAAGTGAACCAGTTTTAGCAATGATTAATCCCTTGGCAGAGAAAATTAATGCAGGGAAAAGGAAAGGGCAGCATTCTTTATTACAGGAAGAGACGACAGAATTACTGTTGGAAAAGGCGCGGGGACATGCCGTTGTCGTACGTTTGAAAGGTGGTGACCCGTTCATTTTCGGACGTGGTGGTGAAGAAATGGAGGAACTCGTTCAAGCTGGGGTGACTGTGGAAGTAGTGCCAGGAATTACATCGGGTATCGCCGCACCTGCCTATGCTGGGATTCCTTTAACCCATCGATTGTATAGTTCATCTGTGACATTTGTAACCGGACATGAAGCAGCAGGGAAATATCGTCCCGCAGTCAACTGGCAAGCTGTTGCCTTGGGTTCGGAGACAATTGTGATTTATATGGGGATTCACAATTTGGGCTATATCGTTGATGAATTGACGAAAGCGGGTTTGAGTACAGAAACACCAATTGCTTTGGTAAGATGGGGTACAAGACCCGAACAGGAAGAGTTGATTGGAGAGTTGGGGACAATAATTGAGGAAGTCGAGAAGGTTGGATTTCGTGCCCCTGCGATCGTTGTTATTGGTTCAGTGGTGAAGATGCATAGTATTCTCAATTAAGAATTACATATACTAAAAACGCTTAAAATCTGGACTTTTTAGTTGTCGAAAACTGATAATCTTAAACCGCTCCGCGTCTATGGGGAGGGGTTCTATATTAGTCAATATTTAAGCCGTTCGCAGTATAATTTGAAGATTTTATTTTCTGGAAGTCCCTTATACCGATTTAATCGAATACCCATTTTTAGACTTGGTGCTGTACGAATTACATATTAATTACTTGGTATAATAGCGTCGTAAAATCACCCAGGAAACCACAGGTGTACCAATCAGAGCAGTCACAGAGTTGAGCGGTAGCACCATCTGGTTTCCTGGCAACACGCACATCAAATCAGCAAACAACGCCATAATTGCCCCCATTATCATCACCGCAGGCACTAAAATACGATGGTCGCAGCTATTAAACATACTCCGGCAAAGATGGGGAACAGCCACACCCAGGAATGCGATCGGACCACAAAAAGCTGTAATTACACCTGCCAAAATTGAAGCACTTGTAATTACCCAAAACCTCGTTCTTTTTAAATTTAAACCCAGCGTCAAAGCATAGGATTCACCCACCAGCAACACATTCAACGGTTTCGACAATACAGCAGCAACCACCAACCCCAATAGCACCACACCCACCAAAACAGGCATTTGCTTCCATGTCACCCCCGCGAAGCTGCCGAAAGTCCATTGCAGATATGCCTGAATTTGTTCGCGATCGCTAAATTGTAACAAAATGCTAACTAATGCACTCGTCGCATATCCAAACAACAACCCCAAAATTAACAATGTCATTGTATCTTGAACCCGACGCGATACAAGTAATACCAACCCAAGCACAGCAGCAGCACCTAAACTCGATGCAATTACCAAACTTAAATCACCAAAAACACCCAAAGTTTGAAAAATTGCCCCGGCACCAACAAAATTTGCCGTCAAAACAACCAAGGCAACACCCAACGAAGCACCCGAACTAATTCCTAACACAAAAGGTCCCGCAAGTGGGTTTCTAAAAATAGTTTGCATCTGCAATCCACTCACACCCAAAGCAGCACCAGCAAGCATAGCAGTTATAGCTTTCGGCAATCTAAACTTAAAAATAATATTCGTCCAACTAACCTTCTCAGCATCCTCACCAAACAAAACCTTAACAACATCACCAATAGGAACTTGCACCGATCCAACAGCAATATCCAACAAAAAAGCTAAAATTAACACCCCAATCAACAACACAAAAAACACGTATTTACTACTTACTAAATATTTTCTACTATCCCTTAATATATTCATATATTATGTATTTCTCTCTGCGTCTCTGCTCGACATTTGTCAAACCTTACTCAACACGACGATAAAAAACCAACTCATGCTGCGGTAAAACCTCCGGGTGAAAAATCTTAATTAAATCCGACAAAACCACATCAGGATTACTAATTCCCCCTTCCCAATAGTCATTACCTCCACCTTTATTTAGACGCAGATTATTATTATAAATATTCCCATTTTTCACTGCTTTAAAATCACCATAACGACTATCTTCAGTTAAAACATCTTTTTTCGACTTCCATTTTTGACTAAAATTCAACCAAAAATCAGCATTTGTTGCCCGTTCGATAATTGCCTCAAACGACAAAGGTAAACTTCCTTTATACTTATCATTACTCCAAAGATAATTTGCCCCCGCATCCTCTAAATACTTCGCAGCATAACTATTCCCACCTGGCATATACCAAGTACCTTTAAAATTAAACCCCACAAATACACTTGGACGTGATTTTACAGCTTTTGCCTTAATTGCGATCGCGTCATATTTCTTTGCTACTTCCCCAAATATTTGTTCTGCTTCTTTCTCCTTATTAAAAAATAAAGCCGTAAATTTCAACCATTCGCTTCTACCCAAAGGTGAATCTTCCATATATTCAGCATTTATTGCCACCTTTAAACCTGCTTCTAACAACTTTGGATAACTATCACTTTCGGCATTTCCAGTTCCATAAGTAGTAATCAAATCTGGGTTAAGTTCTAAAATTTTCTCAACATTGATGCTGCTATTACTTCCAACATTTATAACTTTTCCATCTTTAATTTTTTCTACAACCTTAGAGGTATTGACTATTTTCGTATCACTAACTCCAATTAATTTATCGACTATTCCCAGTTTCGCTAAATGGGGTAGATGGGTAGTAGAAAGGGAAATCACAGAATGAACAGGTACGGTAATTACTTGGGCATTTTGGATATCTTTTGGTGCAGGAGTACCGCACTGAACTAAAATATATTTAAACCCAGTTTTCGCATCTTTCCAAGGATTATTAATTGTAATAACTTTATAGTTTTTATGATATTCCACACCAAAGCCCTTAGCACGGTTAATACTAATCTTATCAGGAAAATAATCACGGTTTGCGTCGTATTGTTGTATGCAAGCTGGATTAATAGCAGATTTATCCTGATTTATTTTGGGACTTTGACAGGCAATAATTAATATAGAAATGATAAATATATTGATAATTAAATTAATTATTTTTGAATGCTGTAATTTGTATATCACCTTGCTTTGCGACCCTTTAATCGTAAACATTTATCAAAGATATAATATATCTGTGAGAGACGAGATATGTCACGTCTCTACAATCGATGAAAACTTGCAACTATACAGGTGGATAAATATATTCTGTCACCTTTTGACCTTGAACTAAATGTTCGCTAATAATTTTTTCTGCAACTTCTGATTTGACCAGAGTATACCAAGTTCTATCATCAGAATAAAAGACAACAGGACCCAATTTACAAACCTGCAAACAGCCAGATGTTCGCACTTCTACATCTAACTTTGCTTTTTCAACTGCCGAAGAAAGTGCATCAAATGTAGGTTGCCATTTCCGTGAAGGATAACAGCGTCCAGAAGTGCAAACAGCTATATAAGAACACTTCAAAGGATTTTTAGTAAAAGGAAGTTGCTTTGTTCCTAATACATAAATATCTCGAAGTTCATTATAAAACTCTAATTTTCCGAAATTAGCTTTACCATCAGGTAATAAATTCTCATCTTCAATATATGGATTCGGTAAAAATATAGTCATTCCTTTTTCACCTGCACCATTCCAAAACTGAATACCCCAGCTTCTGGGTTCTCCTTCGGGATTGATACGTCGATAAAATCCACCTTTATTAATTAATCTTTGTCGTCTCAATTCCGGTGGAGTTTCAGAATTTGGACCACCCAAAGTTTCTTCAATACACAAGTGAAAATGCCAACCTTGAGCAATTACAGTGAGATACCCATCGTAGAGAACGCATTTTTTAGGTGCTGCATGAAATTCTAACTCTAAAACGCTACCTTGTTCCATATGTCCTAACTCAATTTGATGCCAATTCTCTTGAAATAATGTGTAAGCTAAACAAGCAAGTACATCACCTTGGCAATCGAAATATTCATACTCGATTGTCCAACCATTTCCAGTAGACTCAATTGCAGTCTGATTTAATGATTTTACCCAAGGATTAAATATATTCATGACAATATCCTCGCATATTAGGTTAGTTATGGAGACGTTACATATAACGTCTCTACATATTATGATTAGAAATTCGCGCTCAAACCAACTTGGAACACTCTACCTGCATCCGGGAATCCTGGGAATAGCTGATATCTTTGATTAAAGATATTATCTACACTAGCATTAAGTGTAAACTTTTGACTTAGGGGAATTCGAGTTTTTGCATCAAAAGTTGTGTAACCCGCTAATGATTCGGTATTGGTGTTATTCGTTGGATATTTACCAAGGGAATTCATCAATAATCCGAAATACCAACCTTGAGGATTTTCATAGGAAACACCCAAGTTTAGCTTATCTGCACCTGCAAATCTCAATTCTTTGTTGATTTCTGCGGAGTTAGAACTTTTTTTGATACGTGGGTCATTTGCTGTATAATTTACAAAAGCATAGATATTTTTAGCAATTTGTAAATTTAATGCAGCTTCAATTCCTGTTGTTTCCACTAAACCGATATTTTCCCAAGTTCCAGTCACTCCATTAACTGCTGGTCTAATAGATTTGAAAGCAATTACGTCAGATATGTTATTTTGGAAAAAAGTTAAGCGCAACAAACCAATATCCCCTAATTTTTGGTCGATACCAATATCAAAACTATCTCCTTTTTCTGGTTTGAGGTTTGGATTACCAATATTAGTAGGGCTAAGATTAAATAAATTGGCTACCGTTGGAACGCGAAAGTTTTTGATGTAGTTTGCACGTATAGTAGTAGAGTTGCTAATATCCCATTTTGCACCAACTGATGGTGATGTAGCAGAAGCATTTGCTAAAGTATTGAAATCTTGACGCAAACCTAAATTTAATTTGACATTAGGGATAAGACTTGTTTCGTATCTGGCAAAAATAGCACTTTGCCCAATATTATCGTCATAGTTAATCGTGTTAATACCTGTAGAATTTCTGATTGCACTACTAACGACGTTCACATTCCGATAGTCAAAACCATAAACTATGCTGTGATTTTTGCTGAAGTTCCAGCTATGAGTACCTTGAAAACCATAAGAACTTTGCTTTGTCTCAAATCTTCTGTTGAATTGAGGTGGAGTTGTGATGGAGTTAGAGTCAAAACGAGTATTGAGAAAATCGGTATAAAATCTCGCTGTTAGTAGGGAATCATTTCCCCCTCCAAGCTTAGAACTCCAGCTTAAATCACTTAACACTTGGTCTGTATATTTCCGGTTTTTATCCGTCAGAACATTACCAGAACCTTGACCAAATTGTGGTATGAGTATGGGAACTCCTCCTGGTGTTCCTTGGTCTTTTCCTAAGTATTGTGTGGAAAAAGTCAGAGTATTGCGTTTACCTAAATTTCCCTCTAATTTAACGTTAAAGTTATTGAAGAGAGAATCATTATTTTTTCGCGTTCCCCTAAAGTTGGCTTCGGGTATTGAAAAAGGATAATTATATTGAGATTGAGTGCGATTATATCCAACTACCCAACCAATATCCCCAGCTTTTCCACTACTCTGAATAGTTTGTTGATTCAATCCATAAGCACCAATATTCACCTTTGCTTCATTTGTGATTTTATCTGTAGGACGACGGGTGATAATATTAATTACCCCACCGATCGCATCAGAACCATACAGAGTTGAACCACCTCCAGGTAATACCTCAACCCGTTCAATATTATTGGTGGTGAATTCTGACAGATCAAAACCACCACCACCAAGATTATTAACTGGTCTACCATCAAGTAATATCAATACCTGATTAGTATTGGAACCACGAATAAATTGACCACTTAATACATTTGGTTCTGTTCCTACAGTTCCATCACCTAAGATTCCTGTGACAAATTTTAGCGCTTCTCTAACAGTTCTAGTACCCTGCGCTTCCATCTCTTCACCTGTAATCACATAAATTGGACGAGTCGAGTCTTTAACTGTTCCCTCACGACGGAATGGTGAATACACAGGTTCGTTTAATAACTTCTCAATTACTGTGAGTTCAATATCGGGTTCTTTCTCTTTCTCTTCCTGTGATGGAGTCGTATTTTGAGCAATCTCTTCGGTTTTATCTATTGTGACTGAAGTATTTTCAGGTATTACTTCTGCAACTGGTTGTAAATCTTTTGCAATGCCTCGATTATTGGGAAACTCAGATATCTGCGGAATTTCTACTGCTGTAGCTCTGTAACTTCCGGACAATATCCCCAATATTGCTGCCAAACTAGACACAGCAAATTTAATTCCCGATAGGGAATTAAATATATTATTTCTCACCTGTACCTCGCAGATAATTTGTTTTTTGTCGCTATTGGTGGGTGTTCTGACTTAGAGACAAAGATTAAGAAGAAAAAATATGTCTCATCACAGTTGCGGGACAGCGCTGGATTTCCACCAAACTTTCCTCGTTACTTCTAATAAATAATTCTCATTAGAACCAATGTGTTGTTGCAGAATAACACGGATATACTTAGTGATTAATGTCGAAATATTACATTTACTGCTACGATTTCCGCAGAAGGTTTCTAAAGTGAGTGTAAAACCCAACTTAGCAGACTTGATTATCCATTTCGGAAGGCACAATGTATCCATTTTCTCCTCTCCAATACCTTATAAATGACCAAATCAACACAAATATGCACCCACAAAAACTTACATAAGTAATAATATTTATTTGTTTGGCATTGAGTGATTATCATTCTCTTTTAGCTGCTTGTCAATAGTTATCTATTTTTTATAGTGCTGGTGCTACGATACATTATTGGTTTCAATCGGCACAAAACTTGGTTTTGCGATCGCAGGAACAATTTTCTCACAAGCCATCAAAGCACCCGATAAATTCCGTGCGGTTGGTCCGATTTGCAAGGCAGCGAACCCACCCATAATAAATAATTCGCAACCATGCCAACGCAGATATGTATCTAATACTGGTAAACCCTTGATTACGGGAATTGGGTAAGCTGCGAAAACTTCCTCTAATAATGGTTCAGTGGTCACATCAAACTTAGTACCTGTAGATAGCCAAATGCGATTGAACTCATGGATATTCCCATCACTGCATTCCACTAACCAATTATTTCCCAACCACTCAAGCTTCACCACTTGGCAATTTTCATCAATCGTGAGATTGCCATTTCGCACCTCTCGTCGTAGTTGCATACCCATCGCTGGAGTTACCGAACCACCATTACGGGCTTGTTGAATCATGGCAAGGCGTTTTTCTAAGTCTGATTCGGCAAAAAAACCTTTGAGATATTTTGGTCCCAACCAACCCGGTTCGGCATCAAATAGCTTTTCTTGGAGTTGCCTACGAATCATCAAATGGACTTTTGCATCTTTCGATATTGCACCTACTGCTAAATGTCCGCTAGTCAAACCACCACCAACTATCAAGACTTTTTCCCCCGCAAGTTGTAAAGAGCGTAAGTCAATTTTGGAGGAATGACAAAGCCTATCTTGGGGATATTCTGACTCAATCTCTTCAACCCAATTAGGTATTTGTAAGTTAGCGTTACCAGTCGCCAAAACCACTCGTCTTGCTATGGTTGATTGCCCATCATCAAACCACAAGCGAAAGTGATTAGCAACAGGTTGAATTCGAGTTACTGCAAGGGGAATAACTCGGTCATTTAAATCCCATCGGGAAATTACATCCGCACATAAATCTTCAAATAACTTAGTTCCGGGCAAGTCGTAGGGAGGAAACAGTTCGCTTGAGCGAGATTCGGCAAATTTTCTTAAGGCAAAACGATTTGGATCGGGATGATGTACCGCAGGCGATCGCAAATGAGGTATGTTAAAGGCTGCAAATTGCTGTTGCCAGCGACTCATCCATTTACCACTGGGGTCAAATACTACAAACCTGCCCCGGATTTTCGGATGTTTTTTTAATAAATGGGTGACTAATGTGAGAGCATGGGGACCTGCTCCAATAACCGCTAGGTTGATTTTATCGGGTAATTGTAGCCCTACAGTTTCCATACAAATAAATCATAATTACAATCATTATCATAATAACGCGATACTTCTTTATGAGTCCTCAGAGGCGAAATTATACCAGATTCGAGGATGTGAAAATAATCAAAAAAAAGGGGCAACTCTAAATAAAGTTACCCAAACAAATTTTGGTGAGAGGAAAATTGTTACTTGTGCAGCATCAGTGCAACTTCCTTGGCAAAGTAAGTTAAAATTAAATCTGCACCTGCCCGCTTCATACTGAGTAAAGTCTCTAAAATCACCTTTTTCTCATCAATCCAACCATTCTGAGCAGCAGCTTTAATCATGGAGTACTCACCACTAACGTTGTATGCCGCAACAGGAACATTAGTATAATTTTTAACTTGGTAGATAATATCTAAATATGCCAAAGCAGGTTTAACCATAACAATATCTGCACCCTCAGCAATATCTAGCGCGACTTCCTTGATGGCTTCCCTACTGTTAGCTGCATCCATTTGATAGGTTTTCTTATCGCCAAATTTTGGTGCAGAATCCAAAGCATCGCGGAATGGTCCATAGTAGGCAGAGGCATATTTAGCAGAGTATGCCAGAATCCGGGTATCAATGTAGCCTGCGGTATCCAGAGCTTGACGAATCGCCCCGATTCTACCATCCATCATGTCAGAAGGTGCGACCATATCTGAACCAGCTTCGGCTTGGGAAAGGGACATTTTTACCAATACTTCCACCGTCTGGTCATTTAAAATTACTCCATTTTCATCAACAATACCATCGTGACAGTGGGTAGTAAAAGGGTCAAGGGCGACATCGGTAATTACTAGTATTCTCGGTACAGCTTGCTTGATTGCTTTAACTGTGCGCTGCACTAATCCATCTGGGTTATAGCTTTCGCTACCAGTATCGTCTTTGAGATTTTCAGGAATGACGGGGAATAATGCGATCGCACCAATTCCTAAACTATAGATTTCGGCAATTTCCTCTACAAGCAAGTCTAAGGTAAATCGGTAACATCCCGGCATTGAAGAGATTTCAACCTTCTGCCCTTCACCTGACATCACAAACATGGGATAAATAAGGTCATCGACGGTGAGGGTATTTTCCCGTACCATCCGACGTAGGGTTTCGGTACGACGCAAACGACGAGGACGATTTGTTATGGTGGCAGTGGTGGAATTTTCTGATGACATATTTCTATTCTCAATCAAAATATACGTGTTTCTGAAGGCTGAGTGGTTAAGTTGCGATATGCCTCCGGCATTAAGCTCCGCTTATCGCTTTATTTCTTGCTAATTCCGTCGATTACTCTTGAATTAAGTAAAATTACTCCTAATGTAAAACGAGACTGTTCATCGGCACACTGTTAAAAAAGCAACTTCTTACACCAGTATGACAAGCAATATCGCCAACTTGCTCAATTTTTAAAAGGATAGTATCGCGATCGCAATCATAAAGTAGTTCTTTCACCTTTTGAATATGTCCACTCGTAGCTCCTTTATGCCATAATTCGCCACGGGAGCGACTCCAATAATGAGCTTCGGTAGTTTCCAATGTGCGATGAATTGATTCTCGATTCATCCATGCCATCATCAGGATACTACCATCTTGAAAATCTTGAGCGATCGCTGGAATTAAGCCGTTATTATTAAACTTTAGCTGTTCAATCCACAATAGATTTTGATTCATCAAAAATCTCACTTCTTAAAACTATTAAACTGAAAATTATTAAGTAAATTTTCCTTTTTTATACAAGCAAAGTGAAGATGTAAAAACTCCACTTTGCTCAAATCAAATTATGAGTGAAAACCTGGACTATGACGGATTAAATTCATAAATTCCTCACGAGTACGTACATCTTCTGAAAACACACCCCGCATTGCACTTGTGACAGTCCAAGAACCAGGTTTCTGGATACCACGCATTACCATACACATGTGGGTTGCTTCTATGACTACTGCAACACCTTGAGGTTTGAGTAAACCTTGCAATGCATCAGCAATTTGCAATGTCAATCTTTCTTGTACTTGTAAACGTTGTGCATACATTTCACAAATACGAGCAATTTTTGATAATCCGATAACCTTTCCATTAGGAATATAGGCAACATGAGCGCGACCAATTATTGGTAATATATGGTGTTCGCAGGAACTAAAAATATCTATGTCCCTGATTAAAACCATTTCATTCGCATCTTCTGTGAAAACTGCACCATTTAACAGTTCATCCAGGGATTGATGATAGCCCTTAGTCAGAAATTGTAAGGCTTTCATTACCCTTTTAGGAGTATCTTTCAAACCTTCTCTATCTGGATTTTCTCCTAACCCAATCAACAAGGTTCGCACAGCTTGCATCATTTCTGCTTCTGTGACTTTCTGTTTTGCCTCAGTCTTGATAGATGCAATCATTTTTTCCGCAGAATCGGACTCTGGACGATACGATAAAGTCATTTTTTGTTTTAATAATTGTGGATTTTGAGGAGTTCTTTTTATTAAGTACAGGTTAGTTATTTTCTCTTGTAACCTGTATTTAATACTTTTTGATTATACCAAACATTCGTTTAATAAAGAATGCATTTTTTTAGTATCTAGATGTCTACCAATGAAAACAACTTCATTTTTTGGAGATTTTTTCCACTCATCTGCATTCAATTGATAGCGGGGACCACTGAGTTGAAAAACATGTCGCATGGGACTATCACTAAACCACAAAATTCCCTTAGCTCGAAACACATCTTTTGACATTTCTTCAGTCAAAAAATTCTCAAATTTATGAACATCAAATGGTTTATCAACTTGGAAAGATACTGATACGAATCCATCATTTACTAAATGTTCTGAATGATGGTCATGATGTTCGTGATTATGAGCATTTTCGTGATGTTCATGATTGTGAGTATGGTCATGATGTTCATGGTGGTTATGTTCCTCTTTCTGAGGAGTGTATACATCTTTAGGAGTTAACCCCACACCTAAAATTAATGGTAATGCGACTTTCCCGTGGGTAGTATGTAAAATCCTTGCGTCAACTTTGACATCATGAACAAAATCTTCTAATTCTTGAAGTTTTTCTGGTGTCGCAAGGTCAGTTTTATTAAGGATAACAATATCCCCGTAGGTAATTTGTTTGAATGCAGCTTCACTTTGAAAATGTTCTGCGTCGAAGGATTCAGCATCAACTACAGTTAAGATAGAATCCAAATTTGTAAAGTCTCTAAGTTCTGTACCTAAAAAAGTCAAAATAATTGGTAATGGGTCAGCAACACCTGTAGTTTCAATCACCATATAATCGATACGATCTTCCCGTTCTAAGACTCGATAAACTGCATCAACTAATCCATCATTGATGGTGCAGCAAATACAGCCATTACTTAATTCCACCATATCTTCATCGGTAGAAACCAGCAATTGACTATCAATATTAATATCCCCAAATTCATTAACAAGAACAGCAACTTTTAAATCTTGTTTGTTTTGGAGAATTTGATTGAGCAATGTGGTTTTACCACTACCTAAAAAGCCAGTGATGATAGTAACAGGCATTCCCACTTTCGGGATATCAAGTGTTTCCAAATTAGCTTGTTTTTGGTTTGTTGTGTAAGTCATGGTTTATCCTTGATTAACTCAAATATGGTTCGTCAAATTGTACATCAGATGAAAGAAAATGTTATGCGATCGCTTAAATTCAACAATTATTAAATTATCTTATTCAAGCAATAGTTTATTTGATTTTAAATCAACTTTTGGGAGGGGGTGGAATCCGTGCCAAAATACCTTTTTGTAAGATTTCTGGTCGCTCTTGTCGTGGCACAATACCATTAGTACTTGCATAGTATTGCTCGCACAATTGGAGAATTGCTGCTGCACTTTCTAGAGGTGGTAAATCGCCAAACATCAAACTAGTCTTGTTCGCTGCGGTAAATGCAACGGTACAAGGTCTTTTACAAGCACTTAAACAATCTAATTCCTCAATCACAAATTCAGATTTTAATCGCCAATTTTCAGATAATTTTGATAACTGGTTAAACAAATACTTACCACCTCTTTCTCCCATATAGTCACGTTGAGTCGGAGAAAAATTACAAGATTTGCACACAAATAAAGCATGTTTAGTCATAGTGTTGCCTAGCCCAAAGAAATTACAAAGAACTCTTCTTTTCAATTGCTTGTTGCATTCTCTCTTGTAGTTCGGTAAGATTAATTACTCCCAAATCACCCCCCTTTCTGGTTCTAATACTTAAAGTGTGGGTTTCCACTTCTTTCTTCCCAATCACAGCAACAACCGGAATTTTTTCTAATTCTGCCGTGCGAATTATTTTACCTAAACGTTCCCCACTATTATCAATTTCTGCCCGAAAACCAGCTTTTTTCAAAGTATTTACTACTAACAAGGCATAATCTTGAACTTCTTCACTTACAGGTAATAATCGCACTTGTATTGGTGCTAACCATAAAGGAAAATCACCTGCATAATTTTCAATCAAAATCCCAAAAAAACGTTCCAAAGAACCAAAAATTGCCCGATGAATCATAATCGGTCGTTTTCTCGTATTATCAGCCGCAACATACTCCATATCAAAACGTTCGGGTAAGTTAAAATCTACCTGAATAGTGGAACATTGCCACAAACGACCAATTGCATCTTTGATTTTAATATCAATTTTTGGACCGTAGAAAGCACCTCCACCTTCATCAACAATATAATTCCAACCCTTGGTATTTAATGCTTCAATTAAAGCAGTTGTCGCCAATTCCCAAACTTCATTTTCTCCCACCGATTTTTCTGGACGAGTAGAAAGATTTACCTCATAATCTTTAAATCCAAAATCAGATAAAATATGTTCTGTGAGATTTAAAACCCTCAATATTTCATCAGCTATTTGGTTAGGTAAACAAAAAATGTGAGCATCATCTTGGGTAAACCCCCTAACTCGCATTAACCCATGTAATGCCCCCGAACGTTCATAGCGGTACACAGTCCCTAACTCTGCCCAACGTAAAGGTAATTCTCGGTAAGAATGCAGTTCATTTTTATAAGTCAAAACATGAAATGGACAGTTCATCGGCTTAATTTGATAAGCCTGATTTTCAACCTCCATCGAGTCAAACATACTCTCTCGGTAAAAATCAAAATGTCCGGATGTTTTCCATAAATCCAAATTAGCTACATGGGGAGTATAGAGTAATTCATAACCTGATTCTAAATGAGCTTTTCGCCAATAATCTTCAATGATATAGCGAATTTTAGCCCCCCGTGGATGCCAAAATACTAAACCACCACCAGCAGAATCTTGAATGCTAAAAAGTTTTAAAACAGTCCCTAGTTTACGATGATCGCGTTTGAGTGCTTCTTCCTTTTGCTTTAGGTATATCTGCAATTGCTCCGGCATTTCCCAAGCTGTCCCATAGATACGTTGCAGCATCGGTTTCGTTTCATCCCCATGCCAATATGCACCTGCAATACTTTCCAAAGCAAAACTATCAGGATGAATTTCACCCGCAAAATTTAGATGGGGACCAGCACACAAATCCCACCAGTAAATTTTGGGAGGAATCACTACAGGTTCCAACAAAGAGGGTTCTATCTGAGCAGTAGGGTCTGTTATTTTTCCAACATCGGGACTACCTATAAAGTAACGGGTGATAATTTCCCCTTCAGGAATACTGTCGAGAATTTCGAGTTTATAAGGTTCCCCCAACTCCACAATCTCGGCTTTAATTTCCTCTCTGTCTACTACTTCCTGGATAATTGGTAAATTGGCTTTAATAATTCGCCGCATTTCCTTAGTAATTTTGGGCAAATTCTCAGGGGTAAAGTTGATAGGTGTATCAAAATCGTAGAAAAAACCTGTTTCCGTCACCGGACCGATCGCAACTTTTGTACCCGGATACAGCTTTTGCACCACCATAGCCATAATATGGGCACAGGTATGGCGAATTCGTTGCAGTTTATCGTTATCCTTTTGGTTCAAGCTTTGACTGGACTGGGTTAGGGAACTGACCATACTAGTAAGTAATGAGAATCGTTTCTATGATAGCGTCAAAATAGTTTTTTTGATACGGTTCAAATAAATCTGAATTTTGCAATTGCGATCGCAGCTATTCCCGGATTTCTCAGCATATCTCTCAAACACTTCTAGAATCTAGATTTATAGCCTCATCGCAGGTATTGCAACTAGTGCGATCGCAATTATTTTTGTGAGAATAGTTATTGGTATTTTTAACTACTTATGTTGCTCAAGCTGAAAATACCATTACTTTTGCAAATTTGATTTTAGCAACCAGAATAGCGATCGCAAATTTTATAACTACTCTTGAAATAAAAACTATCAAGCTGCCATAATTGCACATCTAGAATTTGCATTGATATCATGTTAATAGGAAGTCAGCAAGCATTGCTCTTACCTTTTGGATTAACAGTTTAAAAGCTTATTGTTGTAATGATACCAGCAGAAAATGCGCGTCTCCCTATTTGTGAACTAGAAGCAACGACAGAATGGTTAACATCTGAAACTATTCAGTACGTTGTTGAGTGCATCAACGACTGCGAAAATGTGCAAATGCTTGCTCATCTACGATACATGTTTCCGCGAACCGTTTTAACAGAGGCATCTCGATATATTAAAGGACAACAACGTCAAAATTTAAGACTGTGGCTAACTCAACTCAATAATCAGTAGTCAGAAGGCAGTGGGCAGTGGGCAGTGGGCAGTGGGCAGTGGGCAGTGGGCAGTAGGCAGTGGGCAGTAGGCAATAATCAGTAGGCAGTAGGAATATTCTATAAGCTTTTCAGGCATTTTAGTAGATTTATTTGCGTGGTGCTGTACTAGCTTAATTTTTCCATCAAAATCGCGATCGCACTATCTATATCGGCAACCTTTTCCCCTGGTGGCATTTTTGGACGTTTCACCATGACTACTTTTATACCCAATTCCCTGGCTGCTATTATCTTGGGATATGTGGCATTTCCACCGCTATTTTTACTCACAATAGTATGGATTTTGTACTTTTGTAAAATTTCCCTTTCGTTATCTAGAGAAAAAGGACCGCGATCGCACAATATTTCTCCTTGGGGTACAATTGCATCATCTGTTGGTGGGTCAATCATTCGCATCAAAAACCAAATATGATGTAGATGGGCAAAGGCTGTTAATTCCTGTCTCCCAATTGTCAAAAATACCCTCTCTGTTTGATTTTCTAAGGATGTGGCAGCAGCTTCAATGCTTTCAACTTCTAACCAGTTATCTCCTTCTACTCGTTCCCAAGCTGGACGTACTAACATTAAGTATGGAATGCCGATTTTATTTGCAGAATTGGTAGCATTCTCAGATATCTGTGCTGCGAATGGATGGGTGGCATCAATTAACACATCAATTTGCATTTGACGCAAGTACTCAACTAATCCAGTTTCACCACCAAATCCACCAATGCGAAATTCCCCTGTAGGTATGATTGGTTGACGGGTACGACCTGCTAATGATGTAATTATTTCTACATCAGGAATCTTTGTTGTTTGAGCCGCTAATGTATAAGCATCAGTAGTTCCGCCAAGAATTAGAACTCGTTGCATACGTGATTACACTGTTTCAGATTTTGATTCGGGTTTCCGACTGCGCTGTTCGATATCTTCGAGTGTTTGTAAAACCAAACGTCTTGCTTGTAGCTTCCAGCCCAATTTTTGTAAGTAGATAGCGATTCCAGTACCAGAGATAGTCGCGACAAAATCCAAGGGTTGCATAAAAGAAATACCAAACAGTAATCCTAATCCCGCAATACCCCAAAAAGGGAGTGCAACAGTCTGACGCTGCTTTTCTACAAGCTGACTGATAAAATCCGTGGGCATTTCTGCAAGTAATGTGGTTTTAACTTCCTGTTGCTCCTTTGCAGAGACAGAAAGACCAATTTTTTGTCGGAGTTTTTCAATTTTTCGAGCATCGGTACTGTATTGTGTTAGTTCATCCTCAGCCATGAGAATCAAGCGATCGTATTGTGCCATTAAATTAGAATAAGTAGCTAACAAAGTTTATTTTAAGGCAAATAGTCGCAATGTTATTTGTCAGTTTTTTTGTTGCGATCGCGAAAAAGCAAATACCATACAACTACGTAATGTCTGATGACAATAAGCTGCTACGCAGCTAAATTTAATAAATAGCATTTCCCTTATTTTTAATCTTGCGCTCCCATTTAATAATAAGACCACCTTCATTTAGCAATTTATTTAACAACTCTTCTAACTGTGATACTGACTCGAATAATCTATGAGCTATATATTCTTTTGCAGAATGCCAAACTAATTCAATCAAGTTATAATCTGGACTATACTCTGGTAAAAATTCCAGGATAATATTTGGCATTTCTGCCTCAATCTTTTCTAAAATATCTTTTCTTTTATGGAAGCTCGCATTATCTAATATAATAACTATTTTTGCTGAATCATCATTAAAATTATCAATTAATTTTCCTTGACTTATCCATTCTTCTAATAAAAAATTATTCAAGGATTTAATCTGTTCATAAAATACATCTGCGTTTCCTTGCTTTATAACAAAATTTAGTCTCTTTTTGTCATGATAACGTAAACCTCCCATAATATTTACTCGTCCTTTTCTTATGCAGCCCGGTAACTTTTTTTCTTTTACCTTTCTGACCCCAATTTTTTCTTCTTATCACTCTTAAACTAAATCCGCTTTCATCCCAAAACCATACCTGTAAACGTTCTGGTGTTTCTCTTGTTATCCTTAAATATTCCAACAATTTTTCTTTAAATACCTTACGTTTCTCTGGATTTTGTTTGTCTTCCAGGCTGTATTTTGCCCAAATATAAACGTACTTTTTTCGCTCTAATATTCTCCTAACTTGAGAAGCACTTAACTTAATTCCTGTGATTTCTTCGAGATATTTTGCTAGTCTTGCTGCTGTCCATCTCCCAAATTCATATCCATATTCTTCTGGGTCTTTTTCAATTATTTCTAATAATAAACCTTCATATTCTTTAGTGACTTTACGGAAATTTCCTTCTCTTCTTCCATCTAAAAAACTTTCTATATTATCTGGATCACCGTGAACTGCCCAATACGCGACTGTTGGATATGAAACATCTAAAAAATCACTAATATTTTGATAAGTTTTTCCATCGTTCATCAACAATAGAATCAAAATTTTCTCTCTTACATATGGATTCTCATGTTCTTTTAGCGTTTTCAATAGATATTCTTTCTGCTCTTGAGAAAGATGGTTTTTTGCTGGCATATGGCTGATAAAAGCTTAGTTACTTAATTCCCTATTATACAATTAAGCTGC
>NZ_NTFS01000580.1 GCF_002289455.1 Brunnivagina elsteri CCALA 953
AATTCAACTTCAATAATTTTATTTTGAATTTTTTCACTAGGGTTGGGTAATGCTTCCTGGTAAAGTCGTAAGCAATCAAGAATGTCTTTAACTGCAAGATTAGCTTGATTAATATTACCAGAAATAAATCCGATCGGGTTATTAATTTCATGGGCAACTCCTGCAACTAAGTTACCCAAGGAGGACATTTTTTCGCTTTGTACTAACTGTAATTGTGATTTTTGAAGACTTTCTAAAGCTGTTGTGAGTTCGGAAGTACGTTCAAAAACTCGCTGTTCTAGTTCTTGGTTGAGGTTTTGTAGTTGTTTGGTGAGGTTGCGAAGTTGTAAATGGGTACTGACACGAGCGAGTACTTCTTCTTGTTGAAATGGTTTCGTTATATAGTCTACGGCACCTACTGAAAAGCCTTGAAGTTTTTCTTCGGTATTGGAAAGTGCTGTCATAAAAATTACGGGAATATTTTGAATCGCTGGAACAGATTTTAAATACTGACAGGTTTCAAAACCATTCATTCCAGGCATCATGACATCGAGTAATATTAAATCTGGGGAGACAATTTTGAGTTTTTCGATGGCACTTTCTCCATTTTGAGCAATAAGAATACGATAACCTGCTGATTTTAAACAGTCGAATAAGACTTTTGTGTTTGTAGGGTTATCGTCAACAATTAAAATTTGATTTTGCATGATTGTAATTAATACTTATTGTTTAGTGATTATGGGTTATTGATGATTTTTTTCTCCATTTATATATTTAGTTTTGAGAGAAAGTGGGTTTATTTAGCATGAATTTTAATTGGATATTATGAATTACTCTCAATTGCTTGTTGAACTAATTTAAGAATTTGAGATTCGTTCATCTCCTCTACAAGTTGTAATAACTTGTCTGCGAAGGGTTTGTAGGAAACATCTAATTCTTGAATGCGATTTGCTTCTTGTTGAATTGTATCAATGTCTGCAATTTTTGCTGCTAGATGCAGGGATTCTAATTCTTGGAGAGCAGGAATTAGTAATGTTAGTTTATTCCCCACTAATTGTACTTTATCAGTAGATTTTGTGCTATTTGCTGAAATTTCATAAATCCAATGCAATTTTAAATATTGACTCATTTGTGATATGAGTTCCTCGGTTTCCACTGGTTTTGGGAAAAAACCATTTGCTCCTGCTGCAAGACTAGAATTGCGATCGCTATCGAAAACGCTAGCAGAGGAGACAATTATTGTTGTATGGGCAAGTTCTGGATTTTTACGCAACTGTTGTACCATTTCTAAACCGTTAAGATGTGGCATTGCGATATCGGTAATAATTAAATCGGGTTTATAGATTGCGGTTTGTTCTTAATTCGTGGCTCATATTTGCCAAAAACTCGCTTTTCGCACGGTTGGCACTATCAGCAAGTTCCTTTGCTTCTAAGAGTTCTGCTGTTCTTCTTTCAACCCGTTGTTCGAGTTCTTCGTTAAGTTGTTGAAGTGATAATTCTGTATTTTTACGTAATGTTATATCTTGAAATGTTCCCAGAACTCCGATTCTATTGCCATCGATATCAAGTAATGGGACTTTACTAGTTTCAATCCAACTTTGTTTTCCATCTGCTTGTAGTTGGGATTCGACGATTTCTAACATTGGTTGACCGGATTCAATTATAATACGATCGCATTCTCGGAAATATTCTGCTTATTCAACTTTCCAAGGTAAATCATAGTCAGTTTTACCAATAATATCTTCTGGTGAATTAAGCCCAGCAACTTTTGCTAAATTACGGTTACATCCTAAAAATACTGAATTACTATCTTTCCAAAAAACATGCTGGGGAATTGTTTCTAAAATTAACTTTAAAAATTGCTGTGATTCTCGTAATTGAATTTTCTCTTGTCTACGTTCAGTGACATCCATCCCAAAACCAACAATACCAATAATATCACCTTCTGAATTTCGTAAAGGTAGTTTTTGCGTATCATAAACTCGTCTAGTGCCATCAGCAATAGTTACCACATTTTCCAGATTGCGAATAGTTTCACCTGCTAATACTGCTATGTCATCAGTACGAAAACCGCGAATTCCTTTTTCTGGATTTCCAAAAGCTAATTCCTCAAGCAAACCAATTTCTACATCACTTTTAGCAATTATTTCTGGAAAATTTTTGTCAAGACTATCAGTCATGCCTTTATTGACAAGAATGTAGCGAAAATTGTGGTCTTTTACAAATATCCAATTTGAAGTTGCATCAATGACATTACGAAGTAGATTTGCTTGATACTCAATTTGGTCTAAAGTCGCAGTTAGTGCAGCTTCGGCAAACTTGCGATCGCTAACATCAATCGCAACACCAATCAGACTTTCGACTTGACCTATTTTATTGATAATTGGAGTATTAGTAATCTCGAAAAATGAACCACTAATATTTGACTTGTAAGTTTGAATTTTACCAGTAAATGCTTGATTTATATTTTCTATTATATCTGGATAATCTTTGTAAATTTCATAGATAGACTGCCCAATAACTTCACCTGGTTTTAATCCCAATAACTCCAAAGCTTGACCTTCAGAAAAAGTAAATATACCCTCTTGATTCACAGCGTAAAGGATAATTGGAGCCGAATTAATTGCAGTTTTCAAATGTTCTTCGCTTTGACGTAGAGCTTCTTCTGTCGTTTCACGTTCGTGCAGTGCAGCTTGCTGTTCAGTAATATCAAGCATAATTCCATCCCACATAATTGAACCATCAGATTGAACTTCAGGACGAGAAATTGCTTGAAACCACTTTTGTTTTCCTAATAATAAATTAATTCTTCCTTTCCAAGTCCAAGGTTCCAATGTTCGAGCAGATAACTCTATTGATTTCTTAAAATTATCGCGATCGTCTGGGTGTAAATTTGGAAAAAATAGTCTTACTTCTTCTAATAATTGCTCTCGACTAAATTCAAATAAATCGCGTATCCGCTCGGTAAATCGGGGTAGAAAAAAAGTATCCGCTCGGTAAATCGGGGTAGAAAAAAAATCAGAATGTAAATTGGTACAGACTGCATTATAGAATATGAGACA
>NZ_NTFS01000581.1 GCF_002289455.1 Brunnivagina elsteri CCALA 953
TGCGATCGCTCGAAATTTCGCACTTAATTTATTCCGTGACAATATGTTTGAAAATATGGCGCAAGCTCAACGGTTGTCTTCCTTTGGGTTAGACACACTTCAGCAACTTTTTAGAATGAAATAGCCCTGGGCAGCAAGTCCTAATTAAAGGTGAGAATCCTGACGATAATCGTAATTTCACTGTTCTGATTCCTATGTTTCCTCTGTATTACCTACATAAATGCCTAAAGCTCGTGCTGTATCCACCAAATAAGAATTTGCAGCTACATACAACGGACTTTCAGCCAAAACAGCATCCAAAGAAACAGCCTCAACTTGTCCATTTCGCCAAGCTACCATTTTTCCACTTTCCCCAGCCGCAATTAAATCCACAGCAGCTTTACCAAAAGCACTTGCCACCAAACGATCTAAAGCTGTAGGTATTCCCCCACGTTGAATATGTCCCAACACAGAAACGCGAATATCAAGTTCGTTGTGACTGCAATTACGTATTTCATCAGCTATGTATTGCCCTATCCCGCAGTTTGGAATTTGAGATGATCTATACATAGATGAATCATCTGCTATTTTTACCCCTTCTGCGACAATAAGAATTGCAAATCTCCGTCCCCAGTTGTCGCGCAATTCTTTTAAATGTTCGCATATTCCCTGGATAGAATAGGGGATTTCGGGAATTAAAATTACATCCGCACCACCAGCAATTCCCGAATGTAGTGCCAAATGTCCCGCGCTGCGACCCATTACCTCTACAATCATGATGCGATCGTGACTCGCTGCGGTGAATGTGAGACGATTTAATGAATCCACAATTGTATTTACAGCAGTGTCAAATCCAACGACTCTATCTGTCAATGCCACGTCGTTATCAATAGTTTTGGGAATTGCGATAAACTGCCAATTCCCTGCTATCTGTAATTTATTTAGTATTGCTAAACTTCCATCTCCACCGATACCAATTAAGGCATCAAGTTCCAAATATTGATAGCTGGCAATAATTTCATCAATTCGATCAAGAGTATCCCCTTTATTAATACTACCAAGAATTGTTCCTCCCATATTTAATAGTGGGTCAATTCCCCGTAAATCCAAACCATGCCGAGATAGAGGAATTGCTTTTCTTTCTAATAAACCTTTTGTCGCATAGGGAATACCTAAAACTTCCCAATCGTAAGTCATAATAGCATGGCTGACTACTGCTCTAATTACTGCATTTAAACCCGGACAGTCTCCTCCACTTGTGAGAATGCCAAGTCTTTTGTGTGTTTTCATTACATCCACCTCACAAGCTTATTTGTCCACAATTAACGATTTAATGCTATTAAGTATAATTGGCACGTAAAGCCTGTTGGCATTGAGTTTAATGGCTATTTCAGGCGTTTTCAAGATACCTTTTTTTTACTGACGTGCCGTTTTTACTCAATAGCGATTTAATTTAGCCTTAACTCTTAGACACTAAACATAGAGAACTCACCGCACAAGTACTATGGGGTGAGTTCTCTATGTTTATTTATCTTATGGCTCCATCGCTTGTGGATTAGGGAAATAAGGTAAACTACGAAGCATGTCCAAAACTTCTATAGTTTTGAAGTTCCCTTTTTGTAAAATAATGGGTTTATCGGGTTGGCGAACAATCTCTACTTGTACATAGATATTATCGACAGTAATAATGTTGATAAAAATTTGTATTTTGTGAGTATTCGCTGCACTCAATTTAACTAAATTTGCTTGCATTGCCCATCGATTTGGGTTTGCTTCTATCGTCTTAAATTCGTGGTATCCCAAATTACGGATTAACTCCGTCATGACTTCATTGGGGTCTTGCAGGTTTAGTTCGCGAGTCAGAGGTGTTCTGTCTCGAAGAATACTTGCATCTTCTTCTGGCATCAGGGTCAAACGTTCGAGTAGCATAGTTTTCAACTCCTATCTTAAAACTTTAACTTCAACCATGTTTTATTTGCTACTTTTAATCTAGATGAAAAATATGAGGAAGTTGTGAAGTCTGTTGAGGATATCTAAGTTTATATTTCCTAGTTGCTCAATTAAGTTATAACCCACATTCCGCACTTCAAAATGTAGCATTTCATGCTACACCAGAACTCTCTGGTACGAGTAAATAAAAATACTCATAAAATTCAAGTAAGACAGTATTAAGAATTAGTCGAAGTTACTAAATATACAGAGAATTACGTAGGCAATTAATACTGGTTTCAAGCTTTTTAGAAAACTTAATATACATTGTTTTTTCGTGCCAAATTACTTAGATACCAAAAGTGAGACAATCAAAAAAACTCAAAAATATTTGAGAGGTAAAAATGTCTCCAACATCAAAAGCAGAAATTAAAAATATCGATCATCTCGGAATAGTAGCTGGGCTAATTGATGAAGTAGGAATAGTTGAAATAATTAATTCAAAACTAGGAGTAGACTCCCGCGAGAAGATTACAGCAGGAGTATTGGTAAAAGCTGTTTTAATCAATGGATTAGGATTTGTATCAAGACCTTTATATTTATTCAAGCAGTTTTTTGATGATAAAGCAATTGAATTATTATTGGGAGAAGGTGTAGAAAGTAATTATCTCAACGACGATAAAATTGGAAGAGTCATGGATGATTTATATAAATATGGATTGAATAATTTGTTTATAGAAATTGTATTATCAGTAATTAAGAAATTTAAAATAGATACAAAATATTCACATTTAGATGCAACTTCATTTCATTTACACGGGAAGTATAAAAGCGAAATCAATCAAGAGAAAGAAGAAGAAATCACTAAAGAAAGACCAATATTCATCACCAAAGGATATTCTCGTGACCCTTCGGGTAAGCGCAAAGCGCAGGCTTCGCCAACGCCACTTTGACGAAGAGAAGTTGCGTGCGCGGGTTCCCCGCGTTGAGCAAACTTCGGGGACGGAAACCGACACCGCCAAGTGGACTCACCATAGACCACCTGAGTTCGATATAACAGAAACGCTTAGAAATAAGTTGTAATCAATATTCTATCAATTAGTGCTTATTATTGACA
>NZ_NTFS01000582.1 GCF_002289455.1 Brunnivagina elsteri CCALA 953
AGTTAATAGGGAATGGGAAGTAATTAGTTCAATTAACTATTAACTACTAACTACTACCAATTAACTATACTTTGAATGTAACTTTGCGTCGGGGTTAACAACATCACAGTGGTTGGAATTGTCATTGTTTCTCACAGTAAGCAGCTGGCAGAAGGCTTGCGGGAACTCGCAGCGCAGATGGTTCATGGTCAGGTTCCCCTCGCGGTTGCTGGTGGTGTTGATGATACAGAAAACCCACTGGGAACTGATGTGATACAGGTTCATCAAGCAATTGAATCTGTCTACAGTGATGCTGGTGTGCTTGTTTTAATGGATATGGGTAGTGCTTTAATGAGTGCGGAAATGGCTCTAGAATTTCTCACGGAAGCACAACGCCAAAAAATTCACCTTTGCGAAGCTCCATTAGTTGAAGGCGCGATCGCAGCTGTTGTTGCTGCTGCTGCTGGTGGTAATATCGAACAGGTGATGGCTGAAGCTCGCGGTGCTTTGATGGCAAAGGCTTCTCAGTTAGGTATCAATTTATCTCCACCAACTAGTTACGAACAAACACCAATCCCAGAAACCCAACAAACCAAAGAAATATATATCACTGTCAGTAATCGCATGGGTTTACATGCCCGTCCCGCAGCCCAATTTGTCGCCACATCTTCTCGCTTCCAGGCTCAAATCAAAGTTAGAAATATTACTAAAAAAACAGAATACGTCCGTGCCGATAGTATCAACCAAGTCGCTATGTTGGGGGTGCGTCATAATCACGAATTAGCAATTTCCGCTTCTGGAATTGATGCTGATGAAGCATTAACAGCATTACAGGCTTTAGTTGAAGACAATTTTGGCGAAGGTGATACCCCAATTTATATTCCCGAAGAAATTCCTCTCGACAGGCAAGAGATACCCGTATCCATCGCCGCACCATCCCTTAAAGGTATCCCCGCATCCTCAGGAGTTGCGATCGCACCTAGTCATCGTTATGCTGTCGCTCCCATCGTTAGACACCAACTTCCCACCCTCAAGTCACCGCAGTATTACGTAGAAAATCCAGAACATGAGTGGCAATGTTTGCAAGATGCTCTCAATTCTGCTTCCCAAGAAATAACCACCTTACTTTCCCAAACCTCAACCCAAATCGGGGATACCGAAGCCGCGATTTTTGACGCGCATTTATTATTTTTAAGTGACCCGATAATTCTCGAAGCCTTACGACACTACGTTTTTATCGAACATGTGAATGCTGCTTCCGCATGGCAAGCCGTAGTCGAAGAACTTTCTAATCAATACCGCACTCACTACGATTCCTACTTGCGATCGCGTGCTGCTGATGTCTTGGATGTGGGACAAAGGGTGTTACGTTTATTACTAGGAACGGCTGCGGCGCATCTCAATTTGACCCATCCAGCAATTTTAGTTGCCATCGACCTCACACCATCCGATACAGCACAACTCGATACGAGTAAGGTTTTAGGTATTTGTACGACAGCCGGAAGTTCGACATCACACACCGCCATTATTGCTAGTAGTTTGGGGATTCCTGCGGTAGTTGGTCTTCCTGAAGATATTTTGCGGCTGAACGACGGCATGGTAATTGGTATGGATGGAGACACAGGACATGTCTGGGTGGAACCTAATGCAGATATCATTACAGCCCTGGAAGCCCAACGGCAAGCATGGCAAATATCCCAGCAAAAAGTACGGAGAAATGCCCATCGCAGCGCAATCACCACCGATGGCAAACGCATGATGGTGCTGGGGAATATTGGCGGGGTTACTGATGCTCAAGTGGCACTAAGTATGGGCGCTGAGGGTGTGGGTTTGTTACGTACGGAATTTTTGTACTTAGACCGAACCACAGCACCGAGTGAGGAGGAACAATTTGCTGTATATGAAGGAATTACGCAAGTATTAGAGTCCCGTCCGGTAGTGATTCGTACTCTCGATGTTGGTGGTGACAAACCCGCACCATATTTAAATTTACCACAGGAAAATAATCCATTTTTAGGATGGCGAGGGATTCGATTTTGTTTGGATCGGGTGGAATTATTTAAAATCCAATTGCGGGCAATTTTACGCGCTAGTGCCAGCAGAACAGTTAAAATCATGTTTCCGATGATTTCTACGATTGGAGAGCTACAAACAGCAAAAGCGATTGTGGAAGAAGTAAAAGAGGAACTTCGACAAGGGGGCATTTTCTTTGATGAAAACATCAAAGTTGGTATTATGGTGGAAGTTCCTTCCGCAGTTACCATTGCTGAACAACTTGCAGCCGAAGTCGATTTTTTCAGTATTGGTACAAATGACCTCAGTCAGTATATTATGGCTTGCGATCGCACTAATCCCCAAGTTGCCAGGTTAGCTGATGCACTCCACCCTGCTGTGTTACGAATGATACTGCAAACAGTGGAAGCAGGACATAAGGCTGGAATATCCGTGAGTTTGTGTGGGGAACTTGGTTCCGATCCGATTGCCACACCTATATTATTAGGTTTTGGACTCGATGATGTCAGCTTGAACCCCCAAGCGATACCCAGATTCAAGAAATCTATTACTAGGTTAAGCTTAATCGAAGCAGAAGCGATCGCATCGGAAGCACTCAAGCAGGATTCGGCAACGAAAGTGCGGGAAATGTTGATGACTTTTAATTATTGGTAATTTTGCTTTCTTGAGAATTAGGATTAGGATTTATAAGAATTAGAAGAAGAAAATAATATTACCATTGATTTAAACGACTATAATTTACCACCTATAGACCAGATTTTAGGATTAATTGTCTGGATGATGCAACAATAAAAAGTTAAAAAGAATATTAACTATTATCTAAATATTATCTAATATTTTTATTTCTCTGCAAATGTTTCTATAACTCGTTCCAATTCCAAATCAGAAAGATAATCTACAGTCCAATTTGCTTGACGCTGCAACATATGAAATGGATAAGTATTCGCTACAGCTAAAACCTGCATTCCCGCACGTTTAGCAGCTTGAATACCTGCAGGGGTATCTTCTTTTGCCATACATTGTTTTGGTAGT
>NZ_NTFS01000583.1 GCF_002289455.1 Brunnivagina elsteri CCALA 953
CACAAAAGCTTATAAGATAATGAATAGTTTTTGTATTTCCCTCATCGTAATACCAGTATTATTTTAGACATAAACTTTAGGAACAATAAAAGTGAACAATTGTCCGTGGATAGCGATCGCATTAACCCCCCAATTAAACAGTCTGGGTTTCTTCAATAAATTATGCAAACATTGCGAAAAATTCAGTGCTGGGATTTGGCTCGACTGTACCTCCTCTAAAGTTGTATAAATCAGAAAGTGAACTTTTGTAAAAGGTGGACAAGAATGGGATTGATTTTGATTAAGTGGGATTTGTCAATCTGTTGAAAGTAGTAAAAATGTTGTTTTGGTAGATAAAGAGGGATTAATTACCGACAAATTCGACTTTTCAGCAGTTCTAAACTTTAATTACGACGTAATTTTCTAAAATATGCATTCTTCGGGAAATTAAATTATGCGATCGCGGCAAGATATTATAGAATTATTTTCAAGCTTCCTACAGTTTGAGGCAGATAGGGCGAATGGTTGGGTTATTGATGGGAGATTGCGGCGAAATATCAGAAACTATCAAGGAACTCTCACCGAAGCTGAACCATCCCACAATTATTGGGTGGTTTACTGGTACAAATTGTGGAGTCATCAACCAGAAGGTTTAGCAAAAGGGCATTTATCAGCTTACTTACAAGAAGCTTGTTATTGGGCAGCTCAGAAAACCATAACTAGTATTACCACAACCCAATACACCTTATCGGATTGCTTTCAAATGGCGATCGCACGGGTTGATAAAGTCTTAAAAGGGTTTAAACCAGAAGTTGGATTTAGTCTTAGTAGTTATGCTAGCGCAATTTTTAGTAGCGAACTCAAAGAAATGTTGCGTCAGCAGAAGGAAATTGATATATGTACAAATTGGCGACTATTACGGAAAATAACACAAAAGCGGTTAGTTGAGTCATTGGAAAATGCGGGATTGAGAGCAACAGAAATAGCGAATTATGTTTTAGCTTGGAAATGCTTTAATTCTTGTTACATACCCCAACAACCCAAGGGAACCCGAAAACTTCCCAAACCCGATGATGCAACCTGGGATGCGATCGCAAAAATGTACAATTCCCAGCTTCATAGCTTACCCAATCCCGTTGCTGAATCCAGCAAAGAAACAATGGAAAAATGGTTGGTTGCGACAGCAAAAGCTACCCGTGCTTACTTATATCCCAGTTTTACCTCATTAAATGCACCCAGAGGAGATGAAAATTCAGCAGAATTCATTGATAATTTAGCAGATAATCTACCTGGACTCAAACAAGAATCCCTACTCTCAGAATTCATTGCCGAGGAAGAACAAAATGATCGACAAGCACAATTAAAGAATATGGGTAATATTCTAGCAGTAGCAATCAACGAACTCGACTCAGAAACACAGCAAATTTTCCAACTTTACTACGCAGAAGAATTGACACAACAGCAAATAGCCAAGCAACTAGAAATCAAACAATATACAATTTCCCGACGTTTAACCAAAGCACGGGAAACCTTACTCATCAAGCTAGCAAACTGGAGTCGAGATACCCTGCATATTTCCCTAAACTCGACGGTACTCAATTATATCAGCACCGTTATGGAGGAGTGGTTAAAAAGTTTTTACACCCGTCCTCTCACCCCGCAGGAGTAATAATTATGACTTTTAACCCATCTTCAACCTTAACCGAAACATCCCAAGTCTTGTTAGAAATCGAACCAGACGAAACTACCAAAGCTTGGCAGCAAACCACAAAATTTTCCACCCCCAATAACCACTGGAATGCCTACCTCAACCGTTTGAGTTTGAATATCTTATTACCTTGGTTGCGAGAAGAATACGCACCCGAAGCTAGTGTATTTCCCAACAATTCATCCCTAGCAAGCTTCTGGGAAATTACCAATGGTACAGCGATAAATTGCCAAGCTGGACGTATCGTAATTATCCCCAGCGAAGCCATCGATTTAAGCGAAATGCGGATACCCCAAGAATGGGTAGACATTCCCACTTGGGCAGCAGAATACTACATTGCCGTTCAAGTCGAACCCGAAGCAGGTTGGTTACGAATTTGGGGATATACAACCCATGCTCAACTGAAAGCAAAAGCAATATACGATCCAAGCGATCGCACTTATTCCCTCAGCCAAGAAGAGGTATTTTCCAACATCAACCTACTCTGGATAGCGCGTCAACTTTGCCCCGATGAAGTCATCCGTGCCGAAATTCCCGTATTACCAGCATTACCCCCAACACAAGCCGAAAACCTCCTGCAAAGACTCGGTAATCCCGAACTTTTTATGCCCCGAATGGCGATACCATTTGCAACTTGGGGTGCATTGCTAGAAAATAGCGATCGTCGGCAAAAATTGTATCAAATGCGTCAAGGAATGCCCGCACAATTCTCAGTACTCGATTGGATGCAGCGCGGTGTATCCGATTTAGCAGAAAATATTGGCTGGGGCAAAATGGAAATTCAGCCTAGTTTGGTTGGTTCTAGGAGTTCGGAGTTAGGGGAAGCAGTTACAGCACTGGTGCGGGAATTAACAATTGATGGTGGTAAGTATGAATTGCGTGTGTCACCAAAAGTTAATAGTACAGCGTATATTTGGCGAATTGAATTACGAAATGCGATATCAGATGGATTAATTCCTGCTGGGTTTAAATTACGTTTACTCACAGAAGATTTACAAGCTTTTGAAAATAATGAAGATATTGCCACAACAGCAGTCGAACATTTATTTATTGAAGTTGAATTGACTCCAGGGGAAGGTTTAGTTTGGGAGGTTGAACCAACACCAATCGAATCGAATGGGGAAATTTTGAAGTTTTAGGATGATTTTTCGTCAGAAGGAATAAAGACGATTCTATGAGATGTTTAGAGTATATACAGCACTTCCGTCTGTAATGAGTTACATATAAAGAGGTACATATAAAGAGATAAAAACCGCAGATATAGACGCTACTCTGCGAGAAGTCTCGCTAGCCTACGGCAACCTCTCCGATGTACGCTCGTCTAATGCGGCTAC
>NZ_NTFS01000584.1 GCF_002289455.1 Brunnivagina elsteri CCALA 953
GCTTTACGCGCTACTCTACGAGAAGACGAAGCGTCTACCGCGTTCCCGCAGGGTAGGGGAGGTTGAGAGAAATCAAAATAATGTGCAGCTTCACAAGTAATTGGTATAAGAAGTAGGCTGTTGATTTTGATATTTATTGATTAGTTGTACTGTAAACGAGACTATCTTGTTTTATCCTCCAGTCTTGAATTCCCTAATTTCCCTAATTTACGAATTTACATTAAAGTGATATGATAATAGATTGTGAGTTTTTGTATAAAAAATTGCCTGAAAGGAGAAAAATATGAAAAGAACCCTGGGCGGAACTAATCGCAAAAGAAAGAGAACATCTGGATTTCGTGCGCGGATGCGGACACCAACAGGACGCAACGTGATAAAAGCACGTCGCAGAAAAGGTCGCCATCGCTTGAGCGTGTAGGGGCTATAAAGTAAAGCATCAACCCAACACGTTTAAATTAAGCAGTGGCTTTGCCTTCAGCACATAGACTTAAATCTCGCCATGATTTTCAGGCAGTCTTCCGGGAAGGGATACGTCGGCATGGTTCTTATATGACTTTAAGAGCTTTACGACCGTCAAATTCTGTGGTACCTTCTCAGAATACTGCCGTAAAAACAGATAATCCTGGGGAGAAAATCGAATATCCGCCAGCACAAATTGGCATTTCAATCAGCACAAAAGTGAGTAAACGGGCAGTAGTACGCAACCGTATCAAGCGGAAAATAGCAGCAGCTTTGCATAAATTACTGCCGAGATTGTCACCTGGTTGGCGGTTGGTATTTGTTGTCAAGCCAAGTGTCACACAAGAAGAGTGCGTAACCCAACAATTTCTGCAAGAATTAGAGCAGTTGTTGGCACAAGCCGAGGTATTCAATGGGCATCCGTGAAGAAGTATATTTTGAAGGTGGTCCTCATACAGGGGACTTAATAACAAGCATATTATTAGGTTTCACGGTATTAGGGCTTCCTTTAACAGTTGGCGCAATTGTCAGGTCATTGTGGTTGCGGTTTCGGATTACAGACCGTCGGATTACCGTTATTGGTGGTTGGATGGGACGCGATCGCACTGATATTATCTACTCAGAAATAGTCAAAGTCGTAAAAGTACCTCGTGGATTTGGTTTGTGGGGAGATATGGTAGTAACTTTGAGAAACGGTAGTCGTCTAGAGTTACGGGCAATCCCCAGATTCCGAGAAATTTATGATTACATTTACGAGCGTATCGCTGTTAAAAATCCCAAAATGATCGGAGTACAAAAGTAATAAGCTAAAAGGGTAAAGGGTAAAGGACAAAGACTAAAAATCGGTCTTTAGACTCTCCCCCCTTTTTTCCTGTAAAATTGTGCGGCTATCCGTAGTCAAACACTGGTTTCAGGGAATGACGATTTCGATAAATTAGATTCAGACAAATATTTAAGTACCTCAGGTTGAATTCAGAATAATGGATTTTGGTATCGGGTTTCTGTCGAACAACGTAATGCTGCCAATCATAGACTTTTTCTATGGTTTTGTACCCAGCTATGGACTGGCGATCGTAGCATTAACGTTAGTTATTCGCTTGGCACTCTATCCCCTGAGTGCTGGGCAAATTCGCAATATGCGGAAAATGCGAATAGTCCAACCCGTCATGCAAAAGCGGATGGCGGAAGTTAAGGAAAAATATAAAGACAATCCGCAAAAGCAACAAGAGGAAATGGTTAAAACACAGCAAGAGTTTGGCAATCCTTTGGCGGGTTGTTTTCCCTTGTTGTTGCAAATGCCTGTATTACTAGCATTATTCGCGACCTTGCGGGGTTCGCCATTTGCTGGGGTGAATTACAGCGTTAACTTGCAAGTTTTTCCAGCAGAACAAATCGAACGTCTACAACCACAAGCTTTTGTCACTGCACCCCAAAATATATATGTTAGCGATGGCGAACATATTAAGGTGACAGCCATCCTCCCTGGTGGTAGCAAATTAGCGGTTGGCGAAAAAACAAAAATCGAGTATCAGAGTCTCGAAGGTAAACCATTCCCACAAGTTTTGGCAGAACATCCCGAAACAAAGTTAACCCCTGAGTGGAAAATAATTAAAGGCGAAGACCGCGTTAAAATCGATGCTGAAGGTAATGTCGAAGCCCTACAAGCTGGAGATGTCACCATCCAAGGAACAATCCCTGGTTTAGCAGCCGATCGCGGATTTTTGTTTATTGATGCTTTGGGTCGGGTAGGAGCTGTTGACCCTGATGGTAAAGTACATTGGGATATTGTGGCAATGGTAGTGTGTTTCGGGATTAGCTTGTATGTCAGCCAAGTGCTTTCCGGGCAAAATTCCACCAATGCTAACCCTTCCCAAGATACGGTTAATAAAATTACTCCTGTTCTCTTTTCCGGGATGTTTTTGTTTTTCCCGTTACCCGCAGGTGTATTAATGTATATGGTGATTGGTAACGTTTTCCAAACACTACAAACTTACATACTCTCTCGCGAACCCTTACCTGAGGAAGTACAAAAAATCGTTGATGCTCAGGAAAAAGAAGTGCAGATTGCACAAATAACTAAGAAATTTTATATCCTATCTTTCAAGCATTAATTTTCTAATACAACAAGGCAAAAGTAAGAAGTAAGAAGGTAAAAGAAAGAAACTATTTTAAGGCTCTCCGCAATCTAAATTTATTTGTGGGGATTCTCTTTTTACTTTTTACTTTTTACTTTTATCTTTTTTACTCAATTCCGGCTGGACGGACAACGAGATGACGGTGTGGTTCTTTACCTCGACTAAAGGTTTCCAAATCGCTTAAACCCTCCAAAAAAGTGTGTACTTGACGACGTTCAGCAGAACTCAATGATTTGATTTCGACCTCCTGCCCCGTACTACGCACTTGTTGAGCAGCTGATTCCGCCAATGTTTGTATTTGTTGCTGCCGTTGAATGCGATAACCATTCAACTCAATGCTATAGGAAGCTTGCTGTTCGGGTTGTTGATTGATATTGAGAATCGAATTAGCTAAATATTGAATTGAATCGAGTAA
>NZ_NTFS01000585.1 GCF_002289455.1 Brunnivagina elsteri CCALA 953
CGTGCGAAGAAATTGGCGATAATTGTCGGTTCCAAGAAGGCGATATCTGCGATAAGCTTCGCTAACGCAATGGCTGTGCGTTCACGAAGTGACTCCGGAGGAGTATCGGTTAATCAGAAGGAACGGTATACTCAGTTGCGGGAACGACTGGCTCAAATTTAAGCGATTGTTTAAGCAAAATTAACGACAACAGCATCTGCGGCAAAGTACATTTTTATAATCAAAGCTACTACAGTTTGATATTGTACAGATATCTGAAAAATATACGTTAACTTAAGATTATGGTGCTTTTTATTCGCAATTCCAAAATAGCTGTCATTTTTGCTATCGCATTGCCATTTGCTGCAATTTTTAATTTCAATAATTCCGTTGCTAATGCTCAAGAGTGGCTACTTGAGCAATGCCCAGGAAATACTTTTAGATGTAACTAGAATATATAAACTGCAAAATAATCTTGATGGTGCTTGTATCTTTGAGGTCAAAGATGCTGAAACTGGAACTATTTTCCCAACTGTATTTGTAGAGAGGAATAAAGCAATTATTACCTATTATCCCGATGCTACACCCAAGGGGAAAAAGTGCGATACGTCTTTGGCGTTACGCTAAGTCCCAAAGGTCAACAGTCAAAGCAGGAACATAGTTCAATGTTTGGAATTTTATGCGATCGCAGAGGAAAATTTATACTGCGAACGATTAGCCATACTCTGGGAGAAGGAACCTCTGCTTATAGCCAAAAGCTAACAGTCAATAATTCCAATTTTTATCTGTTCTCAGTATATTCTTTCCTTGCCGGACGCGATCGCTAGTTTTTGAGAGAGTTAGCATGACACCTCCATCAACAGTAATATAAACTACTTCCTATATTTCCTTAACTACTGAAAAATTGATTCTCATCAATCCAATTCCCCATGCCATCATTACTGCAACTTCTCACCCTTTCTAGCATCATTGTAATTTTCCCTACCACTACAGCCATCGCATTCAACGACACGCAAGAATACTGGGGAAATAATTGCATCCGTGAACTAAATTCCCGTAAACTGATTACCGGATACCCTGATAACACCTTTCGTCCCAATCTCACAGTCACAAGGGCAGAAGCAGCAGTATTGATGCTCAACGCTTTTCCTGACGCACCTAACAAACGTAACTCAAGCCCATTTCGAGATGTACCCCCAACCCATTGGGCAAATAAAGCCATATCTACTGCCTACCAAAAAGGCTTTTTCTCAGGATATCCAGGGGGAATATTTCAACCGAACCAAGCCATACCCCGCGCTCAAATTATTGGTGTCATCGCAGGGGCAAAAAATTATAATTCCATCTCTAACCCAGCGCAGACATTACAAAAATACTTCCTCGATGCAGCAGAAATCCCTGGTTATGCTCAAAGTGCGATCGCATCTGCGGCAATTAATAGTATCATCGTCAATTATCCCAACATCAAACAGCTAAAACCCAACCAAAGTGCTACCAGAGGGGAAGTTGCGGCATTGATGTGTCGCGCACTCAATATCTACACCATTCCCCCACAATACATCGCTGGAGTGGAAGTAAAACCCCAACAAGTCAACCCATTACCGGGAAAACTCGATACCATACCCACTTTCAACAGCAATAGTCCAGAATTAGTAGAAAGTGATGGAATTCTACTCTCAACCTTTCCCCCAGAAGGTAAAAAAACACCCACAGCACATTTAAATTATCCCTTTCAAGGCAGATTTGATATTTTTTCTCACCACATTGTCAGGGCAGAAACAACAGCAAGAAATCGGACGGTTTATCAGGGTATTATTGTTTATAATCCTGGTAATAAACCAGTCACATTAGAAATATTAAATGCTGGCAGTTATCTAACTCAACAAGCTCCCTTTATTCCCTTACCCGACATTCAAAATAATTCCCAAAATAACGTTTATTCGGGACCAGGAAGCAGGACAATGGGTGATGTACTGCAAGGAATCAGACAAAATATTTTCCCTGAAAAAATCGTCATTGAACCAGGTAAAAGCCAAATATTAGCAAATCTACCAATTCCCGTACTTGCACCCTCATCCAATGGTCGCACAACAATGATGCGCTTACAAAGTGATGGTGTAATTTATATTGCCAATTTAGCTATGACTGCCAATCGTCCCCCAACTTTAACTGAGTGGCAAAATTTACTCAACAATGAAAATTTGGCAGAAAAAAGGGATGCCATACCCACACCATTAGAACCACCTAAAGAACCTACTGTGTTTGGTAGAGTAGCTGGTGTATCTCAAGGTGCTAAATGGGAAGGGGTAATTACTGATACCTCTGAGGCTACAAAATTAACCATACCAGAATCAGGTAAAGCGATTTCTTACCCATTAGGAACGGTACATTTAGTAACTCTAGCAACCAAACAGATTCAAAGTGCCAAGATGTTAGCTAGATATCCAGATACGGCATATTGGGCACATAGTAATTATGGGGTGGAATATGATTTAACTTTGCCTTTATATAACCCGACAAATCAAACTAAAACGGTTAATATATTAATCCAAACTCCCCTCAAAGATGAAGCTGGAACTGATAGATTATTATTTTTAAATCCTCAAGTAGAGCAAATATTTTTTCGTGGTACGGTGAAGGTGAGTTACGAAGATGCTCCCGGTAAAATGCAGGTAAAATATTTGCATTTGGTACAGAGAAGGGGACAGCAGGGACAAGCTTTAGTGACGTTGCAATTAGCAGCAGGTGCAACAAAGAAAGTAGAGGTTGATTTTATTTATCCTCCCGATTCCACACCACCCCAGGTTTTGACTGTGGAAACTGCTCGATGAAATTCATTTCATATTTGAAAGTGTTTTACTCCTAGCTATCAGCAGCAGAAAATCATACAAATATATTCAAAATTATTTTTTCTTAGGTCTATTCTTGCGACGGGCTTGTTTTTGCATTTTCTTCTTCTTGATGGCTTGAGATTTTTTCGGATTGGATGATTTTGTTAATTCTTCTACAGT
>NZ_NTFS01000586.1 GCF_002289455.1 Brunnivagina elsteri CCALA 953
CTAATAATGGGAATTTATCTAATGTAGAGGTATTGGGTATATTAATTATATTGGTAATGTTACTCAAACTGAATAATTGAGGCTTTAGAGCTTCATCAATATCACCCAAAGTTAAGTATTTATCTGGTGTATCTCCTGCATTCCATTGACGAGAAAATCCGTTAATTTTTATCGAGCCATTTTTTTGGATTGGAGGCATTTGGCTTAATGAAATCCTCTGCCAATCAGGCAATAATATTTCCTTACCCGTGGCAAGAGGTATTAAGCGAGTGGGTAAATTTGGTTGAGTTTGGGCTATGGATAGAGACGTTAAGTAAATGCTAGTTGTGGTAAAGAAAAGAGAGAATACAAATCGACTAATTTTCATAAATCAATATTGAGAGATTTTATGAAAAATTATCGGTTAATATCTTTAATTTGTGTACTTGACTATTGACGTAAAATTGATGTACGTAAATAGTGATATTTTAAAATGTAGACTTTAAATATGGGTTTAAACTAGTTTGGCTCTCTAGCCCCAAACGTATCTCTAGCTTTGCCATTCTTTCACGTATTGCTTGATTTTCTTGCTCTAACCTCTCGATTTTTCGATCTCTCTCTAGTGGTTTGGTGCAAGAACGATCCGTTTTTGATCCAAAAGGTGCGAAAGCCTTTGAGCGGGATTTGAAAACGACCGAGGTATATTTCTCGACACCGGATACTTTGCCCTCTCAGGAGAGGGTGAGGTTATCAGCGACGCATCCTCTGCTTTATTTTTACTTAGAGTTACTGCATGAGGACCTGACTGCCCATTTACTTTAGGAAAACACAACAATGAAAGTCATTTCTGTGAATGTTGGATTCCCCCGTGAAGTCCTCTGGAAAGGCAGACCCGTTTTAACTGGAATTTTCAAAAAGCCTGTTACAGAACGGGTGCAGGTGAGTTATCTGAATCTGGAGGGCGATCGCCAAGCCGATCTAACTGTACACGGAGGCGAGGAAAAGGCTGTTTATGCTTATCCACTGGAACATTACACTTACTGGCAGAGGGAGCTACCCGATGAAACGTTGCCCTGGGGGTCATTTGGTGAAAATCTGACAATTGAGGGCTTATCAGAAACAAACGTGAACATTGGGGATCGCTTTCGCATTGGTACCGCCGAACTGATGGTGACGCAACCCCGGTTTCCCTGCTTCAAACTCAATCTCAAGTTTGGGCGCGATGATATGGTTAAACGGTTTTTGAACAGCCGTTTAAGCGGCATTTATTTTTCAGTGGTACAAGAAGGTGAAGTTGGTGTGGGCGATGCGATCGAACTGGTGAGACGCGACGAAAACAACATCACAGTTGCTGACATCGTACAAATCTATGTACGTGAAGCTAATGACGATTTGGTTCGTCGGGCAATTCAGGTGACAGCTTTGGCAGGCAGTTTGAGGACTTACTTTCAGCAGCAAATTGAACAACGCCATTAAGCTAGTACGTGAAGGCAGAAGTAAGTAGACGCGGAGCGGCTTCTGTAAGTAGGCAGGAGGCAGTAGACGCGTTCGCTCTTAGCGTTCCCGCTAGGGTAGCGGCTTCCGAAGGTAGGAATAAAGCCGATAAAACAAGCTTTTTGTCTATTTTCAATGGTTGGTTTATTTACGCCGAACTGTACTAGACTTTTGAGATAAATACTGGCGCTCTAATCAATAACTTTTGCTAAAACTAGAGAATCCGAGCGAATATATATTCCAAATGGACAAAAAATAAACTTTGTTACACTGTCGCAAGCTACAAAATGACAATTTGGAACCGTTTTTACTATAGCTTTTTGAGCAAGCTATATTGGCATTTTGTTTTAAGATTCCCCATTTATTGAAAATCTTTCAATCCCCAAACAAAACCTCTGTTTCCTTTGCCCAACGACTCGTATCTGGGGACGCAGCAGGACGAGCATAAACCGCTTTATTACGAATCTCGACAATTTTATCCTCTTCCCGAATCATGCTAGGAGTAAACTGCGATACCTGCGGTCAGCTTCGCTAACGCACCTCTAAAAAATCCCTCACAGTAACGCTTAGAGGCTTTTCCCCAAGCTCATCACTAGAAAGCTCCTGCGTATTCCAATAAAAAGCATTCTCGGCTGTTTTTCTAACCATCAAAGCAATTTCTGCTGGGGTTAATAACTTCGTTTCCCTCAACAAACGCCACCAATCCTTTTCACTAAAATCTAATCCCGGAAAATATTTAGCCAAGTGCAATTTAAAGATTTCATATCTCGCACCAGCGTGGGGTAAATCAACAAAAATAATCTCATCAAAACGACGTACTAATTCGGGTGGTAAAAACTCTAATCTGTTAACAGTTGCCATTACTAAAACTTGGGATGTCCTCTCTTGCATCCACGTCAATAATTTACCGGCTAATTGACGCGATACACCACCATCATTATCGGAATCAAAACCCGCAAATCCCTTGTCGAAATCGTCAAAATAAAGAACTAAACCATGTTCTCCATTCGCGTCGCAAAATTGTAGAAACTCCCGCAAATTTTTCCTCGACTCGTAAGCAGTTGTACCCCGTAATCCAGCCCAATCAGCAGCAACCATTGGTACACCCATTTTCTTCGCTGCCAATTTCGCACTGAGTGACTTCCCAGTACCTGGTGGTCCCCAGAGTATCATACCCTTGGGAAAACTGAGATTGTGTTGTTTCGCTTCAGGTTTGAGTAATACCGCAGCACGTTCTAAAATGTTTTCTAATAAATCTAATCCACCAGCTTGGGGTACATCTGGCTCGCTAATAAATTCTATACCTTGATTTTTAAGTTTGTTTTTTTTGTAAGCTAAAACCCCATCAATTAGTTCTTCGAGACTATGAGACAATCCCAATAAATGGGAAAATAGCATCTCTAATTCCCCCATTGGTAAACCCAAGCAAGTCCTGACTAAAGTTTCAAATTTATGTATGCTATTTGGTATGCGATCGCAGCAATTATTTACAAAGTTTTGAATTGTGATCG
>NZ_NTFS01000587.1 GCF_002289455.1 Brunnivagina elsteri CCALA 953
ATCCCCAATCCCCAATCCCCAATAACTACTTTTTCTTAGCAGCAGTTGTAGAAGACTTGGCAGACTTTTGGCTTGAAGCTTTAGTAGTAGTAGATTTTGTGGTAGATTTCTTTGTCGTTGTATCTTTCGACTTACTAGTCGTCTTCCGGGTAGATTTTCCACTCGAAGACTTACTAGCTAATAACTCCAGCGCAACTTCCAAAGTCATATCCTCTACAGAACTACCTTCAGGAATACTGACGTTCGTCTTAGCATATTTTATGTAAGGTCCGTAGGGTCCGTCATAAATATTAATAGGTTGCTCATCCTCAGGATGTACCCCTAATTCCCGTAAAGCAGCCTTAGATTTACTACTAGCCCTTCCCTTCTTCGGTTCAGACAGTATTTCCAAAGCCCGTTCTAAATTCACCGTCAAAACATTATCACTCGCCTTCAGCGATCGATAATCCTTACCTTCCTTCCCCTGGTCATGAACAATATAGGGACCAAACCTGCCCAAACTTGTTTGAATTCTTCCCCCAGTATCGGGATGGGTTCCCAAAGTGCGAGGTAATGCCAATAAACCAACAGCTATTTCCAGAGTTAGGGTTTCTGGAGTCACTCCCTTAGGCAAAGAAGTTTGCTTAGGTTTGGGATTTTCCTCTGTTTTGTCACCCATTTGCACATAGGGACCATAAGCGCCAATCTTCAGATAAATTGGCTCCCCTGTCTCTGGATGACGACCAACTTCGTCTGGACCTTCGGTTTTTTGGCGAATTATCGTCTGGACTTTTTCCAGGTCAAGGTCAGCAGGAGTCAAATCCCTGGGAATTGACGCAGTAACAGAACCTTCACCATTACTAGCTTCCAGATAAGCACCAAACTTACCAATCCGAACTTTGACGTTGGGGATCTGTAAATCCACCGTTCGGGCTTCATCTTTATCAATTTTACTTTCTTGTTCCCTAACTAGGGTTTCTAATCCCTTATCCCCCATATAGAAATTGCGTAAATAGGGGAGCCATTGGGCTTCTCCCGCAGCAATATCATCGAGGGTTTGTTCCATTTTTGAGGTAAAGCTGGGATCGACAATATCGGGGAAATGTTTTTCCAGCAAGTCTGTGACTGCAAACGCTGTAAACGTCGGAATTAGGGCATTATTCGTTAATTGGGCGTAACCCTTGTCAATAATAGTACCGATAATACTTGCGTAAGTACTTGGTCGCCCAATGCCTTCACTCTCCAGAGTTTTCACCAAACTAGCTTCCGTATACCTGGCGGGGGGCTGGGTTTCGTGCTTGACATTTTCCAACTCCGCGCATTCGGGTTTGTCCCCAACTTTGAGGTTCGGTAAAATAATCTCCATATTTTCCAAAGCTGCATCGGGGTCATCGGAACCTTCAACATAGGCACGGAGATAACCTTCAAAGTCAATGCGTTTGCCCGAAGAACGGAAACCAGCATCCTCAACCTGCATTTGGATGGTAATTTGCGTTTGTCGCGCATCAGCCATTTGGCAAGCAACAGTCCGTTTCCAAATCAGATCGTACAATTTAAATTCGCGATCGCTCGGATTCAAACCCGTTTCCTGGGGAGTGCGGAAACTACTACCAGCCGGACGGATAGCTTCGTGGGCTTCCTGTGCCCCCTTCGATTTAGTCGTGTATTGACGGGGACTAGGACTCAAGTATTCTTTGCCGTAAAGCTTTGCCGCACATTCGCGGGCAGCTGTTATAGCTTGGTCTGATAAATGTACCGAGTCGGTACGCATGTAAGTTATATAACCTTGCTCGTACAGGTTTTGAGCAATTCGCATGGTATCGCGGGCAGAAAAACGCAATTTCCGGTTTGCTTCCTGCTGCATGGTGGAAGTCGTAAACGGTGGGTAAGGTTTGCGTGTGACGGGACGTTCTTCTAAATCCGTCACCGACCAGGCTTTATTCGCTAGTCGTGCTTTCAAAGCTTCGGCTTCGGCTTCTTTAAGCAACATGACATTGCGTCCGGCGGTTATTTGTCCGGTGGTGGAGTCAAAATCGCTGCCCGTGGCAACTTTGGTTCCTCCTACGCTCACCAAGACGGCGCTAAAGCCAGTTTTTTCATGCAACAAACTAGCTTTCAAATCCCAAAATGCGCCCGTGCGAAATACCCGACGCTGGCGTTCTTTTGTAACTAGAAGTCTTACTGCTACCGACTGGACACGACCAGCCGAAAGCCCAAAGGAAATTTTCTTCCACAGCAGTGGTGACAGGGTATAACCCACAAGTCGATCCAAAATCCGCCGAGTTTCCTGGGCACGAACCACCTTTTCGTCGATAGTGCGACAATTTTTCAGAGCTTTCTGAATTGCTTCCTTGGTAATTTCGTGAAACACCATCCGCTTGGTGGGAATTTTGGGATTGAGCAACTGGTACAAATGCCAACTGATGCTTTCCCCTTCCCTATCTTCGTCAGTTGCCAATATCAGTTCGGTGACACCTTTGAGAGCGTCTTTGAGTTGGGTGACGATTTTCTTTTTGTCTTTGGGGACAACATAGAGAGGTTCAAAGTCAGCATCTACATTCACCCCGAGTTGTGCCCATTTCTCTGCTTTGACTGCGGCGGGAATTTCGCTAGCCGATTGTGGTAAGTCGCGTACATGACCCATTGATGCCTCTACCTTATATCCTGCTGGAAGGTAGTTGCGAATGGTACGGGCTTTGGTCGGAGATTCAACAATAACAAGGGTTGACATGGAAATTTCAAAAAAAAAACAAAGGCTGCTAGGCTAAACAGTCAAGGGCTGGTGACACGCGGGTGTGAATTCCAGCTATCTCAATCTTTAACTTATATCTTGCTAATTTGGCGAGTATTACTGGTAAATTATGCCTGAAGTTGAGTAGATAAGTAGTTTATCTGTATTTTGCATTTATTTATTTTTATTTATTTTGCCAAACTTCTCGATCACCCTCTCATTTT
>NZ_NTFS01000588.1 GCF_002289455.1 Brunnivagina elsteri CCALA 953
TAAAAATTATTAATTATCTACTGACACGATATCTCACGTCTCTATATTCAATATTAAGCTAAAAAGCACCTAAATCATATATTAGTGCGGGCATCCCTACCCCACAAAAATTATAATAATTTAGATTATATGATTTAAATGCATAACAGCTTACTCGTTCATCTCTTTTAAAGTTGCCAAAGCTGAAGGTGACAAACGACTCAGATATCGGAAAATCCAGTATTTAGATATGGTATCTAACACAACTGGAAATGTCGCGATAAATAGGGATATTGCGCTGCGGTTTGGAGGTAAACCTAAATGTTCTGCGACTCCTTCTAAAATTACTTCCCAACCATGTGGTGAGTGGAACCCAACAAAAATATCAGTGAATAAAATAATCAAAAAGGCTTTGGCACTATCACTTAAACCGTAGACAACTTCATCCATAAATGACTTTAAAATTTCTATTTCTCGCTTGCTAGTAACAACTACAATAGCAAAGGCAATTAGCGAGAATATATCGGCGAAAACATTACTAATTGCATTGGTACTTTTCGCTCTAAATACTTCATAAATTTCAATAGCTTTTTCTTTAACTTTCTCCTCTATCTTCTCTGGTGATAGAGTTGGTGCTTTCAAAATTAAACTTTCAAACTTAAGTTCTCCCTCATATATTTTCAGTTCTTCTAATGCTTCATCTTCCATCTCTGTATTCATAAAAATATGTGGAGTATTTTCTCCCCGTACTCGTTCAACTACAGGAGTAATTAATAATTGTTTAGCTAATTGATGGGTTAGCAAAGGTATCAGGATTAGCATTAAGATAAATTTGATGGAAGCTTGAGTTCGCTTTTTAGAAGTTCTAAATTTTTCTACAAATTGTTCTTCTGCTTGTGGAGAAAAATCGGAGCGAATTCGATTAATTGTTCTGCCGATTGACCTTGGTAAAATACCTGTTTTTTTCGACATTGAGTTAGGTCGTGCTGGCTGAAAATCGGAGTTTGTTTTTATTGCTTGATTTCTTGTTATTTCCGGGACAATTTGCGCGGTTATAGTTATATTTGTGCTTGTGTCAGAAACAGTTATTTCATCTTCTGGGAGATATTTGGCAGTTACATCGTCAATAAATTTTAGTTTTTCTAATAATTCTTGATTAGATGTATTTATTAAGGGAAAACTTAATCGGTATTCTGCAAGTCTAATTTTTATAATCTTTAAGTTAGTATTTAAGGATGCTTGCCAGTAAATTATTATACTTGATGAATAATTAGGAAGCTCAGGAGATATAGACTCAGGAGCGATTTTATTGCCATTGAAATGTTCATTTTCAATCTCTCGAATGGTTTCTGCGGCTTTATATGCTTGTGCGATCGCACGTTCGGGAGTATTCGTAAACCAGTTGTAAGTAGAACGCCAAAAATTGACTATTTTATAACGAATTGAATTTGTATCTTTTGGTAATGATGATGGTTCTAACTTAGTCATGAGTATATTGCTGATTTTCTGACTCTTGATTTTATTAATTTTAATGTATAAGAATTTGATTTTTAAAAATGAAAGCTTAAAAAATAAAAATACAGATTAATGGGTAATTTTTATTAATGTTACCCATTAGTCTTGAATTAAGTGAAAATAGAGGAGAGTTTATTTAAGGTCAGAATTTGCTCAACAAATATATTTTAACAGCTAGTACAGTTCGGCAGAAATAAAGATACCATTAAAAATGGCTGGAAAGCTCATAGAATGTTCTTTGTTTCTTTTACCTTGTTGTACTAACACAGTCAGAGATTGATTTTGGATGTAATAATACTTAACTGTTTTTAGATTTTGACTTAATTAGCTTGCAAATAATATAATTATCTCAGTGAATCTGAATGTGCAGCAATAAGTGGGTTTGGTACGGGGAAAGGACGATTTTCTAAAAGCTTAAATTGTCCGTTAGCAGCATCATAAGCAAAAACCTCACCAGTTTCTATTTCATAAATCCAAGCGTGGAGATTTAGCTTACCTGCATGAAGCTTAGAACGAATTACAGGATGAGTCTCAAGATTTTCTATTTGCGTTAACACATTTTGCTCAATTGCTATTTTCAACAACTTCTCATGGGAATAACCAGGATAATTATCCATTACTAAACGTCGAGTCGATTCCGCATTATTTTTTAACCAGTCGTATACCAAAGGCATTTGTTGAGCCAAATTACCTATTTGTAATAATCCTCTCATTGCACCACAATGTGAGTGACCGCAAATTACTATATCTCTAATACCTAATCCATGTACTGCATATTCTACCGCTGCTGCTTCAGCGCTTGGGGAAGCTCCATGTGCGGGAATAATATTACCTACATTACGGATAACAAATAATTCACCTGGTTGACTCTGGGTAATTAAGCAAGGGTCGATTCTGGAGTCGGAAGATGTAACAAATAATACTTCTGGTGATTGTCCTTGAGATAATTGTTCAAACATTTCTCGATGAGAAATGAAATAATTATCGTGAAATTCATTTAACCCTTCAATCATTCGCTTTATAGGCACAAAGTAATCCTTATAATTGAGAAAACGTTCAATCTATAACTTGATCTTCAAAAAGATACTGTACATTCCGGTAATATTCGCTAATATACTCCTCAGCTTTTGTATAGATAGATACTTTTTTCAAGATACTTTTCAGCCTAATTTAATGTGCAACCCATTTAGCATCAGAAACAATACATATTCCTCCATATTTTTTCAAAATAGGTGTAATCGCTTTTACTACCTCTTCCTCTTTTTCTTGATGACAAACGCTCAAAATATAAACATTAGTCAATGCTTCTGTTGGTAAATCATTAATTACTATACCTCTATCACCTGAACCAGTTACATCTTTAATGACGCTGTAACCTGAAATTCCCGCTTTATCCAAAAGATTAGTAACTTGTTGTAATT
>NZ_NTFS01000589.1 GCF_002289455.1 Brunnivagina elsteri CCALA 953
GTAACGAATAATTAAATTCGGTCGATGTCTATTAATTCTCTGTTCTCATCAAGTTGGGATTTTTGTTACTCCTAGGACTTACGCATTGACAGAAAAATCAAAATGGGGGTATAGGTTTCCACGCTTTGAGCTTGATTTTTCTGTTCCGCACCATGCGATACGCCTTTGGCGTTAAGCTCCGCTTATCGCAACCAAGAAAGGGTAATTTAGAAAAGCCTGAAACAACGTATTTACGTTGATACACAACATAGCTCTTTTGTACAGTGCGTAAGTCCTAACTCCCTTGCCATAATCCTAGTAAACTGCAAAAGTATCGCTTCTAATACCAATTCTTTGTGAAGCTGCATAGAATGTTACCCCACCCTATCGCGGAGCGGCTTCCCGTTCAAGACCAGCTTTAATGATGCTGTGAAATAGTACATCTGGTAAAAACTTCCGTAGAGTCAACAACAAACTCGCATTACCACCTGCTGGATAACGCAATTTCCAACTACCATCGGTTACAGCCCGATAAATGACCTTTGCTGTAACACTTGGTGGCGAACCCGCTCCCGCTTGCTGCAATTGTGGTAAAACTCTATTTGAGTAGTCATCATAATCTGTCAATCCAGGTTTTTGGGAAACAGTCATCGAACGACCATAAAAATCTGTTTTAATTGGTCCAGGTTCAATGATTTTGACTTTAATATTAAATTGCTTCAACTCAAAATGCAGCGATTCCGAAAAGCCCTCCACAGCCCATTTTGTGGAATGGTAAGGACTATAAAGCGGCAAAACCATCTTACCACCGATAGAAGCAATATTGACTAAAATCCCTTGTTTACGATCGCGAAAATGGGGCAAAATTCCACGGGTTACAGCCATTAAACCAAAAACATTAGTGGCAAACTGACGTTCGATTTCCTCTGGAGAACAAGCTTCAAACACCCCAATCAAACCATAACCAGCATTATTCACCAATGCATCGATGGTACCAAACCTTGCGATCGCACCATCAATTGCAGTTTGGATTGTCTGTGTTTGCGTCACATCCAATGGTAAACAAAGAATATTGGGAAGCTTTGCAAGTTCACTATTTTGGTCTGGGTTTCTCATCGTCGCAACTACATTCCAACCCTGATTTTGAAAGATTTTGGCAGTTTCTAAACCAATCCCAGAGGATGTACCCGTAATTAATATAGTCTTGTTTAGTTGATTAGCCATAATTGCGATACCAAAAGTCAGCGAAGCTATCGTATAAATCGCTCTATTCTAGCTAATCTCTATTTATTTTTGCGGTACATAGTAAACATCGACCGAATTTAATTATTCGTTACCTGAAACCCTTATCGTGCCTCCGCAATGCTACGTCTCTACATTCATTTTCACTCCCATGTCTATTGTCCTAAATTGTAGGGGTGGGGTCTCCCCACCCTGACTTACGAATGATACGATTGATAAATCTAGAAGTTAGGATATTTTATTATTTATTATCTTTAAATCCCTAAATATTCAAATGAAGCAATAAAAATTAAGGTAATAAAGGTGGAATTGACTTGAGACTATCAGGATTCCAGGTATACTCCTTAATATCGCTAGACCAAGGAACTTCATCGGCTGTCGCAAGTTTGAGAGTACCTTGAGTAAGCTTATTATATAGACCCCAAAAATCACCAATTTCAATTTGATTTTTAATAAAAGTTTGGCGCAGAAGTTCATTTGTATACATCATATTATGAGCTTCAAAACTACCTTCAGGAAACAAACGCGGAAATATCAAAAATTTGATATCATCTCGTTTTTGTTTAATTGCTCTTTGAGGTGTAATTCCCAATTTCTCAGGTAATGGGTCCCCTTGAATATAAACCATGATATAATTTGGACCCTTCACCCATTGCTGATAGCCATTACCAAATATAAAGAGATTAATCAGTTGACTAGTACGACTCTCCCAGACTTGTTCTTGAATTCGGCGTGCAGCAAAATCAAACATGCGAGCGCGATCGCAGACAAATTTTCTTTTAGCACGTCTAATTGCCCTCGCTAGCAAAATTGTCCCCAAACTATCCCCTGATAAATTCAGATGAACATTGTGTGTTACCGCATAATGAATCAATTTCGCAGCATTGGGAATTACTGGGCTACCAGATAAACCAAGCCTGTCCAAAGTTCCATTTACCCAATCAAGGTAGCGGTTAATAAAGGCGTTAATCGGATGCTGTTTGAGAAAAGAGGCATTATTTAGATTAGAAATGCCAGTAAGGAGCGTATGGGCATACCTGCGACTTCTTTTTGAAGACTCATGTTCCAGTTGTCCCAGTCCAGAAATAAAAATGGCAAAGAGTTCACGTTGATCGTTTTCTGGATAGTAGGTTATTTCATTGGCAATTTTGGCGATTGGATTTGGGGATGCCATGACATCATCAAAATCAAACATCCGTTCGTCACCAGGGTTTTGTAACTGTCCATCAAATTTTTTATCTGGGAATAGAGCTTCAAGAGGCAAGCGCCACCAGGGCGATATAATTTGTTTTGCCTTGTCTTCGCTCTTCATAGGAAAATTCCGTATTTTTGTTTGTACTTTTTGTTTTCAGTCGGTTTAGTTTAAAGCGCAGTATGCCAAGCAAGCTACGCCGAACTTAGGTATTAAGCTTTGCTTATAGCACATAGGTAAAGCTTTAACATAACAATAATTTATAACCATGTTGTAACTAACTATTTGGTCATGAAAATTTAAAATATTTTTTTTATTTGCAGATTATTTCATCTTTTACTAGAACGCATTTACTAGTAAAAGGTGGTGAAAATTAATCAGGATAAATAAATCAGGGTAAGGGAACACCAAGAAGTAAATTGCCCCATTGCCCCAATATATAAGGGCTGGGATACCCAACCCCTACGAATGATACGATTGATAATTATATAAT
>NZ_NTFS01000059.1 GCF_002289455.1 Brunnivagina elsteri CCALA 953
CCCAGTACCTGAGCAATCCCCTTTGTCAAAGTTGTTTTGCCCGCAGCACTATCACCAACAATGCCGAGTATGATTGGACGGCTCATTAATTACCCCCAAAAGAATTCAGAAAGTGGAGTTTTGAATTGTATCTTAGTTTACTTTTTTTATAAAAAAATAAACATACCTCGATACAGGTAAAACAGGTTGTCAAGCTCTACCTGTTACTAAAATTATCGATGAAATCACGTTAAATCAAGCTTTTTTAGCTAATTGCGGTATTTGTATATTTTTCTTGCTATAAATATGAAGATTTACTAAGGAACTTACGGAAAATAAAATATCTCAACCATCGATTTATCTCAGGACTTACGCACTGTACAAAAGAGCTATGTTGTGTATCAACGTAAATACGTTGTTTCAGGCTTTTCTAAATTACCCTTTCTTGGTTGCGTTAAGCTTGGTGGGAAGCCGAAAAATCAAGGTCAAAGCAGTGAAAACCATACCCCCTCCGCATGATTTTTCTGTCAATGCGTAAGTTATGTATCTATCAATCGTATTATTTGCAGGATGGGGAGATGCCATCAGAGATGTTAATTTTGTTAGATGTAGTACAAAAAATCTTCTTCTTGATTGTATGTTACAACTCACTCAAATATAGAAAGGGCAAACAACCGTGGGTTCCCCTACTAATTTTATAACCCATCTCCGAGAAACCAGGTTTTTGCCAACAAACGAAAAAATAACCCAGTTTCTAAGAAATTGGGTTTATTCGTGTCGAAAAACACTCCAAAAATATCTTAAGTGTAATTATTACTTAAATACTCCAAAGCCTCATTCTTTGAATTGAAGCTACCAATTACACGCAGAGCTTCATTATTAGGATAAGCTTGACTCTTCCAAACCTTCAAGTAGTAGCCAGTAGTATCTGATGTGTTCCATACCTCATATTGATATCCACCACTGAAACCCTTCTTTACTAAGGATTCCTCAGATATTTTGATTGGGGAATCTAGTAAGTTAAATGCTGCTAAAAAAGAGACTGCCATAGCTATTTTAGATTATTCTACTATAAAAGATTTTACTACTTTTGTGATAACTTATGTGGAAATAAAAAATATAAAGATAGTTTATTTTTGAGATGAAATTGCCTTATATTTTTGCAACTTCAGATAGTTAATATTTGGATATTTACACTGTTGTCTAATTACAAAAACTGTAATATGTGAGTATTAAATAACTAGGGTTCTAAATTTAGAATGCAAAAATTTATTTTTCCATGTTTAGCCTATACGTATAAATATCATGGTGAAAAATTTTTATGCAAACAGTAGAGACGTTATATAGCAAGTTTTCGCCCAAGCGATAAGCACTATATGTAACGTCTCAGTAGTGTGATTAATTTTATGTTTACACTGAGAAAAAAGAGTGAAAATACTCTGTACTAATTTGGTTTATTTGTGCAACCAAAATTGGTGAGCAGTCTCACACAACGCTTGATTTATAGGGATTGTAGATAAATATCGATATTTCGCTACTCAATTGCTACTCAAATCTTACTATTTGGAACTAGAACAACCTATCTGGGTATTGACCGTGAAGTGCGATCGCGCTACTCAATTATTCTACTTTCCTGGCAATACTTATCTATATGAGGTATAAAAGAAATCTTAACTTCTTTTTGCCATGAACGTTATCAACGTAAACAAAGCTATCGCAGTAGATATAACCACGAGCAACCAAGATAATCGAATAATATTATTCGATAATACATTACCATCAAATATTCCTAATACTAATATTATTTCGGTGAACGGATTTTTAAAAAATCTAAAAGCTTTCTCAGAAATTAATAGTTTAGCTACTGCCCCACTTCCTGCTATCACCCTAGAAGATACGGATCAAGATAGATTAATTAAAATAATGAATATTGAGTGGGGGAATCCCCGCATTCAACTGGATTTAGAATTTAGTAGCAATGGAATAAATTTTATAAAAGTAGGCGCAATATCTTTGATTAGTCAACAAGGATATCCATATCGAAATTATTCTTTGTTAGATTTTTACACGGATGGTCTGGCTGCTGAAATTGGTACAAATGGGAAGGTAGCTTGCAGCATTAAAGATGTTGGACATGGCAAGCTGACTAGTGCCGATACTTTAACCATTTATGGAAGTGTCACGCAAGAGGTTGTTATAGATGATTTATTGACAAATAACGTAGCAATTCCCGCTACTAAAAACTTATTAGCTGCTACTAATACTTTAATTAGTGATGCCAGTAATAAGACTGGATTGACCATTTTTAACGGAAGCGATGAGGCAGTATTTATTGGATATACCGCAACAACCAATAATACTGACTATTCAATTCGACTCTCTTCTGGAAAGGGGTATGAATTTCCTGTCCCCGTCTATAGTGGGGATATTTATGCCTATTCTGTAAATGCATCCACAATTCAAGTTACTGAATTTAGGAGCGTCTAGCTATGCCTTTCTTGGATGATTCTGCAATTATTAGCAGTAACTCAAATATAATTACTAGCCAAGTTATGCCTACATCCCCAACAATTGGAGATGCCTGGAATGAACTCGACAGCGAAAATAATTTAATTCAGAAATGGAATTATTTAAGCAGAAATAATAATAATGCATGGATGGGAGAAGTTCAAGATTTCCCATTTCCTGATGTGTCTATGTCTCAGAGTCAAATCTATCAATTAAATTGGAGATTTAATTATTTTATTAAATCTTTTTATGGCTCTTATTATTCAAATTCCGCGATGCCATCAAACGGCATTTTAACTAGAAGATTAATGTTTGGGAATAGGAGTAATCTTGTTAGCTCAAATCTTATTGCCACTATTGCTTTTGCCGGGAAGTCTGCCACAATTAACGATACCATCAGAACTACGGTTAACACTTTGGTAACAACCGCAGAAATAAATAATGAAATAACCCCAACCAAAATCAATCTACTAGGAAATTACCCGGCATCCTCTGGTTCTTTTACTGTCTCTATCAATAGTTATTTTGTTACCTCTGGCTTTTCTTATCAGTTAGTTAGAAAATGAGCAAGCAAAAACCTTATTACTATTCTAATAATCTAGATGACTTCAAAATGCCTTATTCAATCTATGGGGTAAATGATTATGAAAATATGAAAGCAAAATATCTAAAATTAAATAACAACCCATTGCGAATTACTGGCAAACGATTTATTTTTAATCAATGGTAAAAACTGTATCTCCAAAAGGTAATAATTTATTTAAGATAGAAGTACCACTAATCCTTATTGATAGTGGAGAGCTACCCGGCTCAATTAAGACCGAGCTAACCGATAAGCCAGCCGAATTATCAGTTACCACCTACCAAGATGAATGTGATAGTTATTTTGATGTAAATACCTCGTACTGGTATATCAAGTTTCCTCGACTGCGGTACTACACAAGGAGTAACAATTGTAAGCCACCTAGTAATCCATCGCCTAAACCGCCTCTATTCCCTACACCTCCGGTGATCGAGTCAACTTGCAACATAAATGGGTTAGCACTTGCCTATGAGAAGTACTATGTAAATAGTGAGGACGGCAGATATCACCGGAATATCAGTAACCCAAACTGTCTCAACTATCAAGAGCTTAAAATTCACATTACACAGTTTGATTACAGTACCACAGTTACCCCGCTAGGCAGGTACAACAATAGAGACTATTACTATTTAGCTACTTGGATATGCGAAGTTGATTATAGATTTAATTCCCACTGGGCAAGTAGCTATTCTTTAGCTGGAACACCAGGAAATTCATGGGAAGATTTTATAGATTTTTATTCACAAGAAGGATGGGATATTCCTAGTGATTATGAATCAAATGGTAGAGCTATGTTCACTTTTAAAAAATCGATCAAAGTGACGAGCTATTACGACTCAAACAGGAACCCAACACACGTATTAGATGAGGAAAAGTATAGGGGGTTCCTTAAGAATTTCCCCGGCGTTCAGTTTATGGATACAAACCGTTACAGTGATTTGGTTTCCAATATTTATATACCAACCGATCGGAGTCAGTCTCTATCTTCTTATACTTATTATGAACCCAGGGAAGACTTGACGATAGATAGTGTCTTTGGTAATAGAAGTTTTACCCTTGTTAATACAGAATATGATTCGTTTTATGGTCGATACGTTTACAGCTACACAAGTACATACCGATTCGTAAATTTTGCAATTGCTGGGTTTATCTGCATTAAAGGGATTTTTCCCCCTCCAGTGCCCGAAAAATTACCACCACCACCACCTAAACCTATGAGTTGCTGTCCAAATGTTCGCGAGAACGACGCGCTTTTAAAGCTAATTGCTAAGAGAATTGGAGTGTATGACTATCCCGTAAGCGTTCCCAAAATTATCACAGATGAATCTCAAGGGAATATTTCTCTTGAGAATCTAACTAGATTTACTTCTTATTTAGCAAAGCAATTGGATGCCGTATCTGGCAATTATCCAATTGAAATAGAAATCGCTGATTCAGATTTGACACAAGAAGGCAACCAAAAACAAACTATAAAAATTCCAAACGCCGCAGAAGGAATTGCGGAAGCATTAGGACAATTGCTAGTAATTAGAAGCGAGACTAACGCAATTTTAAATGCAACTATTCGAGCCTTAGTTGATATTGCAAGTACAAAACAAGCAACTTTAATTACCCATGATTACGCTAGAGCTAACAGCGAGTTTTTAGGTTATAAAGGCAAGCAAGTAATGCGTAAAGTGCCTTTTGCGATTGACGTTGGAAAGGAACGATTAGATGAACTGTTGCAAGAATCAGAGATTGAAATCAAAGGATTTGAGAATGATGACAAAGACGACATCAAAGACCTTTTGATTCCTTTAATGGATATGGCTGCAATGTACCGTACTCAGAATTTTAGAAACTTGGGTAAGGATACTTTAGGCGCTTTAAGGGAACTCCTAAACAGAAATTCTCAAACGGGGGAAGTACTCAACAATGACAAAATCAAGAAACCAGACATTGACCCTAACAAACAAGAAAATCGCTTTGATAGTTTTATAGAGAATGCCGAGACTGGATTTATTAATAAAGCGGGAATTACTGACAATGCAAATCCTTATGGAAGACCTTATGAGGAACGCCCAAAAATTCGTGAAATTGGTGATAGTACGGGGTCAACATAATGGGCGCTGCTGATATAGTAGTTCAAGCATTGGAATCAAAGATAGTTCGTCAAAAAATTGGCGATTACGGTAAACGAGTCCTCAAAGTTAAATTTGAAGACCGCCGAACTTTGACAGGGAACGAGCAAGAAGGGAACGGGGCTCTGGCTCTGGATTGGATATGGAACCAAGGTGAGAGATTAATCGGCTTTCTTCTAGAGAAAGGAGCCGAATTAATAAAATTTACTTTTGTGACTCTATGGGGATTATTTGTTAGCACTACTCAATTTATTTGGAATTTTGATTGGAATGCAAGTGACGCAACTTTAGAGCAACAGATTAACGCTAAGTGGGACGCTTTAGGGGGAATGTTAGGAGGTACTGCGGGTAATTTGTTTGGATGGATTGGTTGCGGTTTGGTTCCAGGTGCTTTGATGCTTGCTGTCAATGAACCTTTGGCAGCTTACATCATCCAAAATGTCCTAGAAGAAATGGGAGAAGAAGTATTAGCTAATTTGGCACAATTAACTAATTATATGCTGCAAAGTACCTTGCAAAATCTCATTGTTTATTCATATATAAATGCTAGGAAAATAATTAAAGCCAACGTTGGCTGGGTATCTTTACTTTTTGGAGATAAACTTGGACAAGCGGCTTTAGCTTGGGGTAATGAGAACAGTAAACCGTGGTCGTTCGCATCAGCAACTGAACAGTTTACCGAGTCACTCCCACTCGGTGGTTTACAGAATTTTGTAGAAGAGTTTGCAGAGGAAGCATGGGACGGGTGCGTTGAGGCTGGCTATGTCGTAGCCAACTCGATCGATAGTTTCTTTGCAATGGAAAAACTGAAGCAGCAGAAAGTACCGGAACTTGGAAAAACTAAATATTTAGAAGTAACACCCAATCGCGAGAACAAAGAACAGCGCATTATCTTGGCGGGACCTCAAGAACTTGTTAAGCAACAGGTAATTGCAACACTTGCTGATTATCAGTTAATGGCTGATAAGGATGTGGGAGTTGTTTATAATTTTGAACCAGAAAAGGCATTAAATCGTACATACAAACCTCATATTATTTTATACTTCCGAGAATCCAAAGAGGATTTTTTAGCGAGAAGGAAATTAGATAAAAAAGCTTGGAGAGGTGAGGGGCGTATTAGTTTTAGGCTAATGGATAAGTCTACAGAGACTATAACACTGGACTATGTAACTCAATTAGCAAATAAAATTAAAGCTAAATTTGGGAATCCTCCTTTGCAATGGAACAAGGGAAAATTGCTATATTCGTACTCAGATTGGGAGAAGGGATATCAACTTAAGCTATTAGTCAATAGTGAATCCGAAGCCTTGAGGATGATTGAGCAAATCCTTGATTTGCAATCACACTCAGTCGATAGAGAAAAAATTCAACAATCTAGAAACTTATTGCCAGAAAAAGCGTATGACGAAACACCTAAAAAGAAGACTGTACTAGGGAAACCGATAGAACCACCAGTAAAGCGAAAAGAAGTAAAAATAAAATTTATTTATTCTCAACTATTTTTAGATGGAAACTTGCATCCTGTGACTTTGTACGATAGAAGCAAAAGATTTAAGGACGCTATTGTCCGTGATAACACTTAAAGTTTGTAATAATATACATTCTAGTAATTCGCTGTAAAAGAAATCGGAAACCTTAAGGTTTCCGATAATCTTTAAGAGATGAAATGGCTTTGTTGTAGGCGTTCTAGGATATTGACAATTAAAAAAAACAAAGCGAGACTAAGTATATCAAGGCTGTGATAGCCAACAATTACTCAGTATAATTACTAGGAATGATGGATTTAACATTTGCAGAGATTTTGGCTCAAATCCCCAGTGATGATCCGATGAATGCATGGTGGGCGGCTGCAGCAGTGCTACCATCTGACACTACCGTAAGCGAATTTTTTGCAAAGACTTTGAAAGCGGCTTCAGATGCACAACGGGTTAAAAACGTTGGTGTAGCAGTTGGATCGAGGGTTGATGGATATCCAGCACCTACCAACGGCGCGGTAACCGTCGACGCAACTACTGGACTACAAAGCTTTATCACTACATACTCGGTACGTAGCCGGGTAGCTGTAACCCTCGACGTGGCTATTTCCCCGCTCGCTTAATCTGACGTTCGTGGCGTGAGTACCACGTCAATAATTTTTAACCCTTATTCTTAAATATGGCAGATAAACCATTGGGGAAGATGTACTTCCCCATCCTCCGAAAAACTCCTGGCGATGCAGGTAGGGTAAATCCCGATCCGTTTGGGTTTTTCTCTTGTAGATTAAATGTTGCTCGATTTTTGGACATTGATAATCTCGACCTCAACTTAATCATCAGTAGAGAGCGAAAAGCTCATACAAGGTCTTTAACGCTTGCCGATGGCACTGTATTAAAACAAAGTGCCGAAAATGCAGGTGGTCAAGTTGCGTCTTCTTTGTTTACGCTTGCAATTGGATCAAGAGGAAGTCGATCGGTAATTTTAAAAACCGGAAAAAAGACACCTAACATTAGTGGTTTAATTTATCACACCTTGACATTCCGCTTTCCTTCTTGGGCAACTATTTGGACTATCGCAGATGCTTTAGGGGAACTTATCCCCTTGACAAAAATCAAAGCCGATCCAACAGCTACGGATATTTTCCCATTTTTTACTGTGAAGGGTGGACGCAAATACCCCATCATGGCTAAAACAGACGCAGAAGGTAACACCGATGCTTCCGTGCCAAACACCTCGGCAGAAGCGCAATCACTGCTCACTCAATCAGAGAAAAAAGGAACAGCTAAGAAAGGCGCTTAAATTATTTAAAATACCAAACTGGCTCTATATTGCGATACTTGCACTATTCGTAATCCCAGGTTTGATATTTTTTTTAATCATCGGCTTGCTAATTGGATAAATGCTAGATACCTCACTATGGCAAGTTCAATGGCAAGGGAACTTTCAAGCTGCTACAAACGGCAACGTTTACGTTCCCATTCCGCCAATAGATGTCCCGATCGCATTCGAGAAACCTCTAGTTGCGATATCCACCAGTAGTTTTAATGCGTTACCCAAGTGGGTTACTGGTGGTTGGGTATCTCAAAAAATATATACAGGGTTGACGGTTACGGGTGTTGGGGACGCGATCGCAACAAACCAGCGAGTATTTTTAAACAAGCTAAGTCTTTTTAAATTTCCTATGGATTTAGCTAGTACATACGAGCTTACTTATAATTTCCCTAGATGGATATTTGACCTGTCGATCGCAATTTGGGAATATCAAGGGGATATAGGCGAAGTCGATAATATAGCTGGAACGCTACAACGACTAGAAGAAAAAGTTGATGATATTGCCACATTTGGAGGATATTAATGCTCCTAGCTTGGCGAACAATTGGAAATATCCAATTATCGGAGCAATGGCAGTTAACTAATATATCTACGGGGAATCTTTACCGAATTACCCATACTATTGACGGGAAGCCTTCAGGGACTCTTAGGGCTGCCATTGGTCAAGAAGTGGAATCAATTATTTTTGACCGTCGCTTAATCGGTTACAGGTCAGGAGTTTTAGAAGGACAACTTTTTAATATTCCTGATGGAATACCGAGTAGAAGGATAGCCATACAGCGACTTGATTCCTTGCCTGTCAATTGGACTGTAAAAATTGAGGAGTTGATCGACTTGGCGACAGAACTACCCTTATCGATTGATGATATTGAAGACTTAAGGATTGAACTTAATGCGAAAGCAGCCGCTAGCGATGTAGCTGCTTTGAGCGCAACTACTGCTACTGCGTTATCGGGGAAATCTCCAGCTATCCATCAACACGAGATTGCAGATATTAATGGACTTGCGATCGCACTTGATGAAAAAGTAGAATCGACTGATTTAGCAGCGTCCGAACAGTTGATACTTGCCCAAGTTGCCCAAAAATCCTCTATTGGTCATAGTCATGCAATTGCGGATACTACGGGGCTGCAAGCCAGTTTAGATGCAAAAGCTGACAAAACCGAATTACCCAAACTTTCCACAACACCCCCAAGTAATCCCACCGCAGGGACTATTTGGAGCGAATTGCTTTCAAGCAATAGGGTAGAAACTTGGATATATATAAATAGTAAATGGCAGACACTATCTACATATAGATTTGATTTTCCGAGCAAAGATTCGTTTGGTAATGGGTTCTATTCGTTATTCCTCCCTCTTGACCACCGATACGATTACCTGTTTATCGAGCTTTCTACCTATTGCGATTACAACGGTAGCTCACCTATCAATGGCACTACTGATTTTTTCAATGTGGTCATTTGGGTGACATCCGACGCAACTGTAAATGTAGTTGCCGACACCGGGGCATTGCCGAATTCCGAACTAAAAAAAGTCGTGACAATCAATACAATTTTCTCACCTACCGATAAAGAATTTCTAGAACACCGAGTCTTGAAAACCGGGAGCGCACCGGGTGTCAGAATTGCTTCATTCCTGACATATCGATTAATTCGCAAATAACTTAGGTAGTCCCAGTCGCAAGGCTTGCATCTACTATCAGGTACAAATTAGTTGGGCGTTAATATCAAAGCCGATTCATGGGAGTAAATCGGCTTTGATTAGTAAGTAATCCACAGCAATTAAATCATGAATCAAAGAATAAGTGTAGGCGCAATTATAGCCACTATAAGCTTGCTGTCCAATTTGGGAGCTGGTCTTATTAATGGTAGCTATAAAACCGGAACTCAAGTAGCTAAAATCGAAAATAAACTTGAAAATCTATCTCAAGACTTAAAACGTCGTGATGAGTTTCTAAATTATCGAATTGACCAATTGAAGGCAGAAATCGACAAAAAAGGGGGGCGAAAATGAAGATTGCGATCGACATTGGACATAATTGCCCGCCCAAAGATACGGGTGCATCTAAATTTAAGAACGAATGCGAGATGAATAAAGCTATCGGGGAACACCTCATAGCCTTGTTAGTAAAAGCGGGTGTAGATGTAATTGACTGCCGTCCAGCTAGGGCAGAAAGTGTCAAAGTAAGCTTATGGAAGCGAACAAACGCGGCTAATACGCAAGGTGCTGATTTTTATGTATCAATCCATCACAATGCTGGTGGTGGTCAAGGAAGTGAGGTTTACGCGGTAAGCCGCGAGGGCAAAACTGTAGCTAAAGCTGTCCTGAATAAACTTATTTCCCTTGGGTTCAAGGATAGAGGAGTCAAGCAAGCTAACTTTTCCGTGCTGATAAACTCCTTTATGCCTGCAATCCTGATAGAATGCTGCTTTGTTGATTCTCAAACCGATTGTGATTTATGGGATAGCTTAGGTGCAAAAACTATGGCTGAAGCTATTTTTAAGGGATTGCAAGAGTCTTTGGAATTTTGATGCTAGGTAACTAGATATAGCGATCGCAATATTCAACTTATGCGATCGCACTTCTTCCTTACCCTCGAACTGAAAAAAATACAGCCGATGTAGCACTTGAACCGTCACCTTTGACGAAACCTATACCAGATAACGATTCCGAACCGTCACCTGAACCGTCACCTGAACCGTCACCCTAATATTTTTTTTCTTAATCCGTACCTCCATTAATGGTGATAGTGTAATTAGTTACTAGCAAAATACTATAATTACAGATCGCACTTTTTAAATTTTCCAGAGTTGACTTAACGCACCTGATGCTGCACCTCCCTTCGGTGCAGCTTTTCTTATGCCAAAATTTTGACTACAGCGCTTGAAACCTTTGTGCAGAGAGGTTTTTGGCGGTATATAGGCAATTTTTAGCGAAAAAAATCAGTAGATGGTGTAGACCGGGTATACCACTAGTAAACTACCCGTCTACTGTTTATCAACACTAAAAAAACCGCTAGTAAGTTGCATTTTACTGGCGGTTTGTTTTGACAATTAAGATTGTAGACAAGTGTAGCCTTACTGTAGGGGCTTCCAGCCTAGTTTGTCACTTTCCCCAACTACTTCCCCTAATCCCTTATCTGCCATTGACACAAAGACAATACGAATATCATCAGGGGAAGAGTTTTTAAATAATTTGCTAACTTGCTGCAAGTTTCTAGCCTTCAAAATTTGACCGGGGTTACGTTTTCCCCAGTCCAGGATGTAAGTTTCAAGTTCATTTAGTTGGGTGTCGGGTATTGGTTGTTGGGCACTGGTTAAGGGTAGCGAGGCGGTCGCGGGGGAATTTATGCCACTGCCCATTAATATCATCTCTGTTCGTGTTGGGAGTTGGCACGGAAGATTATCAACCATGCACCGACTCTCAATGTCGGCTTCCAACCACTTACCCAATTGTTTGTCTCCTATTTTTTTTGCCCGGTCAACTGCGAACTGTCCTAGACGAATTGCATGAAAACAGTTAACTAAGCTTCCTTTACGTTCAAATCCCCAGGCTCCTACACTGTCATATTGACTGAGTAGTATTTGCATAATTTCCGGTTTACGACCCCTACGAGCTATCCTTTGACACCATTCGTCAGCTAACCCGTCATAGTCGCCTTTTTCAGTAATTGCTTTATATACGCTGTTTACCTCGTCCTTGCAATCAGGATATTCCTCAACAATGCGAATATGAGTTTTGCCCTTGAAAATACTCCACCCATAATCATTATTGTCGCTAGTCGCTTCCTGGATTCTGTCAGCAAACAACTTTAAATCAGCCGTCATTGCTTTTGCGATCGCATTATAATTCTCACCCCTACCGACTACCTCAAAACCTTGCCAGTCTAATTTTGTTGCTTCCACATCGTAGATTTTCACTTCTGCGGTAAACAACTTAACCAAGGCTTTAGCTAGGACTGATTTACCCGTACCAGTTCCCCCAATTATCCGTCCATGCTTTTTTTGCAGCATTGAGGAAAGTTCATTGATATCTATCAGGTTGTCAGGTATCCACCCATCCATTGATTGATTGATGGTAACTGTGGAAGCAACTTGTACCAATGAGGAAACAACTTGCTTGAATCCGTATTGGGAAGCTTCCCCGATATCACCTATTTGCTGTTTTTTTGAGCGTTCGTAGTTTTTGGCGATAGTTCCCAACATTGCGATCGCACAACTTCCTCCCGCGAATTTTGGTTTATTTTTTAAGGGTGATGTTGCTGCTAACATTGACAAAAACAACGCTGTGCCACCCAACCCGAATACCACTGCTTTGGCTGCAAGGTAGTCTACAACAGCATCATAAACTTGTGAGGGGTGTAATTCCTTCATATTGCACCCCCAAGTATTGCACCTAGTACAACGATTGCGCCCCTACCCCAAACTAAGGCTTGCATCTCTGGAAACTGACGAATTAACCACGCTGCAACACTGATGAGAGCAATAACAGTGATAACGTAAGGCACAATCAACAGTTTGGCGATACCTTCTGCACTAAGCAATATTGAAGTTGCAAACATGGGCACGGATAGATGGACTATGGCGCTAAAAAATACGTCTTCCCAGTCTTTGGTATCAAATGTTAACCATTTTGTTACCCTCTGTTTGGTAATATCTTGTGACCTGATGGTTTGAGCGAGTGCGGGTGTTGGCGCTGCTGACACCTGTATAATCTCGTTATTGTTTTCCACTGTTGATACACTGCATAGGTTTTGTGGTAATCTCGACTGCACCGCGAACGGTAATTGCGGCTAATGGCATTAGCAATAAAAGGATGACTAAAGCTCCCATTGCTTCCCCTAGTGCGTTTTTAAAGCTATTTGGCGGTTCATTCATGAATAAAAAGCCCCTTTGTAGGGGCTATGTGTAGAACTAGAGAGAAAAGTTAGTTTTTCCCGTCGGTAACTATTTGAGCTACTTGGGCACAAATTTCTATATCAATAGGAGTTCTGCCCAAGCTTTGATCTGAAATATCATCACTGGCTACTATTCGGGCTGCTGCATCCGCTAAATATTCAGGGACCGACTCTTCAACTAGTACCTGGAAAGCTACTTGATAAAATTCTTGATTAACCTCGCTCATTTTTACCTCCTTTAGCTGCATCAATAACTGTGTCGCGCTGTTCGGGGGTGAGATTGGCGTTCCCGTTGCAAGGGATTACCTCTAAATGAGTTCCCAATCTGTATAGTGCGTCGTCTTTTTCTTCTTGGGAACTAGCCTTTTCGTAAAACTGAATTTGTTTTTCTGCGTACTTGTCTGTCATGATGGATTTACCTTCTATTTCGTGGAAGTTAGAACCGGGTGGGAGTGTTATTCCTTCCCGGTTTGATTATTTCTTGTTTCTACTGTTGGGTGAGCGGATAGAGAGATACGATAACAGCGACCGCTCCCACATGGATATGCTTTCCCGTCGTGTAAGGACGTGGCTTTGCTGCAAGAAACCCTAATCATTGGGAATGAGCCATCCTGGTTAAGGGAAAATATTTCGTTGTTTTCAAGGTTAGAGAAGTCGGTTGGTACGTCACTAACAAGGGCTGTATACTGCACCTTCCTCATGTCAGCAGCACTGCCAAAGGTGGTTAAAGGGGGTAAGTTACGCTTGTTTCTTGGCGGTTTACCCTTGTCTTTGGTGGTGTTTGATGCTGATATACCGTTGGTATGCGCGGTTGTTTCACTCATTATTGATGGTTCGTTCCGTCATTGTTTTGAGTATCCAAAGGCGATGTGGTTTGCACTTCGGTTCCTGTGATTGCCTCGGTGACAGCGTTTAAGAGATTAGCAAGGCTATCTTCATTGCCTTGTTCGAGGACAATCGGCTCAATTCCTAAGTCGCGAAAATATTCAATTGCTTCATCGATGTTTTCTGGACTGGTCATTATCCTTTTCCTTGGTAAAGTTTTATGTTTGAAAGCGCGATCGCAATAACCCACAGGTGAGACGTATCTCTAGCAATTGCACTTTTTATTTTGGTAACAGCCATGCGATCGCACAGCTGTTTGTTTCGTTTTCGGGCTAAATCAACACATCTAGCCTTGAGACTCAGTGAGAATCCCTAATAGTTGGGGTAACTCATCAAAGCTTTTCCCTACGACTTTGCAGTAATCAGCCCATTCAGCACGGGTCATTTTAGGTTCTTCACCTCCTGCCTCCCAACGTCTAATAGTCGAAACCGCTTTTTTAAGGTTGTAGGCAAGCTGCTCTTGAGTAAGACCTGCTTCTTCTCGCAGTTCCTTAAACACTGAATATCTCCGAGGTTGATTTATTTGCTCTTTTTGCATACTATCATATTGAGCGCTCAAAACAAGCGCCTTTAAAGGGCGCTTTTTGAGACCGCTTGCTAAAGTGGATTGGGCGGAACCGTTTTCTAGACTTTCCGCCCTCTTCTAATAATCCAACCAAATTGACCGCTCATTTTGAAGCGAAAACCTACGGAAGTACGAATACACGTAGCGAGTGAGTACCTTTATGGGCACAAAAAAACCGCCATTGCAGTGGCGGCGCTACTTATTAAGGAGGTTTACTACTCAATATTTAAGTTTTCCCTCAAATCGTCCAACGGGGAAGCGGGTAACAAGCTTTGTTTGACCGTTGTTACTTGTACCTCTATCTCATCCTTCTCGTCTGGGATAAATTCTAAGCGAAATCGTATTTTCCCTTTTCTCCATCCACTTCCATTAGCTCTTAACATCTTGCATCTCACTCCCTCATCCGAAAAATAGAAGGATTCAACTTGAGGGAAGCCGTTGTAGAAAAACCTAGATTTAAGTCTTGCGAGTGCTTCTTCTACTTGAAAAGTGGGACTTGATGTAAGGCTTTTCCCTGCATCCATTGATATCACGTCGTTATCACGTAACTCCATTGCAAAACCGCACCTAACGCTACCCCCTTATACTTCCCGCAAACACCTAATCCCTAACACCCAATGGACAACGACCCTACAAGCAACTGGCTAAACCAAAGCACAACCCAACCCGAAATAGTAGAAGCGCAATACGAAATAACCCATTATCTAGAAGAAATAGGAGCATTATTTTTAGAAGACACTGACACCAGCGAATTAGATGCTACATGGATGGTCGCTATTTCTATCTGCAACCTGTATCATTTTATCCGTCGCAATCCCTCACAAATATTACCTCTAAAGACGGCATACTTTGAATTAAGGAGAGAGAAAGACACTAAGAAATTAGAGCGAATGTTTCAAATGCAACCAAGTAATTTAAATCAACGAAGTGAGATAAAACACCATGAAAAATAGACAAAAAAAAGCTAGTAATCTTCATTTACTAGCAAGTCAAAAAATCAATTATTTAATCAGTTCTTATTTACTGATTATCTCATATTTCTACCAATTAACATCAATCTCAGGAGTTGTTTAGCCATGATTTCAACAATTCAACCAATAAAAACTGAAATTGTGACCAAGCGTAACTCCTTTGAAAGTTTTGAATCCTTCAAAACTTTTGTTAGAGACATGTTTATCAATGGTAGCGGTATTGACCAGGTGCTTTTTAATGCTTGCATTGAATTTCATGAATCAAGGGAATATAGCGATGGTAACGACATCTCAACCCCAATACATGAAGAATTGGACTGGAAATTTACTAGGTTTGCACAACAAGCCGAAGATACTTTTTATGCAGCATTCTTCAAAAATGAAGACGGTACAACATGGCAAGCAATAGTAGGGATGTGGGATGAGGACAAAGAGCGTCCGTATAGATATTTAGCGCCCAAAAAACCTGAGAACGCTCCCAAAGGTTATGGAAATAGAGCTTATTTACCACCAATTCCCGAAGCAATTCGGAAGCGAATAGGTAGCAAGTATGGTATCGATGTGCCCCTAACTGGTAGCTTTTGGAAGTGGTTAGAGACCCAAGATAAATTGCCCAGAATCATCACGGAAGGAGGTAAGAAGGGTTTACTTGGTTTAACCGAGGGCTATATTGCGATCGCACTATTTGGATGTACTTGCGGTGTTATTTACGAGGACAGCAAAGGAAACAAAATTGCACCAAAACCAATACCAGATTTAAGTCGTTTTGCAATAGAGAATACTTGCTGGTTATTAGCGTTTGACCGTGATGAAAAAGAGTCAGCTAAAAATGCAGTTTCTTCTGGGAAAAAACGCTTAATGGGTGCATTGGGTAGGGATGCGAGGTGTTTCGTAGAAGATGTATTCTGGAAACCCGAACAAGGGAAGGGATGGGATGATCTAGTGATAAAAAGTGGAGATGGTGCATTTGACAATGCATATAGTCGAGCCATAATTCGACTCGAAAAACAATTTAAGGCTCAAGGTCTATCAATAATAGAGGACATTGAGACTGGTAAAAAACCACAGGCTGACCGCATCGCTCAAAGGATAGCAGAAGATTACCGTCACATGTTGAGGTTCAATAACGAGCTTAAGCAATGGTTTCGGTATGAAGCTGATTATCAAGGTATCTGGAGTCCTGAAACAGACGATTATGTAGAGTCTTTGATTTACCAAATTATTAAATCCGAGGGGATAGAAGGCTATAGTTCCAACTACATCTCCAGCACGACCCGACTACTCAGGCACGAACTAATTTCTCGGAAGTGGTTAGAAAGGAAAGACTTATTACCGTTTATTAACGGATGTTTAGACGTTAATACCGGGGAATTATTGCCCCATAATTCCAGCTATCACATAACCTGGCAGTTGCCTAGAGAGTATTCCCCCGAAATTGGAGAATGGAATGCGATCGACAATTTCCTAAATCATTTATCCAGCAATAACCCCAAAATCAAAAATATATTGCTTTGCTACTGTAATGCAGTAATCAAGGGTCGTAGCGATTTGCAGAAATTCCTTCACCTTATCGGCGTGGGGGGAAGTGGCAAGGGTTCATTCTCTCGCCTGGTTTTTAACTTGATTGGTGAACAAAACGTCCTCACCACCACCCTAGAGGACTGGTGTACAAACCAATTCGAGGGTGCGAACGCTTACGGCAAGCGGCTAGTACTGTTCCCTGATGAGGACAAACAAACAGGACGCTTGGGCAAATTCCTCAACCTCACTGGTGATGACCTGATACGAGCCGAGGAAAAGGGTAAAAAAGCCTTTCAGTATAGGTTTGGTGGCATGGTTTTGGTGCTATCGAATTTCCCAGTATTTACAGGCGATGGAGCTAATCGCATCAAACGACGAGCGATTACCGTCCCCTGCAACAACCCAGTAACCAACATCAACCTGCGGTTAGAAAAGGATTTTGAATCGGAACTCTCAGCATTTACCAATTACTTGGTGAGCATTCCCGACAAAGAAGTGACCGATACTTTAATGGGAATTGCCAAAGTTACCGAGTGTACCTTGGAATTTTGGGAGAACCGGACACAAGTCGATTCAATTGCAGCATGGCTAAACCAACACCTTATATATGATGTCTCAGCAGAAACAGCAGTTGGTTTCGATCGCAACGAGGGTGAGGACGGAACAGCAAATAATACTTTATTTGGTTCCTACAACAAGCACTGTCGATCGGTAGGAGACGCTGCAAAATCCCACAAGCGTTTTTCCCCCGAACTGATGGAACTTTGCAAAAGTGTCCTGGGCTGGGAAGTAGAAAAGCGCGTCACCAAGACCGGAAAATATATCCTTGGGCTAAGGTTAAGGCGTACTGGTGTCGATGATGACACACCGACCTATGACTACTTACTAATGGAAAAAATAAAAATTTCTAACAATATAGTAGTTGAACCGTCACCACCGCCGCAACCCATACAGTACAAGCATCCTGAACCGTCACCCTATCCGTCACCCGAACCGTCACCTTTTGAAAATTCTGATCGACACACCCAAAATGTCGATCAAACAGTAGGAACGGAAGCTAAAAGCGAGGGGCTAAATACTGAGTACGTCAGCGAACATACTCAAAATAAAAACACGGGTGACGGTTCAGGTGACGGTTCAGGTGACGGTTCAGAATCGTTACCCGGCATGGGTTTGACCGAAGGTGACGGTTCAAGTGCTACATCAACAGAACTTTTATCAGATCGAGTCTCGCATGGATTTACCACAATCAGATTTATATCCCCAATAGGACCAGTTATGGGGAAAGCCTCATTAGAGATTGATGGTTCATGGACATTTAGATTTGTAAGCGAGAAGGAAGAAACCGTATTTTCATCTGTAGTCAATCAAGCGGTTGATGCCGAGAAGGAATTGCGATCGCAGTTCAAAAAATGGGTTAAGACCTTGAGATTTAAAGTCAGCCATATCACTGTTGAGGGGTATGTAGAGACGGAAAATTGCCAGTGCGTAGAAATTAAATCTCACCATGTCCCATCGCGATCGAGTTTCACCTTCAAACTTCCAGGCGGCAAGAAAGTACAGGTATTCGGCATGAAAGATTTTGAGGTGATGCTATGTCAATAATCCACAACGAGTTAGGCATTGATGAATCAAAATGCCAAAATTGCGGCTCGACCGACTCATTTTTTGATCCAGAGAGTCACCACTGGATGTGTCGGGTTTGCGGCTGTTGTTGGATGTTCGATCGCGACGACCCCGACTATGACGAACCAGATGATGAATTAAGTCTTCTAGATACAGACGGGGTATGGAAACCTCTACGCGAACTAAAATGACCGATGACGACAAGTGGATAACTGTTGATAAGCGCTCTAAAAAGCTGGTTATCCGATTTCGAGTGCGAGGATATCAAAAGCAATTTTTTATAGCTTCTGGAATGAAGGATTCCCGGCGCAATCGCGAGATTGTTAGGCTTAAGCGTGATGCGATCGCAACAGATATTGTATTAGGTCGATTTGATGATTCTTTGGAGAGTTATCAGTTTACATCTAAAGTAAATATTCCTGAAATCGAAAAAACAACCGAAAAATATAAATATAATTTAGCGGAATTGTGGGATAGATTCACTCAGTACAAAACCTCGTTTGTAGAAAAAACTACTTTAGCCGTGAGATACCGTGCGGTCGAGCGTTACATTGAAAAGCTTCCAGATTGTAGTTTACAGAACGCAGTAGGCTGTAGAGACTGGATGATAAGCAACATAAGCTTGTATATGGCTTATGAAAACTTAGCTAGCTTTAAAAGTTGTTGTGATTGGGCTGTTGACAGCAAACTCATTCCGGATAATCCTTACGCTAAATTAACAATAAATAAGCCCAAGAAAAAATCGAGTGACGATTATCAAGCATTCACTATAGAACAGCGCGATACCATCATTAAAGCTTTTGAAATTAATCGGAAGCACTCATGCTATACACCATTAATTAAATTTTTATTTTGGACGGGATGCCGACTAGGGGAAGCTTTTGCACTGACCTGGAGTGATATTAATGAGGATTGTACAAAAATATTCATTAACAAGTCCTGCAATATGTTTGGGATAAAAAAAGGCACTAAAAACAATAAAAAAAGAATTTTCCCTACTCAGGAAAATTCTAAATTGCAATCCCTTTTACTAGAAATTAAACCAATTAATTATAAAAAAACAGATTTAATATTTCGCTCCAAAACAGGCGCAAAACTCAATAGTGACATAATCCAAAACTTTTGGAATGAGGCAACAGGCTCTAATGGGCACAAATATCCCGGTGTAGTTCGTGAATTAGTCACCCAAGAGAAGATACCCCAATACCTCAAGCCATACGCAACTAGGCACACTTTTATCACTTGGGCTATTACCTACGGAATTTCACCCGATAAGGTAGCGCTATGGGTAGGAGACGAGGTAACTACCATCCTTAAAAATTATTGCCATCCCAATGTAGTAGATGCCAGTTGTCCAGATTTTTGAGGCTACTCACTCGCTACTCAATGTTGTGCGATCGCTCTTTGCAATCAAGTTAGGGCAAGACATTTATTTGTGCAACCAAAATTGGTGAGCCGTATAAGCCATTGTAATTACCCCGGTACAAATAGCAGACTCATCAACTTCAAATAAAGGGTGATGTAAAGGATAGTTGTTAGCCTTATCTTTAAAACCGACACCAAGACGAAACATTGTACCAGGTGCATAGTCCAAATATACAGAAAAATCTTCCGCCCCTAGGGATGGTTCCGGTAAAACTTGGACGCGATCGCATCCCCAAGCTTCCTCGGCAGATGATTGCAACAACTGGGTCAAAGTATAATCATTTTGCACACTCGGTACACCTTGACGATAATTAACTTGATATTTCGCACCATAGGAATCGCAAACACTCGACACAATATTTTCAATCCACTGGGGTAAATTTGCACGGGTTTCTGGATGGAGCGATCGCACTGTTCCCCGTAACTCAACTTTATCTGCAATTATATTCGGTGCCCTTCCCCCATTAATTTGCCCAATACTCAATACCACTGGACGTAAAGGGTTCTGTGTTCGACTTATTGCCTGTTGTAAGGTGGTAATTACCTGGGAAGCAATCCAAATTGCATCTATCGCTTCGTGAGGTCTAGCGCCATGTCCCGACTCACCAATAATAATAATCTCTAAATCATCCGCAGCCGCAGTCAAAGCACCATAACGCAACCCCACCGTACCAGCTGCAATCGACGGGAACACATGCAACCCCAAAATTGCCGAAACCTCACTCATTGCCCCATCCTTGACCATCCAACTAGCTCCTTGGGCAATTTCCTCCGCAGGTTGAAACAAAAACCGCACTTTCCCCGGTAATTCGTCCTTCAACTCCGCTAAAATCATCGCTGTACCCAAACCTACAGTCGTGTGAATATCATGACCGCAAGCGTGCATTATTCCTTTTGTTTTAGAAGTAAAATCCAATCCGGTACGCTCTTCGATCGGCAAAGCATCCATATCAGCACGGATAGCTAAGATGCGATCGTCATTGCCACTGCCATGTAATTCTCCAATGACACCAGTTTTGCCCACACCTTCTTCCACGTGTAGACCATTCGACGACAAGACACCAGCAACAAAAGCAGCAGTTTGATATTCTTGACCACTTAGTTCGGGATGTGAATGCAGATGACGGCGAATTTCAATTAAGCGCGGTGCTAATTTTGCTGCTAAATCCTTAATATGGGTTAACATCGTTCAATTTTTTCTACATACTTTTTCTCCATGATAAATACAGGGAGTGGAAGTAGGGAGTGGGAATCTACGTGATGATTTTTTGTTATCCCAACGTATTGTAGGGGCGAACGGCTGTTCGCCCTAATTTTTTTGATTATTTCGCCCTAATTTATTCGATTATTTCGCCCTAATTTTTTTGATTATTTCGCCCTGATTTTTTTTGGAAGTCCCTTATTCCATATACATAGCGTTTCTCGTTTGGATGCAATACAAATCAGGGCAAACAACCGTTTCCCCCTACAGTATTCTCGATTATCAAATATATTTCACTAAACTGAGAACCTCTATAGTCAGGGCAAACAACCGTTTGCCCCTACCCTGGAGACGAATTATTTCTGCTGTTCTTGTGTTTCCTCAGTTCTTAATTCCGTCGCACAAACGCTACCACGAGCGTCATCAAGTTTAAATTTGTCGCATTCGCGTTTTTGAGGACGTTGCATTGACCAACCATAGGGTTTATCTGCTGTGACGACATTTGTAGGCATTGTGGTTAAGCGGAAAAATGCACCCCGAAAGTTTGTCATCATTGTATTTGCGCCTTTGAGATTTGTTGCTTCTAAATTGGCGCTCATTAAGCTGGCAAAGGTTAAATTTGCTCCTTCCAGTGATGCTGATTTCATCAATGCCCCTGTTAAGGAAGCAGCAGTCAGGTTTGCATTATTTAATACAGCACCCTCCAAGTTTGCACCAGTTAAGTCAGCACCCCTCAAGTCAGCCTGTGACAGGTTTGCACCCTTGAGGTTGGCATCCCGCAAGATGACTCTAGATAGACTTGCTCGGCTTAAATCAGCTCCACTCAAATCGCACCGAGGACAGCTACCTGTGGTTTTGAATTGTTCTAAATCTTGTTGATTCAAGGCTTTGGCGCTTTGAGCTAATCCTAAACAAGCAAACACTGTGAGAGTGGCAAAAATTCCTTGTTTCATATTTTTACAGCTATTACCTAAGTGCGTACAGACATACTTACATACATATACGACTTTTTTTAGAAATAATAGGAATAAAATGGATATAAAGAGTGCGCGAAGTAATGATAAA
>NZ_NTFS01000590.1 GCF_002289455.1 Brunnivagina elsteri CCALA 953
ATTTAATAATTTAATCTAATTTAAAAAATCGGGTTGTAGTCTAGCAATCATGTCGTAATGAGGTTGGAAGCTAAACCAACCCATATAAGGAGAACCAACTTGATGACGTGCCAAAGTTGCCGAATCGTGGTTAATTAATTTTGGTTTGCCAGCAGCTTCAGCAAGTAATTGTGCTTGGCAAGTGCGTTCCATTGAAATGAACCACCAAGCAGCCTCATCAACCGTTCTTCCCACCGTAAGTAAACCGTGATTCTTGAGAATTGCGGCTTTTTTGTTGCTTAATGCTCCAGCAATGCGATCGCCCTCTTCTGCCTGCAAAACGACTCCGGTATAATCATCAAAAAAACCGTGATCTTGGTAAAAAGCACAAGCATCTTGGTTAAGCGGATCGAGCAAACGACCAAGACTCGACCAACTTTTACCATAAACCGAATGGGTATGTGCTGCGGCAATAATATCGGGGCGGGATGCATGGATGCGCGAGTGAATGGCAAAAGCTGCTTCATTGACTGGATGATTGCCTTCGACAACTTCACCTTGATGGTTGACGCGAATTAAGTCACTAGAGCGAACCATTCCAAAGTGCATCCCAAAAGGGTTTACCCAAAAGCTATCTAAATATTCCGGATCGCGGGCTGTAATATGTCCAGCAACACCTTCATCAAAGCCATATCGCGAGAATAATCGCAAAGCGGCAGCTAAATGCTGTTTGCGATGTGAGCGTTCTTCTGCGATCGAGGAAAAAGTTGGCTGCTTCGGAAGTGTTGGTTTGACACGTGCTTGAATATGCATGGCAAGAGTAAAGATAAATGGTTAATAGGGAAGGGAGAAAGAAGAAATAATATAATTTGGCTTGATTGTTGATTTTGTAGACTCAAAAAGGCTAAAAACACTACTTTTGTAGTCCGAAAATTGAAATTCTTAAATTGAGATACTTGAGCCTATCTCTACTATGCCCAAAGGCAGGCTTACGCCAACACAGAGAAGTCAAGTATTTTGAGTCAAATATTTAAGGCAACCTCTGAGGCATTCACAGTATTAAGTCTGTCGGCAGCCGCAAATTATGCTTGTGATTGAATGCTTAATTTTTTCCTTAATTTTTGATTATGCTTTTTTATTTAGTATAGTTCTCCCAAGAGCAATAAAGTACAAGAGTGAGGTGGAATTAATTATTTGTAGGGATCAAAAATATTTAGAGAGAAAATGAGTAAAGTTTTGTAATATTTACGCGAAATTACAGACAAATAATGCAATCAAAATAGAGAAGTTTCACCCAAGTACCCATTGCCTAATTCCCAAAATAGTAACAATCTATTTCGTAGCATCGAGTCAATCAGAAAATTTCCCTACAATGTAAGCCAAGGACTATAAAAATAGTTTTTCAACTTAAGTAATTCTCAGCATACTTACAATAAAGCCCATGATTATTTCAGTAAGTAGCCGCTTTCTCACTACCATATTTATAGGAGTGTCGTCATATGTCTAAAACCGTTGCTAATGTGATGAGCCACAACCCAGTTGTTGTTAGGTGCGAAACTCCGCTCAAAGATGCGATCGCAATTTTGGCAGAGCGACGTATTAGTGGTTTACCCGTTGTAGATGAAAGTGGTAAACTCATCGGTATTATTTCGGAAACAGATTTAATGTGGCAAGAAACAGGTGTCACCCCTCCTGCTTACATCATGTTTCTTGATAGCGTTATTTATCTACAAAATCCTGGCAAGTACGATCGCGATTTACACAAAGCACTCGGACAATCCGTTGGGGAAGTCATGAGCAAAAATCCCATTACTGTTTCTCCTGACAAACCACTACGAGATGCAGCTAGATTAATGCACGATAAAAGCGTTAATCGTCTGCCAGTACTTGACAGCGAGGGTCAAGTAATTGGTATTCTCACACGTGGTGATATTATTCGGGCAATGGCTGCTAGTTAGTGGTTAATAGGTTTTTTGTCCTTAGCAAATGCCCAATCCCCAATAATAAAATCAAAGAGAATTTAAGAAAAGAGAGAAAAATTAATGAGTATCACTCCTGAGTCAGTGAGACAGTTACTAAATTCAGAAGATTTAGGCGATCGCTTGCGTGCGGTTAATCAGATTCGAGTATTAGAACCAAAAATTGGGTTTGAGCTAATTCAACACGCTGTTAACGATTCTAATACTCGCGTTCGCTACTCAGCAGTCAGCCAAATAGATACCTTAGGTGGTCAAGATTTAGATTTATCATTAAATCTATTGCGTCGAATGTTGGAAGACAAAGAACCCGACGTACAAGCAGCAGCAGCCGATTGTTTGGGTGCATTACAACTTGTGTCAGCATTTGACGACTTGGAACAACTTTACCGCAACACCCCAGAATGGATTGTCCAACTTAGCGTTATTGCCACATTAGGAGTATTGGGGGAACCGCGAGGATTTGAACTACTTCAAGAAGCGCTGACCTCAGAAAATGAGTTAGTCCAAATTACTGCCATTAGCTCTTTTGGAGAATTGGGGGATTTACGAGCAGTTCCCTTGTTAGCATCATACGCAACCAATCCAGATTGGCAGATTCGCCATCGAGTCGTACTCGCTTTAAATAACTTGGGTGGTACAGAAGCCAAATCTATATTAGAAAGTCTGGTGAATGATGAAGTTGAGACAGTTGCTAGTGAGGCAAAGCGTAACTTGGGTATTTCTTAAGGGGTTTGAGCCGTAGTTCACGGATGTTACCATACTGTACACACAAGTCTGATTTCCCTTCGTATCCCGGAAATCATCCTCCCTAACCCCCATGAGCTAAGGCTACGGTGTACACACAAGTCCTATCTGCAAGGGTTGTAAGCTTTCTATACTCTTTCCTCCTCATTCCCAGGCAGAGCCTGGGAACGCAACCCCAGAGGCTCCGCCTCTTGGTG
>NZ_NTFS01000591.1 GCF_002289455.1 Brunnivagina elsteri CCALA 953
ATCCTGATAATCCGTAACTATTTCACACTCTTTGAGCATACCGTATTTCTCCCTACGTGCCAATTTTACTCAATAGCGTTTAAACGCTTCATTATCAAGTTCTGTCAACCACGATTCATCACTCCCAACTACCGCAGCAGCAAGTTTTTTCTTATCTTCAATCATTTGGTCAATTTTCTCCTCTAAAGTCCCAATTGCTACAAATTTATGTACAAAAACGTTCTTTTTCTGCCCAATTCGGAAAGCGCGTTAGCGAAGCTTACCGCAGGTATCGCTTGCTTGTTCTTCCACTGCTGGGTTCCACCATCGGTCAAAATGGAAGACGTGATTAGCTTTAGTCAGGGTAATCCCCACACCACCTGCTTTTAATGAAAGTATAAAAACTGATGGCTCTGTCTCCGGGTTCTGAAATTCCTCAATCATCTTTTCCCTCCTCTGACGGGTTGTTCCACCATGCAGGTAATATGTGTTGTAATGCAGTGCATGTTTGATATATTTCTCAATTGATTCGCATACTTCAGTAAATTGACTGAATACCAGTAAACTATCTCCTTCGGAAACTGCCTCTTCTACCATTTCCACCAAACGACTGAGTTTATGCGATCGCACTTGTGAAAATTCGCTCCCATCCTGTAAAAATTGGGCTGGATGGTTACAAATTTGCTTCAATTTCATCAATGTGGAGAGAATTAAACCTTTGCGTTGAATTCCTTCTACTTCTTCCAACTGCTTTTCTACATCTTTAACGACTGCTTCGTACAATGATGCTTGTTCTTTGGTAAGGTTGGTGTATAGTTTTTGGTCAACTTTATCGGGTAAATCGTTGATAATTGATTGGTCTGTTTTAAGTCTGCGAAGAATCAAGGGTTCGACTAACTTTTTTAAGGTGCTGGATTTTACTCTGTCGTTATCCTTCTGGATGGGAATTTCAAAGGATTTACGAAACTGCGCTTCTTTTCCCAAATAACCAGGATTGAGGAAGTTAAAAATTGACCATAAATCCAACAAACGGTTTTCTACTGGTGTTCCCGTCAATGCGAGTCGATGTTTTGCCGATATTTTCAGGATAGCTTTGGTTTGCGCTGCTTTGGGATTTTTGATATTTTGGGCTTCATCCAATACCAAACGCTGCCACTCCACACTATTTAAGAGTTTTTCATCCTTGCGAGCTAAGGTAAAGGAAGTAATTATTACATCATATTGCCGACAAGCTACTTGGAAATCTGCACTTTCGGTAATGCGATCGCTCCCATGATGTACCATTGCTTGTAAATGCGGTGCAAATTTGGCAATTTCTTTTTGCCAGTTTCCCACGACTGATGTTGGTGCAATTAATAGTGTGGGTAATAAAGTTTTTTCTGGGTTTAATTTATCTGGATTTAAATCGTCTTTTTTCCTACCTTTCTTCTTCTCAGCAGTTAATTTTGTAGCAGAAATTTCTGGACTCAATTTTTCCTGTTCATCTTTTTCTTGTACGAGTCTGGCAATTACCTGGACGGATTTTCCCAATCCCATATCATCAGCTAAACAGCCATTTAAACCCAACTTTTCCAAATAACCTAACCAGGAAACACCACGTTTTTGATATTCCCGGAGACATCCTTGTAAATTTGGTAATTCGCAAACTGGTTCCAACTGACTTTTATCTTGCAGTTTTGTTACCATCTCTGCTAAAAAATCATCATGTTCGATTTCCCAATCTTCCCCAGCTTCCGCACTACGTTGTAGAAGCTCTAACATCGACATTGAGGGTTTCTCATCACCATGAGTTTGCCAAAATTCCAACATTTGCTGCATTTTATCGCGATCTAATTCCATCCATTGACCACGAAAATGTACTAAGTTCTTTTTAGCATCAACCAATTTTTCCCATTCGCTACGGGAAACTATTTGGTCGCCGATTGCTAATTCATATTCATACTCTACCAAGGAATCAAACCCGAAATAACCTTTTTTATCGTTCTTGCTGGCAGATTTTCCCCCAGAGGAAGCTTTCAGACGAACTTTTGCCCGACGACGACCTACGGGGGTGTACCAAGCTGGTACAATGACTTTAAAATTTGCATCTTCCAATACCCAAGCGCTTTCTTTGAGAAAATCAAATGCCTCATCCAAACTCAGTTGGAGTCCAATTGGTTGATCGGTTTCCAATCCCTGGCATAATTTTGGATACATTCTTGCCGCATATCCTAAATTGAGTAGCAGATTTGTTTCAAAGTCGCGATCGATAAAGTTGGGAAGTTGGGAATTGGAACTTTGGGAAGAGGATTTTTTCATTTTCTTATTTGCACTTACTGATTCCCCATTTACAGATTTCATCTGCCAATAATCAGCTAATGTTAACTTTAAAGAAGGGTCTTGTTTACTGGCTACTAAAAACTGAATCTGCCAATTATCTATTTCTTCAGATGTAGGGGATTGTAATTGAAAGCAAAGATGAAAAGATGAATTATTTTGACTGCGGGTAATTTTACTTTTCCAAGTTAACCATTGTTCGTATTCAGTTAGGGCAATATTTCCCTTCAGAGGATTCGATTTTTGTTGATAGAGACAATGGTAAATTAACGTATCTTCGATTCGCTTATCAAAAGCGGCTGTAGAAGCTGTATTTGTGACAATTGCATTCAAAAGAGATTCGCTAAAATGACGTAGAAAAGATTCGCGATCGCACAACTCTACTTCAGGGTTAGATACCGCAGAACCTGCCACACAAATTAGTGGCATATATTCGATATATTTAGTGATGGTATCCCATCAATACTTCGGGGTAAAGATTTATTCTGGCATCCACGACCAACCAAACGGGTTAAGCGAAGATTTGTCCCGAATAATACTGCCCAAAGATGGGATATTTCCGATCAAAGAAATGCGATCGCGGATATACTCAAAAAA
>NZ_NTFS01000592.1 GCF_002289455.1 Brunnivagina elsteri CCALA 953
TCTTTAAGCTCTGCAAAAGCTTCTATAATTGCTGGTTGGCTCATGGAGGTAGATGCACACGCTTGGATTCGCGCTAGATTATACCACATAGCTCCTACTTTTAGAATGAAATAGCCCTGCTCATAACCCCGACTGAAAAGCCGGGGATTTTAATAGAAATATGAAATATTAATAATAATTTAAGATGCTTTCGCTTGCCTCTGTTTAATCCTTTCGACACTACCTGTAGGAATTGATGCAATTAACTTCTGCGTATATTCTTCCTTCGGATGAAGATATATTTCCTCGGCTTTTCCTTGTTCGACAATTTGCCCTTTGTTCATCACTAAAATGCGATCGCTCATAAATTTGACGACGCTCAAATCGTGGGAAATAAAGATATAAGTCAACCCAAATTCCTCTTGCAATTCCTTCAACAAGTTCAATACCTGAGCTTGTACCGACACATCCAACGCGGAAACAGATTCGTCACAAATAATAAACTTGGGATTTAATGCCAAAGAACGGGCAATACATACCCTTTGTCGCTGCCCCCCCGAAAATTGGTGCGGATAACGATTCATAGCATCTGCATTCAATCCCACCCTTTCTAGTAGATATACTGCCCGTTCCCGTCGTTCTTTAACCGTTTTTCCCTGTTTGTGAATTACTAACGGTTCCATAATCGCATCCCCCACTTTCATTCTCGGATCGAGGGCACTAAATGGATTTTGAAAAATAATTTGCATTTGTCGTCGTAATATCTGCAATTCGCTACCTTTCAATTGCGTAATATCACGGTTTTCAAAAATAATTTGTCCGCCTGTCGGTTCAATCAGTCGCAGCAAAGTCCGAGCTAGTGTACTTTTACCACATCCCGATTCACCCACCAAGCCCAAAGTTTCACCACGCTTGATATCAAATGAAACATCATTTACTGCCATGAAGTAGCGCTTTGTCCCACCAAATACACCTTTGATGGGAAAACCAACTTTGAGATTTTTAATTTGTACTAGGGATGATTCTCGTTCGAGTTTGGCAAGGCGACGATTAACTTCTTCTAAACTAACTTGAATCGGGTCTTCAGGGGATTTTGCTTTAATTATGACTTCTCCCCCTTGGCTCTCTTCAACACTCATGTAATCGGAAACCGTCAGGAGTTTCTGCGGACGACTATCGAGGGATGGACGACAGGCAACCAAACCTTTGCTGTAGGGATGCTGAGGATTATTAAAAATTTCGCTGGAATTGCCATATTCAACAATTTTTCCTCTGTACATGACGGCAACTGTATCCGCAATTTCCGAGATTAACCCTAAATCGTGGGTAATAAAAATCATCGCCATATTGCGCTGCTGTTGTAAATCACGCAACAAATCAATAATTGTTGCTTGTACGGTGACATCCAAAGCTGTTGTCGGTTCATCGGCAATCAATAGCAAAGGGTTACAAGAAATTGCCATCGCAATCATTACCCGTTGTAGCTGTCCTCCCGAAAGTTGGTGTGGGTAACGTTCCAATATTGAATCTTTGTGCTGCTTAACCAGTTCCTTCAGTTTCTGAGGTGGGAGAATGTCCCCGGTTTGCTTGGCTGTTTCCAAATATTGTTCTTGGATTTGTTCATCGCTGGGCAAAAGTTTAACTTCTTGTAATCCTGCGATCGCTTTTTGTTTTGCTTCGGTAGCTGTAATATTTTGATGGCGTAAAATTGCTTCGGTAAGTTGATAGCCAATTGTAAATACTGGGTTTAGGGAACTCATCGGTTCTTGGAAAATCATCGCAATATCTCCCCCCCGATGTAGCTGCATTTCTTCTGGAGGCAATTCAACCAAGTTAATGGGGTTTGAATTGGGTTGGGGGGAAAATAATATTTCCCCATTACTCACCTTACCTGGAGATTGCAACAAACCCATCACCGCAAGGGAAGTTACTGATTTACCACTTCCCGACTCCCCCACAATTCCTAAGGTTTCACCACGCTGCAAATCGAAAGATATACCATCAACAGCTTTAGCGCTTTTGCTGTTCTCTGATTTCCCATTCTCTGAAAAATCAACCCGCAAATTACGAACCGAGAGAATTGTGTCTTTCATAGAAGTCGGTAGATATATTAAATTAAAAATAATTGCATCTTAACAGTAGTTTAAACTTTTTGAGCATTGGTTGGAGGATTGGGTATATAAAAGAACAAGATGAGAGGAATATAGAAGTTCTATATTCCCCAATTCCCTAAAACGGAATATCATCCTCATCAGGTGCATCCATTGCTGGATATGTACTTGGCTCAAAATTCCTTTGGGGTGTGTTTTGATTTGTGTTTTGATTGTAGTCGTCGTTCATTACACCAACATTTGTTCTCGCTGGTGTTGGTTCTGATATTGGTGGTTCGTAGCTGGGAGTATTATTCGCTGGTGGATAGTTTGTTGGTGGATAATCTGTTGGTGGATAATTTGTTTGTGCAGAATTATTTCTCGTATTTGTGGCTGCGGATGTGGCTTGTTCCATCATTGGGTTCGTTGTTGTTACAATCGCACCACCAAGGGAATGGATTTTTTGCACTGTCAATTCTGCCCGCTTCTCTTTAAACCCCTCCCTCTGAATTGTATTCATCCCCAATCGTCCTTCGATTAACACGCGATCGCCTTGATGATAATTCGCGTGAATCTCTTTTGCCATGTTACCCCAACCAATGACCCGCAACATCCCTGGCGCATCATCTGGACGCGAACCCGCAAACTGTACCATCATCTCCGCAAGTTCCAATCCATCGGGAGTATGACGCAGTTGGGGAGGATTAGTAATTTCTGCCATCAAAATACAACTATTCATCTGATTTTTCTCCTGTTGTAAAATATCTTAGTCCCATATAGCGGTTCTCAGTTAAGTGAGGTACAAGAACCCCACCC
>NZ_NTFS01000593.1 GCF_002289455.1 Brunnivagina elsteri CCALA 953
CATTTTAAATTGATTGTATATCTCGCTACAGATTTTTGTGATTTCCTTTTATTGAAAGAAACTTTGTGATTTACTGACATTTTTTTGTACCTGAATCCAGGATAAAAAAAATTATTTATTAACTGGAAGCGCTGGTATAAAAACGCAGTGCAAAGCGCCAAAACCAGGAAGTAAATAAGAATAATACTACAGCTAATAAACCTGCACCAACAAACCAGATAGTGTGAATTCTACCTAACATTGCTTCTGCGGGAATGGTTGTCAGAAATGCCACGGGAACAATAAAAGTAAAGAAGAATCTAAATGCCGTTGGATAGGCAATCATCGGATATCTCCCAGCTTCGAGTAATCCTCGCAAAACTTCGGTGACATTGTAGATTTTTACGAACCAAATACTCGTCGCACCAAGCATAAACCAGAGGCTATAGAGTATTATTAACCCAAATCCCAGAGGTATTAAACTAATTAAATAATTATTCACTCCCAAGCCTAGTCTTGTACCAGCATAACCAATTGTGACTCCACCAAATATTAAATCTGGCAATCCCCAAGGGGAAAGAGTGTGAACCGATAGCCAAAATTGGCTTTTGATGGGTTTGAGGAGGACAAAATCGAGGGTTCCTTCTTGAACATGACGAACTATACGGCTAAGGTTTGGTGCTAAAAATGTTGCCGAATAGCCTTGAAGTAGGGTAAAAACACCTACCACTAATAAAGCTTCTGTCCACGACCAACCTGCGAATGTATAGCCTTTGCGGTAAAAGAGGAATAATCCAAACAAACTCCCGACTAAGTTACCAATACTACTTAATGTTGCCAGGATAAAGTTCACCCGATATTCCATTTCAGATGCGATCGCAGCACTCCAAAACAGCCCTATTAATTTCAAATATCTTTGCATTTTGTCTGTGCTACCCTTTTTCAGCCATTCTATATCGTAGCGTTATTTACGCCATGATATATTACTTGTAAAAATTTAAGATATTTTGATTAATTACTTTGTTGTATAGCATTTAACAATTAAAAGTTTTTATGTATAAATTATCGGAAATATATTTATCTAAACTTAATTTTTGTTTATCATCCTGAAAAGTTATAAGCAGCTAAGATATTTTATAAATATGCTGTAAACATAATCACTATTTTTATGCACTTTGACGTTCAAGCACTAGTCAAAACCCTTGGTTACTTTAGCTATCTAGCTATATGGGGAATTATTTTCGCAGAATCTGGGTTATTGATTGGTTTTTTTCTGCCGGGAGATAGTTTATTGGTTGCGGCAGGTTTTGCAGCTTCCCAACATTTGCTGAATATTTGGGTTTTGATTATTGGTTGTTTTATTTGTGCTGTACTTGGGGATAATGTGGGTTATCTGACGGGTTCTCGTTTTGGACGTAGGTTGTTTCAAAAAAATGATTCGAGATTTTTCAAAAAAGAATATTTGGAGAGAACCCAAAAGTTTTATTTGAAGCATGGGAAGAAAACGATTGTACTCGCAAGATTTGTACCTATTGTTAGAACTTTTGCACCAATTATTGCCGGGATTGGAGCGATGAAATATCGCACTTTTATGTCGTATAACTTGGTTGGTGGTTTTGTTTGGACATTTGGTGTGACGTTGTTAGGATATTTTTTAGGAAATTTATTACCTGCGGAACAAGTAGATAAATATTTATTACCAATTATTGCATTAGTTATCGTTGTCTCATTATTACCGTCAATAATTCATATAATTCAAGAAAATCGTCCTAGCAAACGATAATTTATTTATTGCTCAGTAACTAATTGTAGGTTGGGTGAAGGCTTTGCGTAACCCAACATATGATATGAAGAAAATAAAAATTATTTAAACAGCGAAAATAACTAAACTCAACGACAAAGATACTCTTTAAACGATTTAACAAAATGTTGGGTTACAGCGCAAATATAGATTTATCATATTGCTACAAATATTACTCCTGCCCTTACACCCAACCTACAATCTACAATCTAAATTCAACTGCAAATATTTAAACCTTCCTCTCGTCTTCTTCAATTATTTCCGCAGCTTTATCAGCCAAAGGTTTAACTACCTTTGCGATCGCTTCCTGCACAAATGCCTTGACAAATTCATCCCGCTTGTTCAATTGAAATTGACGCTGAACAACTTCTGTCATTCCCCCATCTCCCCAATCTTGGTCATTACGGAAATATTCAATAAAACTTTTCCCAGCAATCCTGGTTAAATATGCTGCTGTTACCCCTTGGATTGCCCTACCAATGACGAATGTACCAATATTCAATTGTAATGCTGTCGAAACCAATTCCAATGCCCCCTTAACGATTCCTAACCCGGCAATGGTTTTTGCTAAAGATAACGCTAATTCCCTTCCCCGCTCCATATTTAATTCGCAACCATAAATGCGACCAATTTCCACCACCATTTGGGCATTTACTGCTGCCGTTGCTAATAAATCAACTACGGGTAACGGTGTCACAGATACTACACCAGCCCCAATCCACTGGAAGCGATCGACAATTTTATCAGCTTGACGACGACGTTGAGCATCTATCATCTTTCTGGCTTCTTCACCTAATCGCAGCGATTGCAACAGGATATTATCGGCGACTAAATCTTCACCTTCTGCCCGTAATATTGCTGCCATTCTTCGCAACAAAGGTAATATTTCCGCCTCCGGTTCAACCATTTCACCGCTTTCTAATTCCACAGATTGGGGATTTGCCGATATTGACACCACATCGTTTGTGGAAATAAATCCCCGTACCCGTTCCCGTAATCTGGCTAAAATTGCTTCCCTATCTGCGTCAGTATATAAATCGGTTTTGTTCAGAACCAAAATCGATCGCTTACCAATTTCCGCTAATGCTTTCAATGGTT
>NZ_NTFS01000594.1 GCF_002289455.1 Brunnivagina elsteri CCALA 953
TAGACGCGCAAGCGGCTTCTGTAAGTAGCAAGCTACAGTATGACAGAAGTCCAGATTTTACCCGTTTGCAGTATATTCATGCTCAATAACTTAATTCAAGCCTTTAATATTCAGATAACCTTACTCAGTGATAATACTTATTTATCTCTTTTGTTTTGCATCTTAAGTAACCAATCGCATATCCTGTGATTAGGACAGAAATATTTTCCTTGTCTGTGCAGTTAATCCTTAAATATCAAGAAAGCTTAGACTTGCTTGGAAAACTTGAAGGATAAACTTGTACCACCCAGTAAATTCATTAAGCCACAACTTAATGAGGAAATTTCAAAGAAGCCATAAATAACTGAATATTAAGAAGTAACTAACATGTTCAATACCACGGAAATTTTAATTGATGCATTTGTGAATCAGATTCGAGAGGGATACCGACGCACTTACGGATGTCTGAAGACAGATTATCAGGATATCATAGCTTGGGCAGGCAGTATGGCTTTAGAAAATATTGCCAATAGCGATGCCCTGTATCATAATGTCGAACATTCAATATTGGTTACTCTCGTAGGACAGGAAATTCTGCGCGGTAAGCACATTCGTGAAGGTGGAGTATCTAGCGAAGACTGGTTGCACTTCATTATTTCCTTAGTCTGCCATGATATTGGTTATGTTAGAGGAGTATGCCGTCAGGATCAAGAAATAGAGGGTTTGTACTCAACAGGTAGAGATGGAAAAATGATTTCCTTGTTACCAGGAGCATCAGACGCAAGCATGACACCGTATCATGTCGATCGGGCTAAATTATTTATCGATGAAAGATTTGGTGGACATAACCTCATTGATGCAGAGGTGATTAAAACCAATATAGAACTAACACGCTTTCCCGTACCTGCCGCAGAAGATCATCAAGGAACAGAGAGTTTTGCTGGTTTAGTTCGTGCAGCAGATTTAATTGGACAATTAAGCGATCCGCGTTATTTAAAGAAAATCACCTCTTTATTCTACGAGTTTGAAGAAACCGGAATGAACAAAGTTTTGGGGTATAAAACACCTGCTGACTTGCGGAAAAATTACGCCAAGTTTTATTGGAATGGGGTATTTCCCTATATTCAGGATGGATTACATTATTTATCCCTAACCCAGCAAGGCAAACAAATTATGGCAAATTTATATTCCAACGTGTTTGTTGTGGAACACGAGCGTCAACTGGAGGAAAAGCTGTATTTAGTGGAAAGACTTCATGCTTAGGAATATCTCGCTTGTAGTCGCGATGGTGCAAGATACCCGTCTTATCAACGATCGCAATTTCGTCATGGTTCGATAATATGTTTGACTGAAATATTGCGATCGCGGTTTTTATTATTCTTCTATTGCTCTAGACAATGGACAAGAAACAATCTTTTTATTAGACCAATCAGTGAAGGTGTTTTCACTGTGGTAATGTCTGGGGGTATTCATCAGCAAAAACCAAGCTTCTTTGGCATCGATTAAGTTATATCTTTCTGGATAATGTTGAATCAGTAATTCCTGAACTAGTGGATAGTAATTGGAATTCATCCCCGGAAAAATATGATGTTCGGTATGATAAGAGAAATTGAGATGTAATAAATCGAATATTTTGGGAACCCGCAAAGATACACTATTAATCAGAGGGTCATTGATATCGGTCATTTCACAAATTAAGTGATTTGTATAGATATAAAACATTGACCCTGCATAGCCAATCGCAATTGGTAAAACATAAGCTAATGCTATCTTCAAGGGGTGGAATTGCAAATACGCCAAAATACTTCCATGAGCTGCAATAATTCCCAACCACTCAACAGCGATTAATCGCCTTTCCTTGGCGCTAATTGTGAAAGCAGCAGGAACATAACTGACAGATTTACTATTAAATAATAGCACCGAAGTCAAATTCCGAAAATTATGTACTGCCCAAGCCGATGTCATCCCCAGCAACAACCCCAGAGGATGGACTTCCGCAGAAGGGACAAATGTATCCTGAATCCATTTCCCCCAAGTGTTAGATTGACTTGATAAATAATTGCGATCGGGGTCATCCAGAGAATTAGTTTTGTTATGATGTTCTCGATTGTGAACCGCTTTCCAAAAAGTTGGCGGCATTCCCAACATTATCATCCCTAAAAATCCAAAAAAATAAACTAGGCGATGATTTTTAATTACACTATTATGCATTAGCTCATGGGAGCTAAATAGCAAAACCACAATACTATTACCCATCACCAATGATAAGGGTAAATACAACCATAAAAAATATACAGACCACTTATCTAAATAAGATGCAATACCCCAACCAAGAAGCAAGATGACAACATTAATTAGCTGGATAATTAATTTATTTTGGTCTGGGATAAATGCTTGCTCTGGTAATAATGGACGCAATTCTTTCGCATACAAACCTTGGCGAATCAAGTTTTTTTCGTCACAAACTGTCATAAATCATTGGTGATTTTATTAATTGTTTAAGCTATGGAAATCAAACATTAAGCGATGACTCAGACTAATACCTTTGATGCTTAGGGCTGAATATATACGCTCAATTGGAAAACACGAATGTAATTTTTATTTCCATCTCAAAAGATATTAACGAGTATATACCCTTACGGGAATATGTAAATAGAATTTGCTATCAAATTAGCCGGAAAATATTTTTACATTCACCAAATATTTTGATTGACAAAATCCTTACTTCAATGTACACGGAACCGCAGTAGAATCTAATTTCTAATTCGTGATTTCTGGATTTTACTCAAATGGACTTAGAAAACTCCACAAAATGAATGATCCTGTTTTGTCATGCTGAGGAACGAAGCATCTTTGCGAGATTCTGAGTCCCAAGGGGACACGCTACGC
>NZ_NTFS01000595.1 GCF_002289455.1 Brunnivagina elsteri CCALA 953
ATTGTTAATTTGTACTGAAGAAAATTTTTAGCGATCATACCTTTTTTGCCCCACCTCACCAAATCGCGTTGCTCCCTCCAGAACTACCCTTGCATAACAACCCTGCGGAGTTGGCTGCTAGAACTATGGTGCAGCGACGTAATATTAGCTATGCCACCCAAACTGAACAAGGTACGAAGGCATGGGATATTTTCATGTCCCTTGTTGCTACTACTCGCAAGTTAGGTGTTAGCTTTTTTGAGTATATCCGCGATCGCATTTCTTTGATCGGAAATATCCCATCTTTGGGCAGTATTATTCGGGACAAATCCTCGCTTAACCCGTTTGGTTGGTCGTGGATGCCAGAATAAATCTTTACCCCGAAGTATTGATGGGATACAAAAAACCATACCAATCGCACTTCCAAATCAACCCGTACTCTAAATGCGATCGCACCTCAAAAAACCTTACCAATCGCACTTCTCAAACCATACTGTAAAGCGATCGCACCTCAAAAAATCTTACCAATCGCACGTTTTATTTAATCCATACTATCAATGTGAATCGCACTTTTTGATTCAATCAATAATCAAAAGTTTAATAATAACTCAACGTTTGATGTTGTCACACAAATGTTTATCTTCTGGGCTGACATCGGTGTTATTTTGCAGGTAGCCTCGTATTAATCCGCATCCTTTTACCAACAAGTCATCTAAATCGAAATTCCACAAAATTATCGTTTCGTCCCTTGATGCAGAAGCAAGTGTTTTACCATCCGGGCTAAAGCTGATACTATTAACACTTTCTGTATGCCCTTTAAGGGTTTTAATTTCCCTACCACTATTGATATTCCACAGTTTCACTGTCCCGTCACTAGATGCAGAAGCGAGGGTTTTACCATCCGGGCTAAACCTGATACTATTAACACTTTCTGTATGCCCTATTACAGGCAACCAACTAGCACAGGGAAAATCATCTTCCAAGAAAGCTAATTGTCTGCGTGCATATCCAACGGAATTGCACAAAGAGCGACCATTTGTAAATGCTTCTAAAAAATACTTTAAAAACTCCTGTGCCACAAAATCGGGAACAGGTTCGCGCATCACAATTACTTGGGGAATTTGCAAACTTTCCAACTCCGCAGCAATCCCCAAACCATCGCATGAATTAAAAATAGCTAATTGTAATCTTTGTTGGATAGCTGTTTGCAAACTATCCCTCAATTCCGCCATCGTCAAACTATCTTTTTTATTAACAAAAATCCGCCCTTGTACAACCCTCTCCTCGCTTGTATCGGTAAAATTATGGGTTTGGGAATGCCCAGAGAAAAACAAAATATCCCAACCAATATCATCCTGTAAATAGCGATTTAAGTCCTCCCGCGAAGGTTCCACAAGAGTAACTATTTCCGCATCCCGACAATACTTTTGTAAAAGCATTTCATCCGCTTTCACATTTATACCCGTACTATCACCAAGAATAATTAAAATTCTAATCTTTTCCCGTAATATTCTGACTCCCCGCGCTGCATCCGGTGCGCTCAAAGCAACTTCAGCCCCCGACCATAAATCCCACAAATGCCAAGGTAGCTTTCGTAACTCCAGGCGATCGCAACTTAAAATTATGCGTAATTCCTGTTCTTGATTGGTCTTTAAATCAGATAAATAATTACTGATGGGATGAAAAGATTCCGATTTTAACCATGTATGAAAAAGAGATAATAGTTTCTCAGAATACTCCTCACATTGCTGTTTATACTCAACAGTCTGGAAATTTTTTACCGCATTTACCTTAATTCGAGATTGTCCATGCTTACTTCCATAAATATTGCGCCATTCTTGGAACGATCGCACCACATCTAGCGCGGGTGGTAATTCTCCCCTCATCCGTACATCGGCACGTTCCCCATCATCCCCAACTTCTAAAGTTACCTTATACCCAGTCGAAAAATCACCATCAAATTGCAGGATAACTAAATTTTTCATAGCCGATTCTTAACAATAGGTTTCACTTCAACGTCTACTAGACATGGGAATGTTATGGGTATTGTATGACACCATGCATAGCCATGTAATTTACTTCGTTGGGATAAAAATGTGAATTTTGCTCCCTTTGTCTTTTTGCATCTCCTCAATCACCTCAAATACTGATACGACAAGGAGAGGGAGTTTTTACGCAATTCGCTAATTTTTCTTGTGGAAGATGGGAGTTGAAACCCATTTGCCCTATTGCTAACTTTTCCTTAGTATATTTGAACTTGTCGAATTTAATTAATAGTTTTCATAAATAGTTTTTATAATATTTCATCCTTGCAAAACTTCAGCCGCAGTTAACTGAACATTAGCAAAAATTGAAGAAACAATAACACTTTCCCCCTGATAAACTCGCTCATCATAAAATCCCTCAACCCATTCCAAAACCGTCACCTTTTGGGCAATAGGATCGACAATTCAATACTCCGCATTGTTTTTAAATCCCCAAGTGGAGCAAATATTTTTTCGCGGTACGGTTAAGGTGAGTTATGAAGATGAATTAGGCAAAATGCAGGTAAAATATTTGCATTTGGTGCAGAGAAGGGGACAGCAAGGACAAGCTTTAGTGACGTTGCAATTAGCAGCAGGTGCAACAAAGAAAGTAGAGGTTGACTTTATTTATCCTCCCGATTCCACACCACCCCAGGTTTTGACCGTGGAAACTGCTCTATAAAATTCATTTCATATTTGAAAGTGTTTGACTCCAGCTATCAGCAGTAGGAAATCATACAAATATATTCAAAATTATTTTTTCTTAGGTCTATTCTTGCGACGAGCTTGTTTTTGCATTTTCTTCTTCTTGATGGCTTGAGATTTTTTCGGATTGGACGATTTTGTTAATTCTTCTACAGT
>NZ_NTFS01000596.1 GCF_002289455.1 Brunnivagina elsteri CCALA 953
AAAATTCGACTTTGGTAAAATTCGTCGGTACATTCCGTTGCGACAGCACCAATTTGAATATCTGCTGGGTTGCAAGCCAGTTTTTTAAGTAAAAAAATAAGTTATTTAAGTAATTTTGATTCAGCGACAGTATATCGAGAACTTCCTGCCAATCCATTATTACAGCAGACTCTAAAATTGATAGTTGATATAGTGAATCATCTGTTTCTAATGGAAATTGTTGGCTTGCCCAAATCATCATAGTATCTTCTATTTGCTTTAATTGATATTGACTAAAAATATTTTTAACTAATTTGCTTCCAGATGTTTTTATGAGTCTATTTAAACGATATAAATTCTTCTCGAATAGCGATTCTAAAATATATTCTCTAACATAATTAATTGCTTTTTCATAACCGCAACGAGCCAGAACTAGCCACTCATTAATATCATTAGATACTTCAATTAAATCATCAAGAACGGGATGTTTACAATTAACTATTTCAATTAAATCCCACCAATATTCTGGGTCATGTAAACCTTCATTGTTATACCATTCATCAATTTTTGTACGTGCAATCTCTCCATATTCATCTGGAAAATGAGAAGCTAAGATTTCAAGTGCTGGAATAATATCGCAATTACGAGATTTATGAAATCTCTTAAATTGCTCCTTTGCACATTGAATCCACCAAGTTTCATCAACCCAAGCATCAACACCTTTTTGATAATAAGGACTGTTCCAGAGAAGATATTTTTCTCCCAAATACATAGCTTGTTTTGCTTCTGCTATAACTGTATCAGCCCATACTGTTAATTCTATTTTTGATGACTCTGATATTTCTAATATTTGAAAAGTCATATAGCAATCCTAAATGAGTCGTGAAAATCTTTCTATTATTATCTTGGCGTTCTCAGCGTCTTGGCGCTAAATAAGTTATTCCGACAATATCAAATATTTTTCGTGGACAATTACCCGTTGACGAGGCGGCATTTTGCTGGGCTTGCGGTTTAAGGCTGACTCTAGACCCTCGTTGACCAATCGTTCCCTTAGATTTGCGACTGTGTTACGGTGGCAACTAAATGCCGTGGCAGCTTCTGAGTCCGTCCATTCCTGCCCATTTACATCAATGTTTAACAAAATATTGGCGTGCTTAATTTTGTAAGCTGCGGCTTTGCCAGTTGATACCAAATCTTGTAGAGTTTGTCGTTCCTTTTGACTTAACCGGACAATATAGTTTTTGAACATGGTCAGTTATTGGGATATCTGAAAACGTTTACAGTCAATAGCCTCTCTATTTCCCTCAAACTCACAATTTTTAGCTTGACAGACCACTAGAGTCGAACGAGACAAATTAACAATCCGAGTTAAGCGCTATTTCAAAGGCAAAGGTTCGCAAAATATTGTTTTATCGGGATTAAACCAAACTTCGTGTCAAAATATCATCCAGAAAACAGGAGGTAGATATTTGTTTTTTGCCCAACCCCAAGATAAAAAGAACTGGAATGCTGTTTATGACGGTGCTTTTGGTTCGGTACGGGAATGGAATAAAAATATGGAAGCTGAGTTGAAAAAATTGGGTTTAATTAAGAATTAAAACCTGATTGTTTGTAATTATTTTTTTATTAATCAACGTTCCACCCCAGATTGGTAGGTTGCTCGTAAACCTTCTTCAAAGTATTCACATCCCTAGCTGAAATTAAGGGAGGATTCCTAACTTGAGAAAAGTACAATGCATCACTTGGTAATGGGCTATGTCCCCAAATTCCCAAAGCATGTCCAAGTTCGTGACGGAATGCAGCAACTAAGTATTTCCCCGTTTGACTGGGACTTAATAAGATAGTAAATTTATGATTTAAGAAATTATTTTTTGTGTATATTTCGTAGCTGGTTTGTGCCGATCGCGCACGAGGTGGATTTCCTTGAAGTGGTGGAGCTTTCCGCAAAATTGTAATATCAGCTAATTCTGCTTTTTCAACAAGCTGTAATGGTAAATAAGCATTCCATTCTGCGACAGTTTGGGAAATTACTTTTACCCATGCTTCAGCTTGATTTTTATTGGTATTTTGGGGAGTTTCGATAAAAATTTTAATTGGAAAATTAGACCAAATCAAATATCCTACCTGTGTGGATTTAACTTGCTCGAAATAATCACCATTATTATTTTGATCCTGCCATTTTTGTAGATTTTCTGGCAGAGGATGGATTTTTGCTGTAGAAAGATTATTTTTATTTACTTGATATTCCGGAATTTTGTTAAACAAACTAGGAGATGAGCTTTCAATATTTCTAGAAATACTTTTATAAACAGCAATAGACTGCAAGTTTGTTAAATAAACCAGCAGCCCAGTACAACAAATTATTCCTAGAAATACAAGTAAACGCTTTAAAAGGCGAGTAACTAAGATTTTAGGTTTTAGGTGGAGAATTTTAAAGTTTATTTTTATTTTCCCCATTTCCCTATTCCCTAATTTCTATTATTTATTTAGGCAACCAACCAGCACTTAATACTACAGTCAAACCGAGGAAAACGGCTGTTAATGCCCAAGTGACACGATTAAGAGTGTTTTCTGCACTTTTCGCACTACTAAATAATTGAGCTTGTCCTCCAATAGCACCGATTCCGTCACCCTTAGGGCTATGGAGTAATACTAAAATGATTAAAGCAACGGCGGAAAATGTCCAAATACCTTGAATTACGGTTGTAGCAGTCATAATAAAAATCGGGTGAATGAGAATTTAAATGAGCTTAGTAGAAGTTAGAAGTAATAAATTATGGTTCTTCCGTAGGTGTTATGCTGAACTTTAAACAATAATCTGGAATTTCCCTTTAATGACAAGGCTTTTGGGC
>NZ_NTFS01000597.1 GCF_002289455.1 Brunnivagina elsteri CCALA 953
AAGGATAATAAATAGCGTCTGACCTTGCCATCAGCATCAAGCACAAGGTCGCAAGCTGCAATTTGATTGCGATCGCTTAAAATTGCCGGAGGTTCGACTACAGGACTACTGAGGTTCTTTAATGCTTTATGAATGCCGATGAGATTAGGTGTTGAACCATAAATTTTGAGTAATTCTTGATGTCCAGGTTCAACAGGTAAATTGCGATACAAGTCTAATCCAATTACCCGTGGCTGTTTTTGTTTAATTTTGTTGAGTAACGTTACCAGTGTGGCATCGGAAATCGGCCAGCGTCCCAAACGCGACAAATCAGGTTCATCAATAGTTACAATTTTAACCCTGGGAGCAAAGCTAGCGCTAACTTATTTAGAAGCTAAGAATATTCAACCCCAACATGAGGGAAAAGACGGAATTCTCAAACTTGGAAAAGCTACGTTTGTACCTTTACAGGATAGTGAAGGTGGTTATGTACGTGCTGATGTGGGTGGATATCAGATTTTGGCGAATTTTCGTAAATCTCAACAAGGGGTGACAAAAATCTCAATTTCTGACTTGCTAGCAGATCGGGTTCCCGCCAATTTGTTGAAAGGTAAAATAGTTTTAATTGGTTCGACTGCTGAAAGTATTAGCGAAAGATTTTATACCCCTTATAGCAGTAGTGTCCATAGTGCCTGGTCTGGTTTAGAACTCCATGCGGACTTAACCAATCAGATTTTGAGTGCAGCTTTAGATAACAGACAGCTTTTGCGGGGAATGCCTGATAAATTAGGGTGGTTATGGATTTTACATTGGTCGATTGTGGGTGCAATATTAGGATGGGAAATAAAATCGCGACGATTGCGGATAACGTCAGATTCCCAATTCAAATGGAAGGTGATACTATTTGCGATCGCATCTGCAAGTCTTGTTAGTAGCGCTTATCTATTATTTTTGGTTGGTTGGTGGGTTCCTGTTGCATCCCCGATGTTGGGATTGGTGAGTGCAGCATTAGTCAGTCGAATTTATTTGCTGTGGCAAAGATTGCAACTCTCATACAAAGCTTTAGCAAACTATACCCAAACCCTAGAGATGAAAGTATGCGATCGTACTCAAGAGTTGATGGAAAAAAATTTGGCATTAGAAAAAGCCAAGCAGCAAGCAGAATCGGCAAATGTGGCTAAAAGTACTTTTTTGGCAAATATTAGTCACGAATTACGAACCCCACTAAATGCCATTCTTGGTTTTAGCCAAATTCTCTCCCATGACAAAGATTTAAGAAGGGAACAACAACAGCAGATTGAAATTATTAATCGGAGTGGAAAAAATTTACTTGAACTAATTAATGATGTTTTATCAATGTCCAAAATAGAAGCAGGTAAAACAGTATTAGTCGAAAAAACCTTTGATTTATATATACTGTTGGATTCAATCCAACAAATGTTACAATTACGAGCAAAAACAAAAGGTTTGGAATTTAAATTTGAGTTAGTCGGGAATATTCCCCAGTATATTTATAGTGATGAAGGGAAACTTCGCCAAGTTTTGATTAATTTATTAACTAATGCAATTAAATTTACTGAACGAGGTAGTGTAACGTTACGTGTACAACTACAAATAGAGGCAAAAAAAAATCAAATTCAACAACCTAATTCTGATTTTACCCATCCCAAAATTATCAATAACGTTGCAACTCATCAAACTATAAATGATTCCTTATTCTCGATAAATATTGAGACATTACAACATGAAATAGTAAATTATCAAAATAATTATTTATCTTGGGCTAAAAGTCAGCAGCAACTTATCATTCAAGGAATAAGGCTTCTAAAAAATCAGAATATCTTATCACCAGAAAAAAGTGAAAAGTTAATATTTCATAATGCAGCATCATTACTGGAGCAAGAATATTCCCATGAAAGGAATTACACCAGTCATTTACTAGATGAATATTCTCAAGTAAATAGTAATAATGATACTTTTGAGTCAGAAATTTCAGATTATCTTATCTTTGAAATTGCCGACACTGGTTTAGGTATTTTACCTGAAGACATTGATACCCTATTTAATCCTTTCATACAAACAGATATTGGTCGTAAATCAACAGAGGGAACTGGTCTAGGTTTAGCAATTAGTCGTGAATATGTCAAATTATTGGGTGGAGATATTAAGGTTGAAAGTCTTCCTAATCAAGGTTCTAATTTTAGTTTTAATATCAAATATCGTCTTGCTACTGCTAGTGAGTCAGAAATTAAAGTTAGACATAAAACAGTTATTGGTCTTACAATAAAACAACATAAATATCGAATTCTAATTGCCGAAGATATCGTTGAAAATTGCCTTTTACTAATTAAATTAATTGAACCATTGGGGTTTGAAATTCAACAAGCAAATAATGGTCGTGAAGCTGTAAAAATTTGGGAAAATTGGCATCCACATCTTATCTTAATGGATATTCGGATGCCCGATGTAGATGGCTATCAAGCAACTAAAATTATTAGAGAATTAGAAAAAGAATTAAAGCAGGAAAATTCGGATTTGCCCTCAACTGTAATTATTGCTTTAACTGCTAGTACCTTTGATGAACAGAAAAAGAATATCTTTCAAGCTGGTTGTGATGACTTTATTGGGAAACCATTTCCGGAAGAACAATTTTATGAAACAATTGCTCGCTATTTAGAAGTTAATTATAAATACGAAATAGAACCGAAATTAGTTACAAATAAAAAAGAAATAGCTGTACCATTAAAACTCACAACTGATTTGCTCAGTGTCATGCCCTTAGAGTGGATTGAACGACTACATTTTGCATCTCTGAGTTTAAACGACCAGTTAGCTATAGAAT
>NZ_NTFS01000598.1 GCF_002289455.1 Brunnivagina elsteri CCALA 953
TCAAATTTTATCGTTGAATTTAATTATTGGGTTGTTGAAATAATTTCTATTTTCTTAATATCATGTGTTGGGTTACGCAAAGCCTTCACCCAACCTACGGGAGATTGCGATCGTACTAAAATTTGAAGCATCACCCATTAGAAACCCGGTTTTTCCCCTCACAGAATGCTGAATGCAGCGCAGGTATTTGGAGTTTTCGCGTTGAGGGAGAAACCCGACTTATTGAGAAGCAAAAGTTTCAAAAAAACCTTGGATACCTCTAGCTTATGACAACGCTGAGTCAAAAATCTGTTGTGCAGTCAAATTCAAATTGGGAAACAACAGTGATTTAATCGGGCTATTTCCCCGATAGGGAGTCATCTGATATTCACCTTCAACTAATTCGCAAACAAAAATAGTTGGTTGTTTGGGGTTGCCGATGAATTTTCGACCACCAAAAGCTTCAAAATCCAAAATCCAATATTCAGGAATACCAGTTTTCTCATAGTCGGCAAACTTATGATAATAGTCATCTTGCCAATTAGTGCTAACAACTTCAATTACTAAGGGCATTGAACTGGCTTGACATAAAATTGGTCTATTACCCCATAGTGCTTCATTTTTAACATTGCTGTAATCTTGAATTAAGATATCAGGATTGTATAATGAATCATTTTCAGGAGTTTTAATAAATGCTCTATTTGGCATTCGATATTGAGAACCTATTTGTGATAGGAGAGTACCGAAAAATACAGTTAAAAATCCAATAATTGCTTCATGCTTTCCGCTTGGTGGAGGCATTTCAAAGATTATTTCTTTGTGTAGTTCATAATGGTTAATTGAATTTTCGGGATACCATTCAATGAATTCATCGATAGTGTAGAATTGGATTGTGGGAAGACTTTGAGTCATCTGGATAATTCTCAAAAATATGAACTCTTAGCAAGGATTAAATCCTGACTCGATTGATATTGATATTTATATATACATCAATATCATAAGACAAGTCTGCCAATGCTAGCCATTTAGAGCGATCGCTTACATCGCTTACATCGCTTACTCGGTTCAAGCAGGGAAAAACCTTAGAGCGCAATTTGTTGGATGAATAGAAAGTTAGCTTGGACGGATGAAGCTTGGAATTATTATTTATACTGGCAAAGTCGAAATAAGAAAACCTTTTTTATCTCGATTCTCCCAAACTACATCCGCTTCAGCAACTCATCATACTCATCATGTGTGCCAATCCAATACCAGTAAATATGCTCGGATTCCAACAAGCCTAGAACGCGATAGTTAAGGCTGACACGGGCAGAATAAATTGGTTGTCGTTGGCTAACCCGCTTGAATTGAAGGCTATTGTGATACGGATTTTCCTGCCAGAGTGCGTAGGCTTTCGCAGCCTGTTCCTGAATCGATTCAGGAAGTTCCCCAAGCTGTTTACGAAATGTTTTGGTGACGCTTGATTTCATTTCTCAGATGGGAAAATAGTATCCAGTGCGGCTGTTTGCCCACTTGCTATTTCTTGACGTACCATTGCAGCCATCTGATCCCACTGTTCATCCGTCGTAGATGCAAAACGACTTTCCCATTTTTGCTCGTCTTCTAATTCCGCTAAAAACCGAGACGCGATCGCATCTTGTTGATCGGGAGGAAGTTGTTGAATTTGGGCTATTGCCTGTTGAAGCAGTTCGGTCATGTCTCAATAGCAGTAAATACTGCAACATTTGGCTACTTCCTAATTTTATCCAATATTAAGGCTAATTTGTATAGGTTGTATGGTGAGTGATTTTGGGTTTATTGTACTGAAAAAGTTAAGGTAGCTTTCAGCGCGATACCAGCATCGCGCTCCTTCCGTTGGCTGGGTGTAGGTAGACTAAAAATCTCAATATTTACAGGACTTACGCAAGAATTACGTATTTACGTCATTGCGTAGCTTGCGTCTTCGTAAGGAAGCAATCCCAAAGTCTAGTTTTTCCGTTACGATTGCATAAGTCCTAATTTAGTCAACATCTTGTAGCACCGCAACCCATATTATAATCTCGTTGATGTTGGGTTACGCAAAGCCTCCACCCAACCTACGCATAATTGCGATCGCACTACAACTACACGAAAACCAAAAGCGTAGTAACGACTCTCGCGCGTAAAGCTGACGCGGTTGGCACTACGACAGTAATCTGGCTTGAAGTTCCAAGAACCACCACGCAGCAGCTTTTGATTATCATTAGCAGTTAGCCGAGTACTTGCATCAGTCGGCGCACCATTATAATTATCATTCCAATTATCTTGACACCATTCCCACACATTGCCGTACATGTCATACAAACCAAAAGCATTGGGTGGAAATTTTCCTACTTCTGTTGTTTCTTCTCTGTAAATACCTTTGGGTGCAGAACCATAGGTGTAATTCCCGTTATAATTTGCTAATTCAGTCGTAATCGTCTCACCAAAGTAAAATGGTGTAATTGTACCCGCACGACAAGCATATTCCCATTCTGCCTCACTGGGTAATCTGTAAGTTCGTCCAGTTTTCTTGCTGATTTTTTTGCAAAATTCAACAGCATCATTCCAAGAGACATTTTCAACAGGTCGATTTGCATCTTTAAAATGGGAAGGATTATTCCCCATAATTACTTGATACTGTGCTTGGGTAACGGCAAATTTACCCATAAAAAAGGGTAATCATCTGTTGATATTTTACCTAGATTTACCTATGATTATAGATGGTTAATCTAGGTAAATTATGGATAGGTTTTTGACCATTGGTGAAGTAGCAGACCTAAAAGCTGTCAGTGTGGATACGATTAGACGCTGGGAAAAAGAAGGA
>NZ_NTFS01000599.1 GCF_002289455.1 Brunnivagina elsteri CCALA 953
ACTAACGCCTAAAACTACCCTAACAGTGGGCAGTGTTGCATCTAGATTCGCTTTGTGGAGTTTTTCAGCAAACCCTATTTATATACTAAAAACGGTTAAGAATTAGACTTTTTATCTGCCAAAACTGATACTTATAAGCCTCTCCCCTTAGTAAGGGGAGAGGTTGGAGAGGGGTTCTATATTAGTCAAATTTTAAGCCATTTACAGTATAATTAATTGGGTCTTTGAATCCTAACTCAGCAAAAGCAGCAAGACGCAAACGGCAAGAGTCGCATATACCACATGCAGCTTCATTGCCTGCATAACATGACCAAGTTAATTCCCAAGGTACACCAAGTTTGTTACCTAGCTGGATAATTTCAGTTTTTTTCAGGTGAATTAGGGGGGCAATAATCGAAATTGGTTGTCCTTCACGTCCTTGTTTAGTTCCCAACCGAAAAACCGACTGCATCGCGTTGATATAATCGGGACGACAATCGGGGTATCCGGAATAATCGAGGGCATTAATACCGATGTAGACGCGCTCTGCGGCTATGGTTTCGGCATAGGCTAGGGCAAAGCTCAAAAAGATGGTATTGCGGGCTGGTACGTAGGTAATAGGGATATCTTGGGACATTTCTGTCAAGGAACGCTGTACAGGTAAATCGAGTTTATTATCTGTAAGTGCCGAACCTCCCCACTGCCTTAAATCAAAATTGACTAGTTGGTGTTGTGTAACCCCAGCCTTTTTGGCAACTGCAAATGCTGATTCTAATTCTCGCTTGTGTCGTTGCTGGTAGTCAAATGACATGACATAGCAATCGTAACCATCAGCCAAAGCTTGATAGAGAACAGTAGAAGAGTCTAATCCTCCAGATAATAAAATTACAGCTTTCATAAGTAGATACTTTTCATTCCTTGCCCTGAGTTTTTAACAAACAAAACTAACATGCTATTCCTTTGAAGTCACTATACGGGATTAAGGGGGCTTAATGTCTCCGCCATATGGTACAACCAAATTATGGAAGAATTTGTTCAATGTCTAGCTGACTTTAAACTCAACAATTATAATTTTTGCATATGATACAATTAGTCTCCAATTTAGTTTAATGTGTAATCTTACTGACAATAAATGCTGTTTTCACCCAATGCGATCGCTACAAAAAATATTCCTGAAGAAAATGCTCATAATAAGTTCACAATAAACTATTTCGACGGTTTAAATACTGATGCACCTTCGCAATTTAAAGTTAAGAAAAAGAGAAAATATATTTTGTGTAAAGTATACAAAAAGCATAAAGTTGAATCGTTGAGATAAAAGATAGCCGATACCGGGAACTCACAGCAAACTTTGAAATTCTTCATAAGCAGAACCTCCATGTTACCATCTGGATGGTTTTAAACGGTTCGTTATTGGTCTTTTGTCTAAGTCCAACGACCGTAGTGTCTCTCTAATATTTGGTGGTTGAGGAGAAAATAATAGTGCAGGATAGCATGTCAGTGGCAGAACCAAATCCACATACACAACGCAACCAGCCACGCCCAATCCGCGTTGGAGTGGTTGGAGTTGGGAGTATGGGGCAACATCACGTTCGTGTGCTGAGTTCAATGAAAGATGTTGAACTGGTTGGAGTTGTAGATATTGATATTGAGCGTGGGTTGGAAACAGCCTCTAAGTATAAAACCCGTTTTTTTGAAGACTATAGCGAACTGATTAGCCTTGTGGATGCGGTTTGTATTGCAGTACCCACTAGGATGCACTATGCAGTTGGTATTAGCTGCTTGCTAGCTGGGGTTCACGTGTTAATAGAAAAACCGATTGCTGCCACTATTTCTGAGGCAGAATCTCTAGTTAATGCGGCTGCTGAGTCTCAGTGTATTTTGCAGGTTGGACATATTGAGCGTTTCAATCCCGTGTTTCAGGAATTGAGCAAAGTTCTCAAAACTGAACAAGTGTTAGCACTCGAAGCACATCGAATGAGTCCCTATTCTAATCGTGCTAACGATGTGTCGGTTGTCCTGGATTTAATGATTCATGACATCGATTTGCTCCTGGATTTAGCTGCATCTCCGGTTATCAAGCTGACTGCTAATGGAACTCGCAATCCTGACTCTGCTTATTTGGATTATGTCACAGCGACACTAGGTTTTGCGAATGGGGTTGTGGCGACATTGACAGCTAGTAAAATCACCCATCGAAAAATTCGCTGCATCTGTGCTCATACCAATAATTCGTTGACGGAAGCTGATTTTCTGAGAAATGAGATTTTGATTCACCGACATACCGCTAATTCTGCGAATAATTCCCAAGGGTTGTATAAGCAAGATGGTTTAATTGAAAAGGTTTATACAAGTAATATTGAACCCTTGAGAGCCGAATTAGACCACTTTATCAACTGCGTGCGTGGTGGTAATCCCCCTTCAGTTGGTGGAGAACAAGCACTTAAAGCTTTACGTTTAGCAAGTTTAATCGAACAAATGGCGATCGCAGATCGGGTTTGGAATCCTTTTGATTGTGAGTCGTCCATGCGGATGGAATCCCTAACTCCCATTGTTTAGTAGGTTGCAAAATACATATAGCAATCCGTCAGCAGTTTTGAAGGAATTGTGATGGATGTAGAGACTCTATCAAATCCTGTCTTCAAAACTCTCCGGTGTAGAACTGCTATATGTAAAACCCTATTAGCGGTTAGCGGTTGGCATTTTGCTAATCGTTAACTTCAGAGGAAGGATAGTTTGTATTGATATTCCTGGAAGTGAATTCAGGATAAAAAAAGAAGATATACTTATGTTACTTGTTATACTTGCATCT
>NZ_NTFS01000006.1 GCF_002289455.1 Brunnivagina elsteri CCALA 953
TTCTGAATATAGCTTATTGCTCGCCAAAATGACCCCTCTGCATCAATACAAACATTTTAAGGCTTCAGTACTTTATTTATACAAACCATGTATAAAAATTAAGCTAATATATCCCCTATTATCCTCGTGAAATAACTACGAGAGTTGGGAAGCTCAAAATTAAGTCAAAATTAAGTCAAAATTACAAATATGACAAAAGAAGTTAAAACACAGCGCACAGAATATCCATTATTTATTGCCGAACAATTTGCCCTTCAAAGTAAAATTACTGAAGTGAGAGCATTTGGCAGTGGTAATATTAACGACACATTCTTGGTCGCGATAGATACCCCTAGCAAACCACATTTTGTCCTACAACGGATTAATACAAAGGTTTTTCGACAGCCTCAACTGGTGATGGAGAATATGCGTACCCTCACAGAACATGCTTGTCAAAAGCTACAAAATATGACTTTAAACCGTCGTTGGCAAGTACCTCGTGTATTATTAACCAAAGATGGCTTTGACCATTGTATTGATGCAGAGGGGTCATTTTGGCGAGCAATAAGCTATATTCAGAATTCCCAATCTTTTGATACCATCGAGAATATTCAACATGCTAGGGAAGTTGGCTATGCTTTAGGTATGTTCCACAATCTGATTGGTGACTTACCAGCCGCAAAGCTTGCCGATACACTGCCAGGATTCCATATTACACCAGCCTATCTACAACAATACCAACAAATTTTATCTTTACATACCGACACAAATATCTCTGCCGAAGTCAAGCATTGCCTACAATTTGTGAGCGATCGCACTCAATGGGCACATGTATTGGAAAATGCTCAAGCAGAGGGCAAGTTACCGTTACGTTTGATACATGGCGACCCCAAAGTAAATAATGTAATGTTCGATACTGATACCCAACAAGCAGTAAGTATCATAGACTTGGACACAGCAAAACCGGGATTAGTTCATTACGACATTGGTGATTGTTTGCGCTCTGGTTGCAATCCTGTGGGGGAAGAAATTGAAGATTGGGAGAGCGTCTATTTTGATACAGATTTGTCCCAGGGAATACTACAGGGTTATCTGGCGATCGCGAAAGATTTTTTGACTGGCAATGATTATTTATACATATATGATGCGATTCGTTTGATTACATTCGAGTTGGGATTGAGGTTTTTTAGTGATTATTTAGCAGGGAATGTTTACTTTAAAGTTAAGCATCCAGAACATAATCTTTTGAGAGCATTAGTTCAGTTTAAATTAACAGAGAGTATTGAATCTCAAGAAGGGAATATTCGTCAGGTTATTCAAGATTTGCAGAAATAAGTAAGTTGGTACAAATAAACCTAATGATGTAATAAAAAGGAAAATACTCATAAACTTTGAAATCCCATTGATTTTAACGTAAATTTGACAAAACAAAGCATTAAAAGCCTCTCCTCTTAATAAGGGAAGAGGTTGGAGAGGGGTAATATTTTATTTATTGAAACTCTGGTACAACCAAAATGGAACAGACATTTTCACTCAAACCTTTTCCTGCTACGGAAACCCAATCAGATATCAAAATTACTGGGAAAATTGCCCGAAATGAGAACCTATTACTTATCAGTTATGCACTCACAGGGAATATTTCCGAAGTCGAAATTCTAACCCCATCAGATAACCCAACGCGAAAAAATGAACTTTGGGAACATACATGTTTCGAGTTCTTTATTGGGATTAAAAACTCACCTCGCTATTGGGAATTTAATCTTTCCCCTACGAGTGATTGGAATATTTATCGTTTTGATGGATATCGTCAAGGAATGCAAGAAGAAACTGCATTTTCCACACTACCATTTAGTATTTCTCAAAGTTCAGATTGTTTAGCGATCGCATTAGATTTTGACTTGAGTAAAATTATCCCTAACGAAGAAATAGTAGATGTTGCGATCGCATCTGTGATTCAATCTAAAAATAGCCAAATAAGTTATTGGGCATTGACTCATTGCGCTGGAGAAGCTGATTTTCACCAACGTGGTAGCTTTGTTTTGGATTTTTCCCAGGATAGTTGATAAAATCCCTGCGTTTCTCTGGGTTTAAAATCCAATATTTGCCTCTTTTGGTGGATATTCTCAGATTAATCTCATCAATTATAATAATATTTGATTTATGTCACGCAGAGGCGCGGAGAAGAATATACAGGAATTACACCAACCAAAATTGTCATTGTCACCGAAACCGAGTGTAGGGAAGCAATCTCAGTATTTTGGGAGATTACGTAGCTATTACTCGTAATGACGTAATTATGTTACTTGTGCGTAAGTCCTAATCTAAAATCGTAAGATAAAATACACAAAAATATATCAAAAATACTTATGCAAACGAGCGAACAACCAAAAGAGTCTAATAATCCCCTAGCAAGATTTGAAGGATTTTTCATTCAAATGGTAATGCCAGGATTAGAGGGAAGATGTGGGGAAATAGTGACTCAATTCCTGGGTTCAGATTGGCAAATTAAACCGATTGGTGATAACTATACAGAATTTGAGATAACCCTAAACGATGATGCTTTATCCGCAAAACAGGCTTGGGATAAAAGTTATGAACTGCGATCACAACCTGGTATTATCGATGCAGAGCCATTATTTACTGTCCCCATAGCAGAAAATAATAACTGGGATGAAGAATTAAAACCTCAGTCTCTAGACTCAGAAAATCAAGCGAATCAAATATCTGAAGATGGTGAAAACCCAGATTGGAGTCTAAAGCAACTTCGAGTTTTTGAAACATGGCAACGTTTTTTCCCCGACCCCAATAAATTACCAGGTCATGGGATAATTATTGGACATCCCGACACTGGATATACACCACATCCAGAAATAGTTAATAATTTACTCACAGCACAAGGTTTCGATTTCCTCAAGAATGATAATAACCCAACCGATGAACTACAAAGGTCAGGGGGAGAAGTTATCAATAATCCAGGACATGGGACATCAACTGCTAGTGTTATCGTTAGTCCCCAATCTGCACAAGCAAATTATCCTAACGGCAAGTATGTCACAGGGGTTGCACCAGGAGCAAAAATAATTCCCCTACGAGTCACATATTCAGTCGTACTTTTGAGCATTCGCAATCTTGCCGAAGCAATCGAGTATGCAGCAAACAATGGAATACATATACTCACAATTAGCTTAGGTGCTGCTTTTCCTAACCAACGCTTGCGAACCGCGATAATTTATGCTCAAAAGCGAGGTGTAATCATTGTATCAGCATCGGGGACATCGGTTCCCTTTGTGGTTTATCCTGCGGCATATGATGAAGTAATTGCCGTTACAGGTAGCACAGTCGAGCGGGGAATTTGGATAGGGGCAACGACGGGGAAACAGGTAGATGTAGTAGCTCCAGGAGCTTCGATTTGGTATGCTAAAACTCGTAAGCAAGAGAATAGCGATGAATTTGAATACAGTATAGAAAGTGGTGCGGGGACTTCATTTTCTGCCCCATTTGTCGCAGGCGTAGCAGCTTTGTGGTTATCATATCATGGAAGAGATAATTTAATTGAACGCTACGGAGCCGAGAAAATTCCGTTTATTTTCAATCAATTATTACGGGATACTTGTGATACATTCCCGACATGGAAACCAAATAAACATGGTGCGGGGATTGTGAATGCTGAGAAGTTACTTGATGCACCTTTACCTGACAATGTCAATCAATCAATTATTGTACCAGGTATGGCATTGCAACAGTATTCACCTGTAGATAGCGGTAATATAGATACTTTTAGTCATCTATTTGAATCCCAATTACCAACAAGTGAATCGGCAAATAGTTTCCTATATCGAGACGATGAAAAATTGAATTCTAGTCTTGGTGAAATATTACAAGTCAGTGAAGCCGAATTACCCCAACGCTTGAAGGAAGTCGGTCAAGAATTAGCCTTTTACTTAACAACTAATCCAGAGCTTTATAAACAATTTGCAGCCAGTTTACAGAATCAAGAACCATCCCCAGAATTGTCATCAAAATCCTTATTAACCCAGTTCAAATCGAAAGAAGCCGAGAATCTGAATTCGATGCGTGGAATGTTATTAAAACAGGGAATTTCAGAAGTCTTGAAAAAGAAAATAGAGAACAAATTGCCTTAGGAATATGAGCAATATTATATAACCGCCAAGTCGCCAAGGGAAGAAGGAAAGAAGAAAAGAAGTTCATGAATCATTTAGGGTTACTATAGCAGTCCTAAATCATTTGTGTTGGCGTAGCCTGCGCTTAAATTATATATCAATATATTTCTTTATTCTCTCTGCGTCTACCCTGCGGGTAGGCACGAAGTGACTTCCAAAGGTAGTCACTCCGTGCCTATGGTGGTTTATCTCCTTATTTATATTTTCATGAATCAAATAGGATTGCTATATAGTATTTTGTCCAAATACTTAACTTGCTTCCAAATAAAAATAATTCACGAGAATGATGTTAAGGGGACGCGATCGCATTAAACTAGTACGGTTGCACTCTCACATTTGTTAGAATGTCCGATTTAATTTTGTTTTGGCATCGTCGCGATTTACGCACTTCCGATAATACAGGACTAATTGCAGCAAAAGAGCAAACCCGCAAAGTTGTGGGTATATTTTGCCTCGATCCAAATATTTTAGAAAGTGATGATATTGCCCCAGTGCGAGTGACGTATATGATTGGTTGCTTGCAAGCACTGCAAAAAAGCTATGTGGAAGCAGGAAGTCAGTTATTGATTTTGCATGGCAATCCCACACAAGTGATACCCCAAATGGCAGCAGCATTGACTGCAAAGGGGGTATTTTGGAATTGGGATGTGGAACCCTATTCCCAGAAACGGGATACTGTAATTGTTGATGCGTTGAAAGAAAAGGGGATTGAGTTTCTAGATCGAAATTGGGATCAAATTTTGAATGTACCCGATGAAATTCGCACAGGAACAGGCTCACAATACACCGTTTACAGTCCTTTCTGGAAAAATTGGAGTACCAAACCAAAAGCCAAACCTGTCCCTAAATTAGAGGATATATCCGGGTTAACAGCAGCAGAAATGCAAATTGCCCAGGCAAATGGTGCGATCGCATTACCCAGTGCGAAGGATTTAGGATTTATTTGGGATGGGGATTTAGTCATTGAACCGGGGGAAGTTGCAGCGTTGGAAAGGTTAGAGGAATTTGCAGCGACTGGGATTAATTCATACCAAGAAGATCGGAATTTCCCTGCTGTTGATGGCACATCAAGATTGAGTGCAGCATTGAAATTTGGGGTAATTGGCATTCGCACGGTATGGCAAGCAACCCTGGAAGCAATGGAAAATAGCCGCAGTGACGAAACAACAGCAGCAATTCGTACCTGGCAGCAAGAAATTGCATGGCGAGAATTTTACCAACATGCGATGTATAATTTTCCTGAACTTGCGGAAGGTGCATTTCGGGAAACCTTTAAAAATTTCCCTTGGGAAAGCAATGATGAATATTACCAAGCATGGTGTGAAGGTAGAACTGGATACCCCATAGTTGATGCAGCAATGCGACAAATGAACGAACTCGGTTGGATGCATAACCGTTGTCGGATGATTGTAGCGAGTTTCTTTACCAAAGACTTGCTACTCGATCCACGCTTGGGGGAAAAGTATTTTATGCAAAAATTAATTGATGGGGATTTATCAGCAAATAATGGTGGTTGGCAGTGGAGTGCATCGAGTGGAATGGATCCCAAACCAGTGCGTATTTTCAATCCTGCCAGTCAAGCGCAGAAATTCGACGCTGAGGGGGAATATATTCGGCAATGGGTTCCCGAATTACGTTCTGTGGATACAGGGGATTTATTAACGGGAAATATCACACCATTGGAGCGGGATGCTTTAGGTTATCCCCAACCGATAGTAGACCATAAAATCCAACAGAGAATATTTAAAGATAAATATCAGCAGAGGAAAGGGGTTATATCCTCGTAGAGCAATACAAAATTTTCAGATTGCGATCGCTTTCCTTGAGTTACTTGCTTCCACAACTTGAGAAATATTGCGAGATATATTGCGATCGCACTGGATATGGGGAAAACGAAAATTGGTAATAAAGTGTTGGGTTACGACGCAATCTAAATTTATCGTCTGGTTACAAATATAACTCGTGCCTCTTCATCCAACCTACGAATTTAACTACAAATTTAACTGATTTAAATCTCAATCTTTTCCTTGTTCAGTTATATAGTTTTGAATTTCCCGTGGTTGTACTTCCATACCTCGCTTGATGCACCAATTATCACGTAATTCCTAGCATTGTATTCCTCCTAACCTTGCAATTTTGACTACTCTTTACGAAAATCAAAACATTTGTTGGTAAATATCAGCTAAAAATAAAGTCAGTAACAACACGCAATTATCACTATGTCCCAACCCACGATAGAATCAATCCTCAAAGAAAAGCGTTTATTCCCCCCCAGCAGTGAATTCTCCCAAAATTCTCAAATCAAAAGCCTTGCAGATTACGAAAAGCTCTACGACAAAGCAAAGGCAAACCCCGAAGCATTTTGGGCTGAACTTGCGGAAACTGAATTACACTGGTTCCAAAAATGGGATACTATCCTCGATTGGACAAACCCTCCCTTTGCTAAGTGGTTTGTCAATGGCAAGATTAATATTTCTTACAACTGTATTGACAGACATCTGACTACATGGAGAAAAAATAAAGCGGCAATTATTTGGGAAGGGGAACCAGGAGACTCCCGTACCATCACTTACGCACAACTACACCGAGAAGTTTGTCAGTTTGCAAACGTACTCAAAAACCTGGGTGTAAAAAAAGGTGATACCGTCGGTGTCTACATGCCGATGATACCAGAAGCCGCCGTGGCGATGCTCGCCTGTGCCCGGATTGGTGCGGTACATAGTGTTGTTTTCGGTGGTTTCAGTGCCGAAGCATTACGCGATCGCTTGAATGATGGTAAGGCAAAACTAGTGATTACAGCCGATGGTGGTTGGCGAAAAGATGCGATCGTCCCCCTCAAACCCCAGGTTGATAAGGCTTTGGCTGATGGTGCTTGTCCCACGGTGGAAAATGTCTTAGTCGTTAAACGTACCGCCCAAGATGTAACAATGGAGACAGGGAGAGACCATTGGTGGCACGAATTGCAAAAAACTGCGATCGCAGATTGTCCCGCAGAACCAATGGACAGTGAAGATATGCTGTTTATTCTTTACACTTCGGGAAGCACGGGAAAACCAAAGGGTGTTGTCCATACCACTGGTGGTTATAATTTATACTCCCACATGACTACCAAGTGGATTTTTGACCTGAATGACCAAGATGTATATTGGTGTACTGCTGATGTCGGTTGGATTACGGGACATAGTTACATTGTTTATGGTCCCCTTTCTAATGGAGCAACGACGGTAATGTATGAGGGAGCGCCCCGTGCTTCCAATCCTGGTTGTTTTTGGGATGTAATTGAAAAGTATGGTGTAAATATTTTTTATACCGCACCAACTGCGATTCGTGCTTTCGTCAAAATGGGTGAACAGCATCCAAATGCCCGTAATCTTTCATCTCTACGGCTGTTGGGTACTGTTGGTGAACCCATCAACCCGGAAGCTTGGATGTGGTATCACAAGGTGATTGGTGGGGAAAAATGCCCCATTGTTGATACTTGGTGGCAGACGGAAACCGGGGGAATCATGATTACTCCCCTTCCTGGTGCTATCCCCACCAAACCCGGTTCCGCAACCCGTCCTTTCCCTGGTATCCTTGCAGATATCGTCGATTTGGATGGTAATTCTGTCCCCGATAACGAGGGGGGTTATTTAGCTGTAAGATACCCTTGGCCTGGGATGATGCGGACTGTGTACGGTGATGATGATAGATTCCGTCGTACTTATTGGGAACATATTGCCCCCAAGGATGGTAAATATACTTATTTTGCTGGGGATGGGGCAAGAAAGGATGAAGATGGCTATTTTTGGGTCATGGGTCGGGTTGATGATGTATTAAATGTATCTGGGCATCGACTGGGGACAATGGAGGTCGAATCGGCGTTAGTTTCCCATCCTGCGGTTGCTGAAGCTGCTGTAGTGGGTAAACCGGATGAGTTGAAAGGTGAGGAAATTGTTGCTTTTGTGACTTTGGAAGGTACATATACAGGTAGCGACGAACTCAGTAAGGAATTGAAGCAACATGTGGTCAAGGAAATCGGTGCGATCGCACGTCCCGGTGAGATTAAGTTTACCGATGCCCTACCGAAAACACGCTCTGGAAAGATTATGCGACGGTTGTTACGGAATCTTGCAGCCGGAGAGGAGGTATCTGGTGATACTTCAACATTGGAGGATAGAAGTGTTTTGGATAAATTGCGTGAGGGTACGTAATTTAGAAATATACTCCAGTAAACTAATTGACGCTTTCTAAATAAAGTACATTTTTCTGGGATGGGCAATATGTCCATCCTTATATATTGGGAAAATCAAATTATTTACGTTAAAGATTCTATAATTCTGCGTTCTAGATTCTATCTTCTTGTTTTGGTAAAAAGGGATTAGAGATTTTGCTTAAGATTAACGTGAGTACCCTGCGGTTCGCAAGCGATGACAGAATATTAATATTATCTATTTTCGGTAGTGAAATTGCGAGATAAATATTCCTCAAAATTTGATTGTATTCACCAAAAATATAAAAATACCAAAAATGTTTGCAAGTTAAATAAGATTGCTGTATTATCTTGGGTTAGCAATTCATGACTGGGAATTTTGCCCACGATTTTTTTGAATATACTTTACTTTTAATTTCTAATGAGCGAACAAACTATTTACGATGAAATTTTGGGTGAATTAGTCTGGAATCAGGACGATGAATGTTGGACAAGTCAAGTCCAATTTACTTTAGAGCATATAGTTAATATTACTATAGACCCAGAGGATGTAGAAACGGGTTCGATAATTTTGATGGCAAGAAAATCTTTTTCTCAGCTTCAGCAAAATGAAGATAATATACGTCATCTAATTTCTGAACAAATGCTGGGTGATTATAATGAGAATTGGAATGATGGCGAAAAAATTGATATTCAAGACTTTATCGACAGTATCAAACTTGAAGATATTGTGTTTAATGCAAATGGAAATATTCAGCTTTTTTATAATGATGGATATTTATTTGCAGGTCATGGAATAATGGTAACAATCGATGATACAGGTAGTTATCAAGAAGCTATTTTGTTTGGTTAAATTCTGATTTTCTACTGTTGATGTTAAACAGTCTCCTATATCGATCGAGGTATGAGTAGAAAATCAAATCATAAATTTTTATTTCTTCTTGGTGAGGAATTACCCTCAGTCAGAAAAGTAGTATTATTTGAAGTAGTGGTTATTGATGGTAAAAATTTCCCAAAAATACCCATCGATTGACCTAATAAATTTAACTAGATTGGCTGTATGTATAAGCTAAAATTATTACTTTTACCAGTTTCCCTGTCACTTTTTATAAGTACCCTATTTGTTAACTTTTCGTCACCAAGGGTACTAGCTGAAACTGTATCTTTTGTTGCTCGCGATGTTGAAAATTTACATCAGAAACAAACTAAGAACGGGAATTTTAACCCGCAAGGTTTTTCCCAAGACATTCAAAGATGGCAAGATTACGATCGCAAATTACAAGAACAACGCGATCGGCAATGGCAAAATAATAAACGTCAATGGCAAGATTACAACTGGAGATTACAACAACGCGATCGGCAATCGCTCGATTACAATCGTCAATGGCAACAACAGCAAAGACAATGGGATAATAATCCCCAATGGCAAGATTATTATCCCCAATAATTACCAGGCAAAATCTAGGGAAATAGATAAATTATTAACATCTACCTGAAGACAGATTGTGTGAATGGGAGCAAAATCACGACATTTTACGTCTTATATATTTTGGATTGTAAAAGCTAGTTACATTGAACTAGTTTGTAGAGACTAAATATAAACGGAAGCATTTATGAAGCTCAAAAGTCAATCGAAGTCAGTATTAGTCATGCCTTTTCGCTGCTTGACATTGGGCATTTTAGGTGTATATTTTGCCTCATCATCTGTAATAGCGAGTACAACATTATCGAAAAAATTCCCACCATCTTCGGGAATAGTTGTAGCGCAATTATCAGAACGGGAACAATCAGAAAGAGCGCAGCTAATCCAAACTGCAAATTCCCAATTAAATCAAGGAAATTTAGTTGGTGCGGAAGAAAATTTACAGAAATTTGTGAAAAAATTCCCAAAAGATGCATTCGGACACTATCAACTAGGTAATATTTTTCTACGTCAAGAAAAACCAGAAGATGCAATCAAATCATTTCAAGAAGCAACTCGTTTAAATCCCCGTTATGCACTTGCTTATAATGGAATAGGTGTTGGTTATGCAAGTCAGGAAAAATGGGATGATGCAATTATCCAATTTCGCAAAGCACTAGAGATTAATCCTGAATATGGGGATGCTTTAATGTTTTTAGGACAGGTACTTATGCAAGTCAACAAAAAGGATGAAGGTATTGCATCTTTAAACAAAGCCCTAAATATATTTAAACAGCAAAATCGTAATGAACGTGTTAAGCGTATCGAAGAAATGTTGCAGAAAATAAAACAATCTGATGACCCTAGTCTATCTTGATTCTGGATAATTTTGCCATTATTGCGGTTGTTTTGATAAATTCAAGTAGGGGCAAACGGTTGTTTGCCCTAATTTTATTTGATTTTTATTTTATAAACATCATCTAAGAAACTTTAACTTCATCAGCAAAATTATTCCATCTAACAAAATGAAAAGCACCAGCAATCGAACCCCAAGCATGTTCATTGGTTTCAAAATCTCTTCCTCGATCTAAACTGAGGAATTTTTCGCCATCAATTTCAAACTCATTATCCAAGTAAGTTCTTATACCATCACGGACAACAACACAACCTTTACCTGGTTCCACTTGACCTTTAAAGCTGTTACCGGTCCATTCAACAATCATATTACAACCCGGCATTTTTTCTAACTCCTCAGCAGTCAGAGTTTGCAAACGTTCAACATCACGGGATGCACCATAATATTTTTGCTCATCTTTGAGGGTGTAATGTTCGATAATAATATGGTTATCGCTCAAACTCAACTTCATGACACGCATTCGATAAGGTTGATTCAGGGCAAAATCATAAGCTTGTTCAAGAAATAAATTTACCCCAGATAACAATTCCTGTGGTAGTGGACGAATACATACACGGATGTGAGCAAAAAAAGGTGGATTCTCAAATGCTTGTTCTTGGTTACTAAAGTCTGCTGCCATCCAACGGGCTAAAGTGGTAATGTCTGTAGAGTGGGTCATTATATCAGGTTTCAGGATTAAAGTTTGGAATCAAAGTTTGGGAGAATTGCGATCGCTTGTCATTATGAATATTTTAAAACTTATGGGAACTTATTTCGCAGGAGAATTTTTGACTTGATGTCGTCTATCTAAAAAGTTGATGATTACCTGTCATTTGTCTTAACCTTCAGTAAAACTCTTGCCCTAAACCCCATACCCAAGATTAAATTAGATATGATTATTCGCCATTTCAGTATTATTACTACATTATCATTGTCGTTAATTTTTAGTTCTTCAGTGCTAGCACAGGGGAAAAAACAGCCGACTCCCGATAAATTTCCTCCTAATCCCTTAGAAATTAGAGTATCAGACCCTCTGTTACCGCGCAACCCCGATAAACAACCGTTGACGGAACAAGAAAAGCAACAGTTAGAAGTCGCGCTAGAGCAATTAAATACAGACGCGATCGCGAAACTTGAATCTGGTGACAAGCTAGCAGCATTTGATACTTGGAATAGGGAAATACGCCTGCGTCGATACTTAGGAACGATTGACGAAGTTCAGGCTCTAAGCAGAGTTGGGGAAATTGCTTGGCGAAACAACGAACGCCCCCAAGTGCAATTTATTACACAACGTCTCCAATCAATTCAAAAGCCGAAAAAATCCCTACCTGTGACAGATGTGGCGATATTACAAGCATTAGGGGAAGGATATCAGAAAGTGCGATCGCCTAAATTAGCAATTGAGGTTTACAATCAAATTTTAGCAACTGTAAGACAGCAGCGAAACCAAACAGAGGAAATCAATACTTTGCAAACAATTGGTACAATTCACATGAGTTGGTTCGATTATTCCCAAGCTGCTGCTACTTATGAAGAATTATTAGGTTTAGCATCAGCAAAAAACGTACGAATAGATGAGTTAGTATATCTGAAACAACTAGCTTACATCTATGACCAAAGTAAACAACATCAGCAAGCAATAAATACCCGCAGCAAAATTGCCGAAATTTACACAAAAGAAAATAATTTACTCGAATTACCTGAATTACAAATAGCTATAGGTTCCGATTACGAAATCTTGGCAAAACAAAATCCCAGCATCTTAGAAAACGCATTTCAAAACTACCAACAAGCCTATATTACCGCTTGGGAACAGCAGCAATATGCCCGTTCTGGGGAAGCACTACAAAAATTAATCGCACTTTATCGTTCCCAAGAACAAATCGACGAAGCGTTACAAACCAGCCAAATTTTACTGCAAAGTGAAGAACTAGCGGGTAATTTTTATGGTGTAATGAAAACCTACGAAAATATTGGACAAATGCATCTGCAACGCAAAGAGTATCCCCAAGCGCGATCGGCATTTGAACAAGGATTAAAGTTTGCTCAACAACTCCAATATGATGAAAGTTATTTTACCCAACAAATTCAACAAATTCCCACAAATTAATTATCCACAATTGTAAGGGTGGGGAGACCCCACCCTTACGAATGATATGATTGATAAGTCTATGGTTGGGATATTTTATTTTCTGGACTTTCCTAATTCCTAATTCCTAAAATTTCATAAAGTTTAGCTTCAAATTGTTGCATACAAGCTGACCAATCAAATTTAAGTACTAACTGACGTGCTTGTCGTGACATTTCTGCTTTCAACTCAGGGTTTTCGAGAATCGTAATAACTTTATTAGCAAAGTCAATCGGGTTATTTGCTTCTGCAATAAAACCATTAATTCCTGGATATACTTGTTCTGCTGCTGAGGGTGATTTTGCCAAAACAAGAGGTGTTCCCGATGCTAATGCTTCGTTATTTGAAGTACAAAGATTCTCAGTGACTGATGGATTTATAAAGACATCAGCACGAGCATACCATCCCAATAATTCAGTACCATAACATTCACCATAAATTGTGATATTGGACGCATATTTTTGGGTAAGTTTGCGAATTTCTTTATCGAAAGGTCCACTACCAATAATTACTAAATGAGCATCAGGAATTTTAGCTACAATATGTGGAAATGATTCAATTAGTTGATTGACATTTTTTTCTTTAGTAATCCTACCAACAAATAATAATATTTTTCGTCCGTCATCAGGAATAGGATTATAAGTTATATTTGTTGGTTGAAATTTTTGACAATCAACTCCTTGATAACGTAAATATTCACTGCGCTGAGAATTTAGTTCTTGGTAGCGAGTTAATTGTTCTTCTGATGGGAAAAAATTATAATCATATACCTTAGTAAACTCCTTAATTGTCAAAGGTAAAATCGGGCTAATTAGCTTAAATATTTGATTACCTAAATAGTATTTGATATAAGCAACTATGTCAGTATGAAATAATGAAATAGTCGGAGTACCCGTTAATTTTCTATATTCTACACCGATAGGACGACCATAACCTTGCATAAATAAAGAGTAGAATCCTCGCATTTGCGGAGCTTCTTCAACAACGACAATATCAGGCTTAAACTGTTTTAAAACCTGAGTATCGCTCCAATATTTATAACTTAAAGGTTGGGGAAGAGACTTATAAAATATTAATGGTTCTGTTGGATATGCAAAGGAAGTAAAATTAGTAAATGATTCAACCTCATTCAAACCCCGCATTGGGCGATCGCCAACTTTTTTGGGATATTTACTATTGAATTCTGGGTGAATTAAAAGAACATGATGTCCTTGTTGAAGTAGCCATAAAACCCGTTGATGAACTCCAGTTGAAACTCCTGACAAAAATGGTGCATACAAACTCGTAATAATGGCAATCCGAAGTGGCTGCTTACTCATAATTTTAATTCTATCCGTATTATTTAGAGAAGATTTACTTATTTACAACTAGGTCAAATAATTAATATTACGACTCATGAAATTAGGTGGCAAGTCTCAACTACATTATGATTAAAATATTTTATTTGTTTGGTAAAAGTATAAATGAATGATTTGTAACAAAAATACGAATAATTTACTCGAATATCTGTCATACTGACGAAGGAAGTATCTAATCAAAAATAAACATCTGTCAGACTAACAAAAGTAGGTAAAGACTTCCCGAAGGTTAGTATCTTAAAGTTTTTCACTTAATTTAAAAGTAGAGCCATAATCCGTTTTTAGCATAACAAGAGAAAAATCAGATTCTCAACTTATAAAATCGAGAATCTTTAATACAGACTATTGAATTTATGAATCGAGCGAATATTTCATATTAATGTTAATTGTGATATTTTTCCTCACTGGAAAACTCGCATCACCAAACTTTGGTGTACCAGTTGTCACAGATACTTTCGGGTTGCGAGACATACCAAAACCTTCTTTGGGAATACCCAACCAATCAGTATTAAGTTTCTCATCTCCATTCTTGTCATCAATTATACCAACAGCATAAGTGCCAGGTTTTAAACCACTGAACTGCTTCGTAACTGAATTTCCTGTAATAGGAACGCAAGCACTTTTTACCCCACTCTCATCACTATTGGGAAATCCCTTGTTACCTGAAAACACTCGCATACATATCTGTCCATTATGCGATCGCTGCACTCCATTTACCACTACTGTTAGTGTTGGATTAGACTCAGCATTCACTATTGTAGCCAAGCCAATACCCGCTATACTTGTTAAGCAAACTAGACTCCAGAAAAATTTGCGTTTCATGTTAATTAATCCTATTTTTTCAGCAGTAAACTATTTGAATTGAATATTTTGAAAAGGTTGATATATAACGTTTCCTAAGCAACTGAAATATACCTCGCCAGTTGAGAAATCGCTATATGTTAAACAAACCCACTATTTCAACATTATAAAACCGAAGGTTTACGCAACTCAACTTTAATTGATATTGACAACTTAGGTAACTTTTTCCAAAGAGATTGCGAAGCATTGAATATATCTGTAGCAAGTAAATACTCAGTACCTTTTAATCTATTGAAAATACTAACATGGCAGCAAAAACGCTCATACATGTTCATCTTTCCCATTGATGCAGAGCGTAAATATTCCCAGAATATTCTCCAATGTGGTAATAAAATTTTACCTTTATTATTGGAATCAAACCATACAGCATAACTATGAAAATCAGGTAAACTTTTTAATTCACGACGATTATTATTAGCCAATTTTAGATATTCCGGGAAGAACATGCTTAATGACTGCTGTGAATGATGACGTGCTAAGAAAAGATATTCGGGTATTTCGTAAAAACGACCAAGTAAGGAAAGCCTTAACAAGAAAATTGCATCTGCAGCTCCATAACCCCCCATTGGAGGGGCAACATTAAGTGCATTACGTCGAATGACTCCATAACATTGATAACACAAATGTTTTACCAATAATTCATCAAAACGCTGATGTATTTTGAATGAATCTGCATGGAAGTGAATATCATAATCGCCAATAACTTGATTTTTTTCATCAATGAATTTCACTAGGGAGTGACACAAAATAATACTAGGATTTTCATCAAGTATCTCAATACATTTTGTTAAAAAAGTGGGATGATGAAGGTCATCATATGATGCCCATTTAAAGTATTCACCAGAAGATAATTCAAAAACCCGATTGAAGTTACGAGCGCAACCAAGATTAGTGTCATTACGATAGTAGCTAATCCGACTATCTTTCGCTACATAACTTTTACAAATATCTGCTGTTCTATCAGTAGAAGTATTATCTGAGATAATTATCTCAAAGTCTTGAAATGTTTGTTCTAAGAGCGAATCTAGTGCAGCTTCTAGAAACTTTTCACCATTATATACAGGTAGTCCAATACTTAACTTAGGTTGGTTATTCATAGTAAGTAATGTTTTAGAGATTCCATGAATTTGAAAGTGGGATAACTAAGAAAAATGGTAGTTATGCACATAAAAAAGAAGATATTACGCTAGTAAAAAAATGTAGAATAAAGAATGAATAATTATTTATCTATAAGATTTTTAGATAAGATAAATAATTATTTTATTTGACTAAACTATTCGCAATTAGTTTGTAACCATTCCTTTGTAAGCTGCATACCTTTATCAAGGTTAATTTTAGGTTCGTAATTCAATATATTTCTAGCCTTAGCTATCGAATAAGCATAAGGACGAGACATAAAATCAACAGATTCTGGTAAGATATCTGCTTCTTTACGAAAAAGCTTTTGTCCTTGACAACGAACACGAAGAAATAGCTTCATTTCCTCTTTTGGTAATGAAGAAGGTTCTGGTAAATCTACCATTGCTGCGAGTTTAGTAAAATATTCCTTCCAAGTAGTTTCAGAACCATCTGTGATATTAAATATTTCACCATATGCTTGTTTTTCAATTGCTAAAAAGATAGCATCAACAAGATTATCGATATATACGTGGTTAATTACTCCCTTCCCATCATTAACGCAAGCGAATAAGTTTTGACGCATTAAAGAAAGAGGACGAATTATCCAAGGTATACTTTCAGGTCCATAAACATCTCCTGCACGGATGACAATTACACCAAATTCAGGTGGAGAATTAAATTTTAGGATTGCGGATTCAGCTTCAATTTTACTTTGACAGTAAGGATTATTTTCGCTTGTCAAACTTACATTTTCCGTAATGCCATTAGAATAATCAAATCCATATACAAGTACACTAGATAGATGAACAAAAGCCTTAACACCAGCCTTTTTAGCAGCAGTTGCTATATTTGTAGTTCCACCTACATTTATGTCTTGAAACTCTTTAAGTTTTCCACCTTCCTTAGCCATCTCTGCTGCATGTAAGACAATATCCATACCCTCACAAGCCTTTTTTACCACATCCGTATCTGTTACATTTCCAAATATTAATTCAACTCCTAATTTTTCAACTTGATTGTAATTTTTTATGTCCTTTTGTTTACCTTTTTCTGACGTATGTACTAAACCTTTAACCTTAATTCCTTGTGCGATCGCAAGTTCAGCAGTACGTAAGCCAACACATTCGTTAATACCAGTGATGAGAATTGTTTGATTTTGGATGTTCATGTATTTTAGTGCTTGGAAATAGTTAGTGGTAATTTTGATTAGGGCTGCAAGTAGTAGCTTTTTCAGATTTAAGCTAAATGAAGTACCCTGTAGAGACGAGACATATCACATCTCTTTATATTCAATAAAAATGCATCATACCCTAATTAGAAAATGTCAGCAGGGTCAGCAGAACGTAGTTTATTGATTGCTAAAGTTCCAGAAAGGATGCACATAACAATTGCTGAAACAAATACAAGTATTGCATTATGAGCAGTCATCATGATTGGTAATTTTGTTGTGTTCATCGCAAAGTCATATAATCCTAACGATAGTACAAAGCCTGGGAAATAACCTGAGATTGCTAAGATTAATGCTTGCTGAAATACGACAACTAGCAAGTAATTATTCTCGTAGCCAATAGCTTTTAAAGTTGCATAAGCAACAAACTGACTGGAGATATTACTGTAGAGAATTTGATAGACAATCACAATCCCTACTATTGAACCCATCGTCAGCATTATATTTAGAATAAAGCCAATTGGAGTTCTTGCAGCCCAATATTTTTTTTCATAATCACTAAACTCTTTAAAACTAAAAATAGTCACATCATTAGCAAGATTTTTGCGAATATTTTCAACTACTTTCTCTACATTTGCACCAGGTTTTAGAGAGATAACACCAATATCAACTCTATCAGGTGTTCTATTGGGAAAAATCCTTCTAAATGTTGTGTCACTGACAATTAAATTACCATCAACACCAAAGGATGGACCAATACTAAATAAACCACCAACCCGAACTCTATAACCTGTGGAATTATTGAAGGGAAAAATTTCAAGTACTTGCTCTGGTTTTCCTTGCTCAAAATTTTTGACTATATCACCGAAATAAGTGCGGGAATCTCGGTCAAATAGGATGACATCTGGTATTTTTAACTTATCGAGATTGTCCTCTACTTCGGGTAAGTTAATAACAGATTTTCCGGGTTCAAATCCAATTACATATATCGGATATTTTTCTCCTGTCTCAGGATTTTTGAATTTAGCAAATTCCAAATACATTGGACTCACAGATTCAACATCATTAAATCCTAATACTTGATATAAACTAGTGCGGGCAAAACTTTGATTTGATGTTAGAGCTTTGTACTGAGAACTAACAAGAAATAAATCGCCACGTAAACTTTGATGTACTGATGTAGCACTGGAATAAAGTGCATCTTGAAAGCCTAATTGTACAAACATTAATAGTACAATAAAAGCCATACCAGCGATAGCTACGACAAAACGTCCTTTTTGTTGAATTAGTTGCAACCATGCCAGGGGAGTCTTAAAAATCATGATTCTGTCTTCCAAAATTGGGTGTGAAGAATAATACCAATTTGGGATTTGGGATTTTAGATTGTTGATTATCTAAACCAAATTTTGTGAACCTAAAATCAAGTGGTATTGGTGATGTTTAAATATTGAAGATGGGATTTTGATTTAGATGTGAATCGCGACATCAACTTGTAGATTAGTTAAACCTGCAACTCTTTTACTATCACTGGGATTGTCTATACGAATTTTGACCTCAACTACTCTACGATCTGTATCAGCAGAAGGGTTGACGCTAAGAATACTCTGACGTTCAATTTGTAGTCCAATATCGTTGACAGTTCCGGGGATTTTGCCGCTAAATGCTGTACTAGTAATGAGCGCTTTCTGTCCAATCCGCACCTTTTCAACATCGGTTTGATACACTTCTGCGACTACGTACATCTGCGATGTAGTGCCAAGTTCAACTATTCCATTACTACCGATAACCTCTCCAGATTTAGCATGAATTTTGAGAATTTTGGAGTTAATTGGGGATTTAACATAGGTAAGTTCATGTTCTGCTTGGGATTGTGTGACTGCACTAATAGCACTTTTGACTTCCGCTTCAGCAAGTTGAACATCAACTGGACGTACTTCACTCAGACTTGCTAACTTTGCCTGTGCTTCCTGAATTTGGTCTTGTAAAGTGCTGACTGTGCGAGTTAATCCAGCTTGAGCTTCACGGATTTGTTGTTCGACTGTTTGCAACTGCAAGCGTTTAGTATCGGCAATTGATGCGGAAACAGCACCTTGTTTATATATTTGCTGGTAGCGATTATTTTCCGTGCGAGCATTATTCAACTGTGCTTGCAACCTGGCAATTGTGGCTTGTTGGGCTGCGACTTCACCTTTTACTTGAGCTTGTAATCTGGAAATAGTCGCCTTTTGAGCGCTAATATCTCCAGTTTTAGCTCCCGCTTTAATTTGAAGAAGTTTGGCTCGCGCTACACTCACTTTATCAATTGCTTGCTGAAGTGCAGCAGCAGTTCTAGCATATCCTTCTAACCAGGCAACGACTTGTCCTATACGAACAGATTCACCATCCTTGATGAGAACCTTTTCAACTCGTACACCACTCAAAGAACTCGGTGCTGATAAGCGTCGCACTTCACCTTGAGGTTCGATGCGTCCTAATGCTGTCACGGCAACTCTCGCTGGAACTGTTTTTGTTGCTTTTTCCGCTTCTTTCTGAACCGATGCTTGATATCTTGTCAGGCTGTAAATAGATAACAGTGCAGCGATTAATCCTACTGTTAAAGCAAAAATTATTCGCCAGCGATAATTAGGTTTTGGTGTATAAAACTGACTATCATTGTCTACGGTCATATTCTTATCCCAATAATGTACGCAAAGAATTAGCCCCATTGTCTGAATCTATTGCGAGAATGCGATCGCATTTATTCGACTCCCGGAGGGAGTATTCTGAAGATTCGCAGTAATTTAAGTAATTGAATACTTACTTTTGTAATGCTTCTGAAGTTTATAGGTTTGATATTGGAGCTTGAGAAGATTGCTGAGTGCAATGTCTTAAAAACATCATCTTTAAAAATATAGTCTTTAAAAATATAGTCTTTAAAACATATCCATCACCAAATTTCGTAATGACTGCAATTGTAGAGATTTGCTGCCATATTTAGTAATTTGCCTTATAAATATACACCCAATTCCCGCAATTTTATCTAATAATTTAGAGTCAATTTTTATGCAGTAAAATTTACTTAATCAGCATCAACATACTGAGGAATTTATTGTTAGAGATATAACAAAATACTATTAGATATTTATTGGATAAACTTGTCTTTAAATATGACAAACTAGTTTATTTTTGTCAAGCGGGTAGAATTAATTAAAATAATTGCTAAACCAAGACAAATAATGAGTGATTCGCAACTCTGATAGTTAACTTTATTCGCGATTACTTCAGAAAAAAGTCATATAAGCTACAGAATTTACACTGCATTTCCAAATATTTCTGATAAAAGGTAAATAGTTTAATAATGGTAGTTTAGCTGCATATACCCACCCCCTTCTCCCTACCTTGCGGGTAGAGGGAGTCAAATCATGTTCACTAGGGTGGAGTCGAAATAATATGCGGCTTCACATTAAATTGGTATTAGACAATTTTCTTTGATTTGAAACACAATTCTGATATGGGCTAACTCCCGCATCATACCTCGATGCGGTAGATTATGCTTTATCTAAGATATTTACAAATAAAAAGTGAGAAATAATATAGGGAACAAGAGACTACTAATATCAGTCTCACACCCTAATTGTTAGTCATGTACTTATTAGTGGGAAAGAAATGTAAATAGCGAACAAAAATTGTTTAGTGGTGCTTTTCTGGTTTTCCAAAATTTATTTATAGGGTGTATTGATTAAGTACATTCATAATTGCTAGCTACTTGCTGAATCACAACATCTAATTCTAGAATAAATCCACTTTCGATTTTACTATTGCTCTTCAGTTTTAGGTTAAATTTCAGTTGTAGTTTAATTTGTAGTTTATAAGTTAGCTGGAATTCTTAATAATTAAGACATGTCAATCAGAATTCTCACTTACCTGCTTAACCTTTGTCTGAATACTCATCAAATATATTGGGTATCTTGTTCTATTAGTAATTTAACTTGGCACTAGGAGGAACCCAATTATGCCTACTGTGCTAGCAGTACTTATCGATCAAATCAATATTGGTTCCAACCGTCGTCCAATTAAGGACAATAAGGTTGTCGAATTAATGCAGTCAATTCGTGCCAATGGTTTATTAAATCCAATTACAGTCGATCGCAAATTTACTTTAATTGCGGGATTGCATCGACTTACCGCTTATAGATTGTTGGGGTTCGAGCAAATCGAGTGTAAAATCGTTAATTTTGAGGATGCTGATCATGCGAGGTTAGCAGAAATCGACGAGAACTTTATTCGTAACGAACTCGAACCTCTAGAGCGATACGAACTTTGGTTAGAACGCGATCGCATTCTGGAACGGATGGGATTGCGCTTCAAGCCGGGTGACAATCAGCACACTCACAAGCTAAGTGCAATAGGTGGTGAAATTAATTCACTACCTCCAAAAACAACTTTGGACTTGGCAAAGGGTTTTGGTTACAGCGAGCGTTCTTTCCAGCAAGGGAAGCAAATAGCTAGGGATATTCATCCCGATATCAAGCAAAAAATTATTGATACCAGGCTAGGCAAAAGTCGTACTATCCAACTAAAAATAGCAAGAACTGCCAACCTTGAACGCACGCAAGCAGAAACAGCCGAGAAAGCCTTTGAAGCGGCAATGCAACAAGGTGATAAAGTAGAAGCCGAATATCAAGCTAATTTAGCAAAGGAAGCTAGGGAAAAGCAAAAAGAGCTACAGCTACTAGCTTTCCAGCGTGAAACATCACCAGACAAAGCTGCTAATGGCTATGCCAAAAAAATCACAAAACCAATACCTAAAAAAGAGCTACCCGAACCCATTAATAATGGCAAACCTGTAGCAGCAGCAAATCAAACTGGGGTTGAACATGGTGAAAAATGGATGTTAAACAAGCATCTAATTTACTGTGGGAATACGGCAGGCAAGCAATTTATTAACCTGTTACCCTCCGATGCCGCTCTTGCGATCGCAACCCTGTCATCCTTCTGGGAACACGATTATCTCGTTAATGAAGCTAGGGTTGTAGCAGTATTGCGATCGCAGGGAAATATCAATAATTTTTGCAGCAGTCATCAAATGCCATTTCAGCATGAGTTTATTTTAAATAACATCTACGTCGGTATTTTTTCCCATCACCTAATCCCTAAACCAGAAAATACCATTAATCTTGAAGGAGTCGAGGGGATTATCAGTTATTTGTTAAATATGTACAGTAACCCCAATAGCTTTGTGATAGCTCCATTTATGGGACATGGGGAAATTTTGGTTGGTTGCGATCGTTTATCACGTACATGTTTTATTGGTGACGAGAATCCAGAATTAATCAGTCGGGGTATTCAACGCTGGCAAAATTTAACTGGGAAACAGGCAAGAAAAATCATTTGATTTCCCTCATATCCCGGAAATTACCCCCCTTAATCCCCCCTTGGAAAGGGGGGAAACTAGAAATCAGAAATCCAGTTCCCTCCCCTTAATAAGGGGAGGGTTAGGGTGGGGTTCTTTTATTTTATTTGGGTTAATTTTTATAGACTTTCAAATTTAATTGGTATTAACTCTACACATTTTCTTAATTCAAAATTACAATATCAAACTACAAAACCCGGTTTCCTCAGGAAATCGGGCTTTTTAATTACTTTTCAATAAATTTTAAAAAAATATTTATAATATCAATTGCAGATACTATCTGAAAAACTACTAAAAAACGTACATGAATAACAAATTCAATTATTATCTAATACCGAGCGATCGTAACATTATATACTGTTTTATTCTACTTTACATTTACATTATTAATTATGCACCAAATTCATAAAAATCTTGAAGTTCTTATCCGAAATTTTATAGATATGTTAGTGTTTAAAGTAATTATGAAGCTCTCAATTGATAAAGCTCCTAGCGACTCAATCACGAGCGCATAATATCCAAAAGATGGGAATAATTGATGGATAATGTGGTGTTATTCGATTGATTAGTAGAAAAGACTTATGAATAGGGGTGTTTTTGTAACGAATTTGCCAGACTCAAGTTTGTCAAAACTTTAAATTATATTATCTCGGACGCTAAATTAGCTATGGCATTTATCAAGATACAAAACGTTGTTATTAACACGAGTTATGTTGCCGCAGTAAAATTGGATAGCAGGACTAGCTCTGGCGAAAAAAGCGTTTCTGTCTTAATAGCTACTCCCAAGTATCCATTATTTCAATTAGAATCAATTTCCCAAAATCTGTGCCACAACGAATGGATTGAGTTTACTGGTCAAGCAGCTAGCGCATTACAAGATTATTTTACGAGTTTCAACAATGTAATTGACCTATCACCACAGTATCAGGAATCCACCGTGGTATAGCAATATTTGCAATTATATCATTTTGTTTGGAGCTAGTTATAGATATAGTTTAGGGGAATCACAAGTAAGCGACTTCAGACACCTCAACTGATAAATCTGTAGCATTTTTTAGACTAAAATGGGATTAAAATTGCTGTTACATGGCTGAAATAATCAGAAGTGTCAGTTTTATTAGTTATTCGTTATTTGTTATTAGTTATTAGCTATTAGATATGTGTTATTAAGTATTAGTACTTATTAACCAAGGGTGGGTAATGCTCACCCTAGAAATATCTCACAACTAACTGTTAACCATTAACTATTAACACTTATTAATTGACGCAAAGGCTTCGATTACTGCAAATAAATAGCTGCTGTAAAGAACAGATAGCTCGTTTTTGGTTGGTAACAGAAATTACCGTAGCTTCATCAGAAGTTTGTGGGTCAGGGGTTTCCTTCCACAAAACTTCTCATCATCAACACTACCAAAGATTAGCCTATGTCTGCTTCTTGGATAGATACTGCTTTGTCGCAATTAGAAGACCAAATTAAGGATTGTGAACAGGCATTATTAAAGTTTATTGAGGAGAAAAAGAGGATGTCGGACAAACCTATGTCAACCAACAAGATGAACAGGAAACTGCAAGATAATCCGATTGCGATTATTGGGATGGCAAACCTCTTTCCCCAAGCAAGAAATCTGCGTGAATATTGGGAAAATATTATTAATAAAGTTGACTGTATTACTGAGATTCCAGACTCCCATTGGAATGTCGATGATTATTATGATCCTAATCCACGTACTAAAGAAGATAAAACATATTGTAAACACGGTGGGTTTATTCCTTATGTTGATTTTAACCCGATGGAATTTGGCTTACCACCAAATATTTTGGAAGTTACTGATGTGTCGCAATTGCTAAGTTTGGTGGTTGCGAAAGAAGCGATGGAAGATGCTGGGTATAGCACAACTAGCGAATTTAATCGCGAAAATGTAGGTGTAATTCTTGGTGTTGCTTCCGGAAAACAACTGGCAATGCCTTTGGCTGCAAGGTTGGAGTATCCAGTTTGGCAAAAGATTCTTAAAAGTAGTGGTTTATCCGATGAGGATACTGAGAAAATTATTGGCAAATTCAAAAGTGCCTATGTGAAGTGGGATGAAAATGCTTTCCCTGGAATGCTAGCGAATGTTGTTGCTGGACGAATTGCCAACCGTTTGAATTTTGGGGGTACTAACTGTGTAGTTGATGCTGCCTGTGCAAGTTCATTTGCGGCGTTAAAAATGGCGATTAGCGAATTAGTTGAACATCGTAGCGATATGATGCTTACGGGTGGGGTGGATACAGATAACTCCATCATGGCATATATTTCCTTTAGCAAAACTCCGGCTGTTTCTCCTGGTGATAAGGTTCAACCATTCGATGCTAAATCTGACGGGATGATGTTAGGTGAAGGCATTGGGATGGTTGTATTAAAACGTTTGCAAGATGCTGAACGGGATGGAGACAAAATCTATGCGGTGATTCGCGGGATTGGCACATCAAGCGATGGACGCTACAAGAGTATATATGCACCTCGTCAAGAAGGACAGGTGAAAGCGTTACAGCGTGCTTACGATGATGCGGGGATTAATCCGGCAACCGTTGGGTTGGTTGAAGCCCACGGAACGGGAACAATGGCTGGTGATCCAACTGAGTTTGCATCGTTGCGGGAGTTTTTTGGCGATGACAATGCCAGAAAGCAGTATATTGCTCTGGGTAGTGTAAAATCCCAAATTGGGCATACGAAGGCGGCTGCGGGTTCTGCTAGTTTGATAAAAATGGCGCTGGCATTGCATCATAAGGTTTTACCAGCGACGATTAATGTTACCGAACCAAATCCCAAACTCAACATTAAAAATTCGCCATTTTACCTGAATACGGAAACTCGTCCTTGGATTCGGGCAGAGAATGAAGCTCCACGACGCGCTGGTGTTAGTTCGTTTGGCTTTGGTGGTACTAATTTCCACGTTATTTTGGAGGAGCATGTAACCCCAACAGCTAATACTAATCCCTATCGTCTCCACAGTACACCAGCAGAAATACTTCTATTTGCTGATAATGTGACATCGTTACAAAGTCGATGCGAAGAAGTGTTAGCAAAGTTGCAATCCCACGCTGGGCAAAAAGATTATCTCGAACTAATTAAGGAATGCAAAGGTAATGAAATTCCTCTAAGTGCTGCGAGAGTGGGATTTGTGGCAGAATCTAGGGTTGAAGCTGCGAAATTGCTGCAAATGACCGTGGAGTTGTTGCGAACCAAATCTTCCTTACCAGCTTGGGAACATCCCCAAGGTATTTTCTACCGACAAAGCGGGATGGAATTGGGGGGTAAGGTTGTGGCTTTGTTCTCTGGACAAGGTTCCCAATATCTGGAAATGGGACGGGAATTGGTGATGAATTTCCCCAAAATGCAGCAAATGTTCGGTTACATGGACAGTTTGTTGCTGAAGGATAATTGCGCTCCACTTTCGGAAGTTGTTTTCCCCCATCCAGTGTTTGACGAGGTGGAGAGAAATGCTCAAATTGCGGCATTACAATGTACTGAATATGCTCAACCCGCAATTGGGATGTTGAGTGCGGGAATGTACAAAATCTTGCAGCAAGCTGGGTTCAAATCAGATTTTGTCGCTGGACATAGTTTTGGAGAATTGACAGCATTGTGGGCTGCGGGAGTCTTCAGTGATGAAGATTATAGCTTATTAGTGAAAGCACGGGGACAGGCAATGTCACCACCCCAAGACCCAGATTACGATGCCGGGGCAATGTTGGCAGTGAGAGAGGATTTGAGCAAAGTTGAAGCCGCGATCGCAAATTATCCTGGTGTTTCTGTTGCTAATTATAATTCTCAAAATCAGGTGGTTTTAGCTGGTCCTACGGCTGATATTCACCAAGCTCGCCAAGCTTTGCAGGATAAGGGTTATACTGCGATATTGCTACCTGTTTCGGCTGCATTTCACACATCCCTAATTGCCTTTGCCCAAAAGTCATTTACGATCGCACTACGTACTGTCAATTTCCAAACACCAAAAGTTCCCATTTACAGCAACGTCACAGGCAATGTTTATCCCCAGGAACCCCAAGGGATTCAACGAATCCTGGAAACCCACCTTGCCAGTTCCGTACTATTTAAGCAGGAAATCGAGAATATTTATGGTGCTGGTGGTTATTGCTTCGTAGAATTTGGTCCCCGTAAAGTTCTCACCAACCTAGTTAAAGACATTTTGGGAACCCGTCCCCATATTGCCGTAGCCTTGAATGGTAGCAGCCATAAAAATAGCGATCGCACGCTGCGGGAAGCTGTTGTACAATTGCGTGTGGCGGGATTGCCCCTCAAAAATCTCGATCCTTACCAAGTACCGCTTTCTTTACCTCCAACTGAGACAACTAAAAGCATAAATATTCGTCTCAACGGTGCTAATTACATTTCCGAAAAAACTCGAAAAGGATGGACAGAAGCACTGGAAGATGGATATAAAGTTTCCACCACAGAAGTAAATGCGATCGCCGAAGGCGGGGCTTTGCCCATCGCGGAAAATGTAGCTGAAGAAACACGACTCATTTGCAACGTTGAATCTGAAAAGCAATTAATTCAAACCTCTAGCATGTCAATCTCTGCGAATTCCTCACCCAACTCTAGTAATGGACATCACTCCAATGCACAAGTTGCAACCATTACTACCAATGGTGTTAAACCCGACTTAACATCAAATACCACATCAAATATCCCATCAACAGTGTCAGGTTCGCATCCAGAATCAAAACCAGCCACTTTTACGTCAAACCATACGAATGGCAGTAAAAATGGTAATTCTGAAGTGAAGTCTAATTTAATACCCAACACTCAGATTAACCTTCATAACTCAGAACCAGAAAAATCTGTCCCACCTGTTACTCAACCAGCAAGACAGTCACAAATGCAACCTACATCAAACAATCTGGCTTATTACCAACGGGTTTTAGAAAGCTTAGAGTACGTCCTGGCACAGTTTCAACAAAATCAAAGTGAAAATTTACAAGTTCACGGATTGTATCTAAATCATCAACAGGAATACGCACAAACCTTTTTCCAACTGATGCAGCAACAAAATAGCTTATTTGCTAACTTTGACGCTGCAAATCCCACCAAAGCAGTGGTGATGGAGAGTTTGGAACGCAGTATGATGCAATTCCATTCCCAGCAAGGTGAAACTCTGCGGGTTCACGAACAATACCTTCAGCATCAAGTTGAGTACACTAAGCAATTTTTCCAAGTCATCCAGCAAGAATATGCACAGATTATTTCTGGTGATTCTGGGAATGCTGAAGTTGAAGAATTATTAACAACTGCACCAAGTCGACAAACTTCAGATACTCAGTCAGTCGAAAAGCAGGTTGACTCTATACCTGTTATTCGCAAACCAGCTACAAATAAGGTTGTAGAAATCTTACCTATAATTCCTACACCTACGGCGATACAAGTACCGACAGAAGTTTTTAATCATAGTTCATCTTCCGTACAAGCTAAATCAATTGTTCAACCAGTAATTGAAAAAACAGTAATTGGAAAGCCTGTAATTGAACAAACTGTAATTAAAGAAACAGTAATTAAAGAACCAATAGTTACAGCAATTACAAACTCACCAACTCCAACAATCGACTTATCAGACTTAAGTGATAGACTACTAGCCATCACCAGCGAGAAAACAGGTTATCCAGTCGAAATGCTCGAACTCGACATGGACATGGAAGCTGACTTGGGAATCGACTCAATTAAACGAGTCGAAATCTTGGGAGGATTGCAAGAAATCTACCCAGAACTACCCCAACCAAACCTCGAAGAACTGGGTGAAAAGCGCACGATCGCACAAATAGTAGAATATCTGCAATCGAATAATTCAGCGACTCCCAACGGTAGTATCGCGTCAGTAGCAAATAACGCAGATATAATACCCGTAGTTACATTCGCTGCAACAACACCATTAATTGTTGAACCTTTAATTCCTGAAGTGACAGCAGCAGTTGCAACCCTAAATCAACCTTTAAACTTAGAAGTCGAAGTTCCCACAATTGCGTTAGCGAAGCTTACCGAAGGTATCGCAGACGCACAAACAACAACAGTTAATGTCGAAAACCTTGACCAAGCATTACTAGCCATCACCAGCGAAAAAACAGGTTATCCAGTCGAAATGCTCGAACTCGACATGGACATGGAAGCGGATTTGGGAATTGACTCCATCAAACGAGTCGAGATAATGGGAGCATTGCAAGAAGCATTCCCCGACTTACCCAAACCCGATAACATGGAGGAAATAGCCGAACTTCGTACCATCGGACAAATCGCTAATTACCTCCAGAACCTTGCTGGGGGTGAAAAAAAAAAGCTTGAATTTGATTCGATTGACAGACGAACCGATGTAAGCATTGTTGATGATATCGATTTGGATGTAGATTTAGATACGGGGATTCAGAGACTCCCCGCATCTCTCCAAATCCTCAACCAACCAGATTGGCTAGATTTTCAACCAGCAAGCGGTTACATAGCACTGATTACCGACGATGGTTCTGATACAACAGTAGAAGTTGCCAGTGGTTTAAGCGAACAAGGTTGGAAAGTCGTTATCTTGAACTTTCCTGCGATCGCACCAAACAAATCAACATTACCTGCGGGTATTGAAAGGGTAGTACTGACAGAACTGAGTGAAGCACATTTGCAAACACAACTGAATGCAATAACCACCAACTACGGTTCCATCGGTGCATTTATTCACGTCCATCCAACCTTCCCAGTACCCAACGACAACGGTATCTATTACAACCCAGCAGAAAAAGCCATCGTCAAACAGGTATTCTTAATCGCCAAACACCTGAAAAAATCCCTAAACGAAGCAGCATCACAAACACGTAGTTGTTTTTGTACAGTAGCTCGTCTTGATGGAGCTTTCGGACTAGCACATCAAATAGATGGACAGCAAACAAAATATAGTGCGATCGCAGCAGGTTTATTTGGGTTAAGCAAAACCATGATTTGGGAATGGTCAAACGTATTTTGCCGAGCGATCGATATTAGTCCAGCAATCGACGCAGAGACATCAGCAAAACACATCATCGCAGAATTGCATGATTCAAATCGTAACCTCACCGAAGTAGCTTATGGAACCCAAGGAAGAGTGACACTGATAGCGAAATAAAAGAACTAGCTAGCAAGAGGAACGCAGACAGAAAACAACGGAAAACATGGAGAAACAATATCTCCATGTTCCTCCATCCCAACTTCCAAAACTAATTAAATATGTCAAAAAAAAACACAATAAATTATATCGGTCGTATAATTGACTACGAAAAACAAGCACCGATTCGAGGAGCCAAAGTTTCATTAAAAACCGATGAAATTTCCCTGACTTCCCACACAGACTTAGAAGGAATTTATCTCTTTCAAATCAACCCAGACAAAGCTAAAAACGTCCAAGGTCAAATATACGTAGAAGCATCAGGATATAGACCTTATCAATATTCAATTTGGCTATCATCCGACAAAAAAGACTTAGGAGATGTTCGCTTAGGAAATTCAGGAGGAAGTAACACCAGCCTCGCAAGTAATAGTAGTAGTAGCAGTTCCAACAATAGTAGCAATAGTAATAGTAATAATAATTTAATTGCAATTATCACTATTATCATGATTGGGTTTTTCATTTTCATTTCCCAAACAATTAGAAACCCCAATGAAAGTGATGATAACAACGACAATAACAACCCCCGTAGAAACTCACCTAATTCACTATATTACGATAGATAAGAGATAAAAACCGCAGATAAACGCAGATAAACGCGGATAAATATAGATAGAAGGTATCGCTTATCCAAACACAAAATTTGATATTCTCTTCATTTATTCCTTGGCGTACTCCGCGTCTTGGCGGTTTCCTCCTCCATATTTCTAAAGCTTATCTCCTCCCAACATAAACACCATCTCCCCGAATAAAACCTATGCCAATCAAAACCCACATCAACAGCGACTCCGTATTTGTAGTTAGCGGAGGAGCCAAAGGAATCACCGCAAAATGTACAATCAAACTAGCCCAAAAATATCCCTGTAAATTCATTCTTTTAGGACGTTCCCAACTAATAGAAAGCGAACCCGAATTTGCCAAAAACTGCATTGACGAAGCAACATTAAAAAAACGCATCATGGAATACATTTTAGCAACTGGTGCAAAACCAACACCAATCAGCGTCCAAAAAATGTACAACCAAATCGCATCCAATCGCGAAATAAAACAAACATTAGCAGCAATAAACCAAGCTGGTGGAAACGCCGAATACTTAAGCATAGATATCACCAACCTAGAAACATTAAAAACAAAACTAGCAGAAACAACCAGCAAACTTGGGAAAATCACCGGAATCATACATGGAGCAGGTAATTTAGCAGATAAACTAATAGAAAAGAAAACCGAAGAAGACTTTGAAAAAGTATATACAGCCAAAGTACAAGGATTAGAAAACCTACTTCACTGCATACCCGTCAGTCAACTAAAACACCTAGTATTATTTTCCTCCGTCACCGGATTTTACGGAAACATCGGACAATCAGACTATGCGATCGCAAATGAAATTCTCAACAAATCAGCCCATTTAATCAAACAGCAGCATCCCGAATGTCACGTAGTAGCAATTAACTGGGGTGGTTGGGATAGCGGAATGGTGACACCTCAACTCAAACAGGAATTTGCCCGTCGGGGTATTGATATTATCCCAGTCGATGCGGGTACGCAGATGTTGGTCAACGAACTCAACCCAGCACACCAAAATACTACCCAAGTAGTTATCGGTAGTCCAATGTTTTTTCCACCTGCACCTTTGGGTACTGAGTTACGCACACATCGAGTACATCGTCGTCTCCAAGCTGAAGCAAACCCATTTTTAATCGACCACACCATTGCTGGTAACTTGGTATTACCTGCTACTTGTGCTGTATCTTGGATTGCAGATACTTGCGAACATTTATATCCAGGATATCGATTTTTCAGCGCTAACGATTTTAGAGTTTTGAAAGGTATCATTTTTAACGAAAATCTTGCCAGCGAACATATTCTAGAATTGCAAGAAATCTCAAAAATTGAAGGACAAGAAATTGAATTTCAAGCCAAAATTTTCAGCCATAATGCTGCCGGTAAACCAGTATTTCATTTCAGTGCAAATCCTAAATTAGTTCGAGAAATTCCCCCAGCACCCAAATACGAAAATCTCAACCTCGAAACAGATAACATAATTACATTACGAGGCAAAGAATTTTATCAACAAAATCCATCATCATTATTTCATGGTGCTGCATTCCAAGAAATAAAACGTGTAGTTAATATTAGTCCGGAAAAAATCACCACTGAATGCTTTTGGAAACCAATTAGTTCCAAACAACAAGGACAATTTCCAGTTGGTTGGATGAATCCCTATGCAACTGATATAAGTACCCATGCACTGTGGATTTGGCTGTATCATTTCCACAAACAAATTTGTCTTCCTGGACAAATGGTAAAAGAAGAAAAATTTGCCAGCATACCAGCAAATCAACTGTATTATGTTTCCTGCGAAATCCAGCAAAAAACAGCAACATCTGTTACAGCTAATCTCATAGTTCACGATATTGAAGGTAATATATTCTCACGTTTATTAGGAAATAAAGGTATTATTTTACCAAAACTATTAGAATAAATCATAATTCAGACAACTCTTAAATAGGCTGATTAATGTTGGGTTACGCAAAGCCTCCACCCAACCTACAAATTAACTACAAATTAACTCTCCTCTTCTTCGCGTCTCTGCGTCTCCGCGTGACATAAATCCATATTCATATCCCACACCTCACACAAAAAACACCGTGGAAAAAATAGCAATTATTGGATATTCATGTTTATTTCCTGATGCTAAAAACCCTGATGAATTTTGGCATAATCTCATCGCTCAAAAAGACTCTACCTCAACAATTACTGCTGAAGAAATGGGAATAGAGCCTAATATATTCTATGACCCCAAAAAAGGCAAAGCCGACAAAATTTACTCTTTAAAAGGGTCATTTATTCGCGATTTTAAATTTGATTCTAAAGGTTATAAACTGCCTGCTGAATTTCTCGATCGTCTCGATAATACTTTTAAATGGTCGTTATATGTCGCAAAGCAAGCTTTACGAGATTGTGGCTACTTAACCAATCCCGAAATTCTCGCTAAGTGTGGAGTAATTTTAGGCACTCTATCTTTCCCAACAAAATCATCAAACCAACTATTTGCGCCAATTTATCAGCAACTTCTCGCATCTACAATACGTGACTTGATCCAAAAAGAAGATTTTGATTTATCAACTCTGTCAGCAAATGGGAATATTTCTGCCCATAATGCAATGATATCAGGCTCCCCAGCCGCAATTATTGCTCAAGCACTGGCATTATCAGATATTCATTGCTCTATTGATGCAGCTTGTTCATCTCCTTTATATTCAATTCGATTAGCATCCCATTATTTGTGGACACATAAGGCAGATATAATGCTGGCAGGTGGAATTAGTGCATCTGACCCATTATTTGTACGAATGCTATTTTCTAGTATCCAAGGATACCCGGAAAACAACGATATTAGCCGTCCACTTGACAAATCATCAAGGGGATTAATGACTGCCGAAGGAGCAGGAATCTTTGTCTTAAAGCGTTACAGCGATGCAGTCAGAGATGGAGACAGAATCTACGCAGTTGTCGCTGGTAACGGACTTTCCAATGATGGAAGAGGCAAACATTTACTTAGTCCAAACTCCAAAGGACAGGTTCTCGCATTTGAACGTGCTTATGCAGAGGCAAATCTCAACCCGAAAAATATTGATTACATGGAGTGTCACGCTACGGGTACTTTACTCGGTGATACCACTGAATTTAATTCCATTGAAACCTTTTTCGGCAAACATCAAGCTTCACCCCTAGTTGGTTCAGCGAAGGCAAATGTGGGACACCTTTTGACTGCTGCGGGTTCTGTGGGGTTAATCAAGGTGCTTCTGAGCATGTCTAAGGGGGTTATCCCAGCGACAATCAACATCAAGGAACCCTTGGGAACTGGGAGCAATGTGATTTCTCCAAAAAATGTTGTTCGCAGTGCCACCAACTGGGCAAGTAAAGCACCCGTAAAACGTGCTGCTGTGAGTGCATTTGGATTTGGTGGTACCAATGCACATATAATTTTAGAACAAGGGATGACAACACACCCAACCTATGCTGAGGAAGCACTGATACCAACAAAAATTGCGATCGTGGGAATGGATGCTTTTTTTGGAAATTGTAATGGGTTGGATGCTTTTGAACGCAGTATTTACGACGGAACGCAGCATTTTGTCCCTTTACCAGCAGAACGTTGGTATGGTGTGGAAAAGCAAGCAGATTTACTCAAGCAGTATGGAATCGAAGCGGGAAATTTGCCCCAGGGAGCATATCTTCAAAATTTTGATGTCGATACGTTAGCTTACAAAATTCCACCGAATGAATTAGCAAAGTTGAATCCGCAGCAATTGCTCTTATTGAAAGTTGCCGATCGCGCTTTAGAAGATGCGGGTATTAAAGAAGGTAGTAATGTCGCGGTATTAATTGCTACGGAAACAGAGTTTTCGGTTCACCATTTGCAGCAGCGTTGGAATTTGGATTGGCAGGTAAAAGAAGGCTTGATTGCGGGGGAAATTTCCCTACCTGCCGAGAAAGTAGCTCAACTGGAAACAGTTGTTAAAGATGGGATTCACAACCCTGTGGAGACTAGCGAATATGTCAGCTACATTGGCAATATTATGGCAAGTCGGATTTCCGCTCTATGGGATTTATCAGGACCAACTTTCACTGTAGCAGCAGGTGAGAACTCAACATTTAGGGTATTAGAAATTGCTCAGAATCTCTTGACTACTGGGGAAGTTGATGCAGTTTTAGTTGGTGCTGTGGATTTAGCGGCAGGTTTGGAAAATATCTTGTTGCGGAATCAATTAGCACCGATAAATACAGGTACAAAAACCCTAAGTTTCGACCAAAAAGCCAATGGTTGGAATGTGGGAGAAGGTGCTGGTGCGGTAGTATTGAAACGTCATGATGTTGCGATCGCAAATCAAGAACGTATTTATGCGGTGGTTGATGGGATTAGTTTTAGTCAGCAATATGCTACTGAAAATAATTTCGATAAATTAGATAAATCCCTCGTTACTCCCAATCCATCCCAAGTACATCAAGTTTGCACTTCAGCATTTAAAACTGCAAATATTCCAGCCAGCGAAGTGGAATACGTAGAAGTGTATGGTAGTGGTGTCACTCAAGAAGATGATGCGGAAATTGCCGGATTATTACAAGCATATTCTGTCGGCAAGAATGGATTGAGTTGTGCAATTGGCAGCGTAAAATCAAACATCGGTCATACTTACACTGCATCAGGAATTGCCAGCTTAATCAAAACAGCATTATGTCTGTATCACCGATATATCCCCGGTACACCAAAGTGGAATGGGGTAAAAAATCCAGAACTATGGCAAGGTAGTCCATTTTACGTAGCTTCCGAATCACGACCGTGGTTTTTGGGTAAAGATGCGAAAAAACGTGTCGCAGCAATCAACGGTATGGATATCAATGGTACTTATGCTCACCTAATCTTGTCGGAAGATGCAGAACAGGTAGAGCGTCAGAGTAAGTATTTGCACCAAACTCCATTTTATCTATTCCCAGTGGGGGGTAGTAACTTAGCAGATTTGCTTACCCAACTCGAAAATCTGCAAAATCTGATTACCCAGGATTCCCAACTAGCTAAACTTGCTAGTCAGACTTTTACAATATTCCAAACCAAAGAAAAATCAGCATATACCCTCGCAATAGTTGGACGGAATCAAACCGAACTCACAAAAGAAATCGATAATGCAGTCAAAGGAATTACCAAAGCTTTTACCACAGGGGAAGACTGGTTAACACCATTAGGTAGTTATTTCACCCCTAAACCTTTGGGTAAAGATGGTCAAGTCGCATACATCTACCCTGCTGCCGTCAACTCATATATTGGTATTGGACGTAACCTTTTCCGCTTATTCCCACAGGTTCATGAAGATACAGCACTAAAAAATTTGTACAGCATTGTTGCAGATGTTTCCCGTCTGGTATTTCCCCGCAGTCTCAACAAACTTTCCAACCGTCAACTAGAAAACCTCGAAAAGCAGCTCCTTGAAGACTCACGAGCTATTTTTGAAACCGACATGGGTTTTGCTCGGTTAATCACAACTATTATTCGTGATGATTTCCAAGTCAAACCTAAGTATGTATTCGGTTACAGCTTAGGAGAAACAAGCATGATGTTATCAACAGGTGTTTGGAGCGACTTTAGTCAAAGTGTTAGCGCTTTGCATACCTCCCCCCTATTTGTAGACAGGGTATCCGGAGTCAAAAATGCCGTGCGGGAATATTGGGGAATGCCAACGGAACACCATACAGGAGATGATAGCTTCTGGAGTACCTACCTATTAATGGCAGAACCCGACAAAGTACGGGAAGCTTTGAAAAACGAACATCGCGTTTACCTCACCCAAATTAATACACCCGAAGAAGTCGTTATTGCCGGAGATACTCAAGGGTGCGATCGCGTGATTCAATCCCTTGGCTGTAATGCCTTTCGCGCTCCCTTCAACCACGCCATCCATAACGAGGCAATGCGTTCTGAATACGGAGAAATTGTCAGAATTAATACATCGCCAGCCGTAAAATTACCTGATATAAAATTCTATTCCTCCGCAGAATATCAACCAATCGATTTAGAGTGCGATCGTATTGCCCATAGTATTGGCAAATGTCTGTCTGAACCTCTCGATTTTCCCCGTCTCATCAACCAAGTTTACAACGATGGAGCCAGAATTTTTCTGGAAACAGGTTCTGGTAATATTTGTTCCCGTTGGATTGACAAAACTTTAGAGACAAAACCCCACATTACTATACCCTTAAATCGTCGGGGAGTTGATGACCATACCTCTATTGTCAGAGCATTAGCAAAACTACTCAGTCATCAAGTTCCCCTGAATTTAGCACCGCTTTACTCAACAGAAGAAGTCAGCATTAAACCTAGTAAAGTGAATATGAAAACTGTGACAGTTGGTGGGGATTCAATAATAGGAAAAATACTTACACCCGAAAATAGACAAATCTTCCAAAATCTATCTGTCGAAGCACCGAAAGTAAGTATTAAAGTTGAGACAAGTACTTTTATTCAGCAAGAAAAAATAATTAAAAAGCAAGAGAAATTACCCATGAAAAAGGTCACGAATAACAGTTTTAGTTCCAGCAAACATATAGAATTTGAAGAGTTATCTGGAGTCGTCAAACCAGAACCTTTTTCGCCGCTACCCGTAGCAACACAGAATTCTGAAACCAAAACTTATCGTTCTCATATTAGTCAATTACACTTGGAAAAGTTAACTGCTAATAATTATAAGGTTACTCAGAACCACGCAAGCTTCTTAAATAATCGCCAAGAATATAGCAAGCAAATCAGTGATATTATTCAATTGCAATTAGCTTGTGCTGAACATTTATTATGTGAATAGGTAATAGGCAATAAATGAAATGAGTAACCGCCAAGACACAAAGTACGCCAAGAAGAGAATAAAGAGAATTTATCTTTATTGTTTAGGATTGCTATAGGTAATTGTTGATAAATAATTAGGGTGGATATTTACCAAGATTAAGTTATAAGTCGATGCTCTAAGAGGATATTTAGAGAATAATTATTAAGCACCAAAAACCTTATTATTCATTCAGTCCTCTTTAGAGGAGTTGAGCTATTAGACAGGGAATTAATTCCCTGGCTGGCTGGCTTTGACTCTGGCTAATTAGCCGATTTGTGATATGAATTATGCTTCATATTTTATTTATAAACATCCTCTAAGCATTCCCAATTCCCAATTCCCAATTCCCAACTTCTAACTCCTAACTTCTAACTCCTAACTCCTAACTCCTAACTCCTAACTAATTATCTCTCTGCGTTTTGAATATATTCGAGGAATAAATCAGTGAGAACTGTTGGTACAGTGATAAATCCACAAACAAATGGTCTTAATTTTCCAACCTTTTCCTTTTACCAAAATCAAATATGGAAAGGTTCGCTAGATTGCATATCTTTTGACATTAATAGTATCAAAGAAAAATTATTAACTTTAAATAAACCTTGTTATATAGTTAGAGTTGATGGCAACATTGGTGCTACTAATGATGGCTACATTTGTCCTACAGAAAATTCTATAACTGGACAAGTTGAGTTATTAGCAACAGTTGCACCTCTTTCCACAAGAAACTTAGGCGACCCAAATTTCCTAACAGATTATGGTGTAAAATATGCTTATTCAACTGGTGCAATGGCGGGTGGAATTGCATCGGAAGAAATGGTAATTGCATTGGGAAAAGCAAAAATTCTAGCCTCATTTGGTGCAGGTGGTTTGACTCCTGATAGACTCGAAGCTGCTATTAATTGTATTCAATCTGCATTACCTCTTGAACCTTATGCATTCAATTTAATCCATAGTCCTAACGAACCAGCAATGGAACGTCGTGCTGTTGATTTGTATCTCAAATATGGGGTACGAGTCGTTGAAGCATCGGCATTTTTAGATTTAACCCCCAATATTGTTTATTATCGTGTTGCTGGATTAGGGTTAAATTCGAGTAATGAAATCGAAATTAAAAACAAAGTAATTGCTAAAGTGTCCCGTCGAGAAGTCGCAAGCAAATTTCTCCAACCAGCACCACAACGTTTGCTTAAACAACTTGTCGAACAAGGTTTAATTACTGAGCTTCAAGCATCATTGGCTGAGAAAGTTCCGATGGCTGATGATATTACCGTAGAAGCAGATTCTGGGGGACATACTGATAATAGACCTCTTGTATCTTTGCTGCCTTCAATGTTAGCTTTACGGGACGAAATTCAGGCACAATATAACTATAAAAAACCAATTCGTATCGGTGTTGCAGGTGGAATTGCAGAACCGCGATCGGCATTAGCTGGGTTTATGATGGGTGCAGCATATATTGTTACAGGTTCAATTAATCAATCCTGTATAGAATCGGGAAGTTGTGAACATACAAAACAGCTACTTGCACAGGCAGAAATGGCTGATGTAATGATGGCTCCTGCGGCAGATATGTTTGAAATGGGAGTCAAATTGCAGGTTCTCAAACGCGGCACAATGTTCCCGATGCGGGCACAAAAGCTATATGAATTGTATCGAACATATGACTCAATAGAAGCGATTCCCTTAGCAGAACGGGAAAAGCTAGAAAAGCAGGTTTTTCGCAAGTCTATTGCTGAAGTTTGGGAAGGAACAGCTACATATTTATCGCAACGCAATCCAGAAAAATTAGCTAAGGCGATTAATAATCCTAAGCTGAAAATGGCTTCGATTTTTAAATGGTATTTAGGGTTATCCTCACGATGGTCAAACTCTGGGGAAAAAGGACGGGAAGTTGATTATCAAATCTGGTGTGGTCCAGCAATGGGTGGTTTTAATGACTGGGTAAGAAGTTCATATTTAGCTGAACCAAAAAATCGTCAGGTTGTTGATGTTGCTAATCAGATTATGAATGGTGCAGGCTATTTATACCGGGTTCAAAGTTTAAAAATTCAAGGTTTACAACTGCATGATTTTTACTCCCAGTATTATCCGGAAAAATCGACTTTATAAAGCCTAATAATTACCCAGCTATTGAATTGGGATACTCCGCAGAGATTTACGAAAGTATTTTTGATTCAGTATTTTCAGTTATTTTACTCGAAATAATTGCTTGTTAACTTACATTTTAGAGATAGGTAAATGATAGTTCCAAAAAAAATAGAATCCGCAGCAGACATTCAAGAGTGGATGGTGACGAAATTAGCTGAGTTACTATCAGTTGAACCTGAGACTATTGATGTTGAACAACCTTTAGAAAGTTATGGTTTGGATTCGTCACGAGCAATGGTTTTGGTGACACAGTTGGAGAAAATATTGGATGTAGAAGTTTCTCCTGTGTTGTTATGGCACTATCCAACTATTGAAGCTTTATCACAAAGGTTGGCTGAAGATTGCGAAGAAAATACTTATGACACTCCAAATACAAGTGTTACTAGTAAATTTAGTCCTGTCGTGAATTTACAAGATGAGGCTGTTCTTGACCCTAGAATTTACCCTGCTTCTTCTTCTTTTGCCTTTACTTCTACACCAGATAATGTATTTTTGACAGGTGCTACTGGGTTTTTGGGTGCATTTCTTGCTTATGAGTTGTTGCAGCAAACAAATGCAGATATTTACTGTTTAGTACGTGCTGCTAATATTCACGCTGGGAAGAGTAAGATTAAGAGCAACTTAGAAAAATATGGTATCTGGGAAGATAGTTTTGAACCCAGAATTATGCCTATTTTAGGTGATTTATCACAGCCACTTTTAGGGATTAGTCAAGAAGCTTTTGAAATGTTGGCTGCAAATATGGATGCTGTCTATCACAGTGCGGCAACATTGAATTATGTTTACCCTTATTCGGCACTTAAAGCTCCGAATGTTTTGGGTACTCAGGAGCTTTTACGGTTAGCAAGTTCGATTAAAGTTAAACCTCTGCATTATGTCTCTAGTGTAGCTGTATTTGAGTCTCCTATTTATGCAGGTCAGGTTGTTAAGGAAGATGATGATTTTAAACATTGGGAAGGTATTTTCCTAGGTTATTCCCAGACTAAATGGGTAGCTGAAAGATTGGTAAAAATTGCCAAGGAAAGAGGGCTTCCTATTACTATTCATCGTCCTCCGTTGATTTCTGGTCATAGTGAAACTGGTATTGGTAATATTGATGATTTCATTAATTTAATGATTAAGGGTTGTCTACAAATGGGAAGTTTCCCTGATGTAGATTACATGATGGATATGTCTCCTGTGGATTATGTTAGTAAATCGATTGTTCATCTTTCGCTACAAAAAGAGTCTCTGGGTAAGGCTTTTAATTTACAACATCCCCAACCTGTTCCTTTACAAGACTTAGTAAATTGGGTAAGAAAATTTGGTTTTTCTGTTGAGCTTATTCCCTATGAAGAGTGGCAAAATCAGTTAGTTAATATTAGCTCTTCTGACAATCCTCTGTACACACTACGACCATTTTTACTTGAGCGCTGGTCAAAAGAACAACTCACAATTCCTGATTTATATTTGAAGGCAAAACGACCTTTTATTAGCTGTGAGGCGACAATTAAGGCGTTAGCTGGTAGCAATATTGTATGTCCTCCAATTGACTCAAATTTGTTTATGATATATTCTGCTTTCTTGATTGAATCTGGGTTTATTCAGATGGGTTAGCTGAAAGGGTAAATATCAGGGCAAATAAAAGGGTAAATATTAGGGCAAATAAAAGGGCAAACAACCGTTTGCCCCTACCAATATAAATTTATGCTGTTTATATCCCTGACTTCTTGAAGAGGTTGGGGATATTGGTTTTAGGGTTAGTGCTAAATATAAATAAGATGATGAATAAAGGGTGTAAATTCTACACCCTTTATTTTTGGGATTGATGCACATTAAAATTTAGGTTGGGAAAAGGTATTATAAATGATACTATATGACCTTTTCCCCTAATTAAAATTCCCAGAGCTTAAGTTTTCCTCGGTTTCCAGATACTGCGATCGCAGCAATCGAATTACGTGCTGGGGAAAGCTCTAGCAAGTTCCAATCTGGGGCATTTTTGATTTTGGTTGGTTCGTTGGAACTAAAAAGAACTTCGATTTGTTGAAGTTGGGAAATACCCGCACCAGTCGCTTTGAGATATGCTTCTTTGCAAGTCCAGTAACGGAAAAATACTTCTTGCTTTTGGTTCGGAGGTAGGGATTTCATTGCCGCATATTCGTTTACCGAGAAAAATTGCTGCGCTAATGTCAACACATCCGTAATTGGACGAATATACTCCAAATCTATGCCAATTGGACGGTTGAGACATACCGCACATAATGCCATACTTTGACAGTGGGATAGGTTAAACCACAGGTTACTAGAACTAAATTTCTCGGCTAAAACTGGTTTACCAAAAGCTTCATAGGAAAATTCTAATTCCTGCGGTGCTACATCTAAGTACTTGCCCAATATTGTCCGTAGTATACCGCGACCGATAATAAAACGCTGCCGATGCTGTTGGAAATATAAGCGATCGGCTCTAGCAAGTTCGTCATCGGAAAGCAATTTGATGAACTGCTTTAATTGAGATTCCGGTCTATCTAATTCTAGCCGCCAAACATGAATTTCATCTTGTAGCAGCTTTAATTCGGCTGGCACAGCTAGCCATTGGGAATTGCTATCTGTCACTAAGTTACGCAGTTTTGAATTTTGCATCTTTATTTTAGATTATTGACTCCCGTAGTAATTGTTAATTGTTGGTTATTGGTTTTCCAGCACTATGCTTCTACCTGTAAGGACTACAGTTTATGTTTAAAAGCATTGCCAAATGTCTCTGTCGGATTTGCCGAAAAAGTTTCACCACTAACCGTCTTTTAATAACTGATGGCTATCTATCAACTATCAGATGCTAATTCTTACCCATTAATAACCACTACTCACTCACCACTCAAAGAAAGATAACTTGCCTCTATTAGCAATTTTCGCCATAGCAATATATGGTATTTATCTAGGAAGCTGTTGTATTTTATAGAAACAATAAAGATACATAATCTGTATATTTATCTGTATATTTACAGTTACATAAATATAAAAATTATGATTTGCAAACCCTTATTAATAAAGGTAAAATTATGAAATATTACCCCTATTAATATCATATAATATCGAATTTGCAAGTCTTTCACTTCCTTGTGTCCTCATGGAACTACGGCAACTACAACCATCAAGTTATTATTAACCTCGCAGAGAGAAGGAAATAGTTAGCCAATAGCAATACCACTTTATAATTACCTATTTTAACTGGTTTTTGTGAAAAATAAACGTATAAATCACCGATAAATAT
>NZ_NTFS01000060.1 GCF_002289455.1 Brunnivagina elsteri CCALA 953
CCTTCAATTGGTACAGTTTTTCTTCCTGGTGATTAATTCCTTAACGTAACTTTCTGCACCACTGCTTATTTCACCCCGATGATGGCAGGTGCGTACACGACGGTTGGGATTACAAGCGCAGCGAGGTAATTGTTCGGCAGTTGGAACGGGATTACAATTTGCAACCAGTTCGGGGGAGTCACGAGAAATTAGAGCGCACCGCAACCACGGGACAACACCGCAGAATCGAGCGGGAACAAGGGGAGTACGATTTGGGGTTGAGGGATAATTCCCCAGAACTGCCAGTTAAGATGCAGTTGCAGAAAATTATCGATGGGCTTTGCCCGGTCTGCGACCATCGTGTCACGGCTTTGAAAGAGCATGATTTCACAAATGACCATCTGACGATGCCAAGGTTAATCGAGCGATTGCAGGGGGAAGGGGTAGAGGTTCGCCACGGTTTTACCCGCAACGGCAAGTCGAAGGGGATTAGTTATAGTTTTTTGGGACAGGCTTTTAGTGGTTCCCATTTGGGTGCTGCCTATACTTTCCCAGGTTTGCAGAAACACAAGGGTGTCAGTTACCAACCACAACGGGATGATATGGCGATTAAACAATTGCTGTTGAATCCGGTAAATTATGGTGCTGCAACTGGGTTTGAGCAGAGTGATAGGTTTGCGATACTCCCTGCGGGAGTCGCTGCCGCTAATGCTAGCGCAAAGAATGGGGAGAAGGACGAAACCACACAAAATCAGCAGTGGCAAGCTGTATATCAACAAATTTGTTCAAAACTAGAGCAATTTGATGGGGAGAAGCGGGATTATCTTATTGCCAAACGGTTGTTGCAATTGAAAAAACCGTTGTCAGAAATTAAGGAAATTATCAATGCCAGCCCGATCAAGCGTACCCAAACTGAGGTTAAAGAGTTGATGGTGAGGGCAAATTTTGAGCTACGGCAGGAGGAGCGAAAACAACTGCGGCAAGAGAAAAAGCAAAGTGAGCTTGAACTTTAAGACAAAAATTATTATTAAATTGATGATAGCTATGTTACTAGCTGATTTAAAAAATCAACAAACTTAACAGCCAACTTGTCATAGATGTCCAATTTTTATTCTAAATTATGTGATTGTTCTTCAGGAATTTGTTCTTCGTTAATATCTTGCTCGCAAACATAATTTTGCCAATACCCAGGAATAATAGGTGTTCGGAAGTGACGGCTAGCAATGAGTCCTAGTACAAACCATCCACCATTAACGCACGAGAGGTTACTAAACACTTCTTCCTGCTTTTCATGAAGCCGGAAAATGTAAGTTTTAAAGTCATCCAATGTCTTTGGTAATTGAATTGAAGACAAAGTTGTTCCACTTTCGTATCCTGCGTTGGTTTTATACAAATATTTATCTGTTTCTTCATCAGGAAACCAAAACTGAAAATTTGTTGTTGCAAAGGTTTTAGTGATAGCTTCTTGGAAAGGCTTATACTCATCAGCGAGATTTAAAACTGCAAACCAGCCAGCAAGTGTAGGTAAAAGCGTAGAAACTTCCATCAGCTTCTCTTTTGGTGGAGCTTGTCCAACTTCTATCGCAATAAGGTCATCATATCTATCGGAAGCAATGGGAAAATATTTACCGGTTTTGTAAGCAAGAAATATACGAGAGCCTAGTTCTGTAACCCAATGAGCAGCTACATTTGTGCATCCGGCACTAGCAAGCGTAAGTAGTCCCAGGTTAATATCAATCGAATGAAAGTCATGCAAAGGAACAAATGCAGAAGGATTATTTGCAACCAAAGCTGCGAGCATTTCTCCTACTGCTCGCATTTGCTTAGAGTAACTCTCACGAAGCCCTTCATTATCCGTAATAGCAAGTAAGTTTATAAACACCATACCTAACGTGCCAAGAATGCCAATAACCTCAAAGGTACGAAGAGGGTACTCCAGTTCATCAGCACCATAACCAAATAAACCATCTTTAACAAAACAGTGTGGCTGGAGCTTGGACGCATATGCACTACTGACTTTGAGGTAAGTTGATAATAGATGGTGAAACTTTTCGTTCGTTGTCTTGCAATTAAAAAGCTCATTTTGACGCATCCAATCCCAAGTAAGCAAAACTGTGCGTTCGGCACAAAGTAGCGCAGGTTTGAGATTATCAGCTTCTTGACACCAATAAAAAACGATGTTAAGACTCAAATCAAGCAAGCAGAGAGCTTTCTGACGCTTGCGCTCTGCACTTTTACTTTTGTCTTTTGTTAGATTCCCTTGAAATAAAATTTCTTCAATTAACTTATAGAAATAGCGCGGTTCATCTTCGTTTTGGTCGGCAAGCGCAATTGTTTTACGTAAATATTTTTGAACTGACTCTGGAAATAGATATTCGTCGAGAAGATACTGTTCGATAAGTAAAGTTAATTGGTCCGCGCCCCAAAAATCAAACTCAACCTCGCCATATTTCGGGTCTGAACCAGCGTGCCGATGAACATAGTTTACCCAATCTGGTTCAACATCTTGCTTTAATTCGCCCCCAGTTGCGAGGATTATTTTCTTTGGTAATGCCTCATGTTCTGGTCGAACGCGATTACGTAGGTATGAATCAAGTATTTCATCAAGCGACTGACGCACGGCATTTTTATCCCCATTCCAGCTATTTCGATTAATATCTCCCTTTTTTACAGTCAGTAAAAATAACTTCTGTCTATTATCTTTAGGATCAATACCGACAGCAGGAATATCTACACCAAATTGGCGCGAACCAATAGCTGGACGACTTAATAAATCAATTCCCATCGCCAAAAGAAGGTCAGGGAGCAGGGCATCTATTTCCCCCGACTCTTTGAGCATACTAAGATACTCGCGGATAACCAGCTTCATACATTAACCTCCCCAGCAGTTTCATCCGTTACGTTTTTCGTTTTGTGTAACCCCGCATTTCGCCATTGCCTTCGCAGATAATCTTGCCCAATAGGGTCAATAAATTCACCTTGCGGCAACTCGCACTCAAAAGAAAAACTAGCAAGCTTAGAGGGTTCTGTAAAATTCCCATCTCGCTCATAAAAATAGGAACGACCATACTTGAGACTGACTTTAGAACATATATTGGCAAACACAGAATATCTCTCTGCTTCTTCCATCATTGCGTTTTGCTGCTTCCACTTGGCTAATCGCAAAAGGTATGTTCGCTGTGAGGGTGGTTCAAGTTCTTTTAGACGGGGGAGTTTTTCCCGCGCTTCAAAATAAGCATCAGAACAACTCAGCGCCTCTCGAATGACATTTTGTTCTTCTGCGGTGACATCCGAATCTTCCATTCTAGATTTCAAGTAATCACCAGCCTCACGCGGATAGTTGTAAAGTACATATTCGCTTAATAAGTTCACAATTAACCTAGCAATATCGGGCGAAGGTGGTTCACGCTTGATTGCCGACAGTAACATAGCTGCAAGAGAATGTGCATCTGTTGTTATATAACCTGCAAGCCGATATAAAACCCAAACTAATGTTTGTTCGTCTAGGGTATCTAGTACTTTCTTGTTTAGTAAAAATACTCTATTTCTCGATGTTTTTTTGCTACTAACTTCTTGTACTTCTTCTCGACTTTCCCCCAGCGTAATTGAATAAAAGTAATCAATCACATTACTTCCAGCAATATGTAATGACGAATATGAAGATGCAAACCAGTGAGTAATTGCTGCGTTCAATGCGTCGATATGGTTGTTAAATAGCTCCATAAAAGTGCTATTTAACATTTTTGGTAGTGTTGCATCACGAGATGTCCTGCTATAGTCCCAACACAAAGCTATTGACTCAATTACTTGAAATGCGAATGCTAAGTCGTTTTTTGCATAAAACTCTATACAAAAATCTAAGGTTTGTAATAATTCCGATGGAAATAAAATCACCTGCACCAAGTTCAAAAGTGCTTCTTTTTGCCAATAATGGTTGTATAGTTCGTTATGTTTTAGAAACAAAATACTAGCTACCTGCTTCTGAACAGCAGGGTCTTTGGATGATGCAAATTCGATTAAAATTGTTGCAGCTTCATTTGATATGGGAGCTAAATTACCGTAAGCTCTAAGCAACACAAGCTCAATATCAGGATTAAATGTAGTTTTCAAGTAATTAAATCTATCTAAAGTATTTTGTAGTAATACAGACTGCTTATCATTACCGTACTTAAACTCACCAAGTGCGGCGATACCCATCCGACAAAGTACTGGAACTTCGGATTGCGTCAAGATAAGCGCACGGGAATGAGCTATTTTGAAGTTAAAATTAGCAAACTTGAGAAGGGCATGGTAAGCTTGTCCAACAATCGGTGACTCAAAACGTGCTACAAACTGGCTGTAAAGAAAATCAGCATTCTCTTGAGAACGAGCAGCTAAGTTTTCCACAACCGAGTAAATTTTATATTCAGCACTAGTTTGAGATATAAGTTCTAACGCATCAACTAGAGTTTCTAATTTAAGATCGAGTTCTGGGAGAGCCTCACAAAATAGCTCGTAAAGCGTTCCTCTTACTCTACATCGTTCAGTTTTCGTATTCTCTTGTTTAAATACTTTAGTTACATGACTTACTATGTCTTTGTTATACTCTTGTTTAAGTACAAGTAATACAAAAAGTCCAACTTTGCTGCCAAAATTTATACGGATATTATGTCTGTATATGTCATAAAAGACATTAACAAAATCTTCAATTTCATTCCAAACCGCGAGCGCTAAATCCACAGCATGACGAACTAAGTAGTCTTGTCTTACCTCTGATTTAGAAAAACCTACTTTACCATCTTCGCTTGTGAGAAATCCAAGCTCAAGTGCCTCACTCAACTTAACTTTATCAACTTCCGAGATTGCTACAGTTTGTTCAGTTTGTTCATAGATTACCGCAGCTACCCACTGTAAGGCTACGTGTACACCTGCATGATTTTGTTGGATTTGTTGCCAGTATAGAGTTAAGTCAACCATTTAATGTACTACAGTTTATAAAAGTATTAAATACTACTAGTTATTCTGTATGATAATCTTTTTAAGTGTAGTACAAAAAGTCTATATTTTTACTCCTTAATTCCTCCAGTTATAGTATGCATAGGTTTTTGTCACAAATTAAAGTTCATATAATTCTATAGTTCCTCCTTATTGGGTTTAGGTAGTAGTGTTAGCCACGCAGTCAATTAAATCCCCAGCCAGGGACGGACATTACCTCGTGCTGCGGGCATAAGACTACCGTTGGCGGAACGTACCTTCCAATTGCGGTTGTTGCCAAATTCCATTAATTCAACTTTTTCGCCACAATATTCACCATAAGAACTACAACCTGGTTTCCAAGCTTGTTTTGCAGCATCTTTAATATGTTTGATTTGGTCGTTCGTCAAGTTGCGGACGGCTTCAAATAATATCTCGGTGTCCGCGATCGCTAATATCAATTGACCTAGTACGAGCATATTATTCCAATTGGCAAAGATTTGTTGGCTAATCGATTGAGTTTCTTCATTGGTAATGGTTTCAGGGTTTTGTGTGTTGTTTGCAATCGCGTTTTCAGGTTGATTTGTGACGACTTGCGACTGATTTTGTGGCGACACCATGTCACCTTCATGACGACCTGAATCGGCTACAGGTGAAGGTGTTGAGTCAAAATGACAACTTGTACCAGCTTCAATTTCTTCTTTATTATCGAAGCAAGTAGTATTGGTTGTTGATTGATGTCCCTTAGAGCTATTAAAAAGGTCGTCACTTTGTTGAGAATCATAACTACCAATACTTTCAGTCGTCATTTCAGTCGTCACCCTAGTTGTCACCAAGTCGTCACAACCCGGTGGTGAGCTGGTCACTCCAGGGGGAGAACTCCATTGTGGAGCGGCTTCTTGCCTTTGTGCGAGGGAGCTACCCACGGTAGACTGGGTTGGCTGATTACTTTCTCCAGAAATAAGTAGGGGGAAATTGTGACCTGGCGCTCGTATACCGACGCAGGTAATAAACCGTCCCTTATTGGTTCTGCGTTTGCTAGCATCAATTCCCAATTGGGTTTTGAGCAAATTAATTAAATTGCTGGAGAAACGCTGGGTTGTCATCGTCCCCTGCCCGTTAGCACTTGCCCATTGGGCGTAGTTGGCGTAGAGGCAGTAACTTGCATCTCCCGTGGCATCGCCGACTTTGGTTTCCATATTGGGATCGTAATACAGACATTGGTCAGCCCAGTTGGCGAGGGGGTTGGTTTCCAGCAAAACTTCGGTGCTAAATGCTCCCAAGGAGGGAACCCGATTAGTTGTATTGCGGACGTAATCGGCGACTTCGCTTGCTTCCATCGACAGCACCCAGAACAATAAACCTGGCAAGTAGGGTCTAAATTCGTCCATCATGTCCCGCCGTTGGTGGGGGGAAATCACCCGCTCGAAGCTCATGGAAAGGCGACGACGGGATAATCCATTGGTATAATCGCTGCTTTGCATAGCTTCGTTGGCTGCAACCCACACCAGCCCCAAGAATTTGTAGCTGCCAGTTTGCTGTACGCCCTTTTTCTCAATCGGGATTTCGTCGTTACCCGTAAGTGCCTTTAATCGGCTCACATCCCCGGCGTAACGCTCCGAGTCCGTGATAAAAATGGCTTTCTTGCCGTAGAATTTAGCCGACTCGAACCGATTTTGTTCCACTTCCTTGAGGGTGGTGACGGCGTAGTTGTCTTTGCCCAATAACATTTGCACCAACCGCAAAATCGTACCTTTGCCTGTACCCCCGGCTCCGATTAGTTCCGTGTAACGCTGCAATTCGCCACCGCGTTCGGTAATCGTGGCATTCATCGCCGCCCGAATTACCTCCAACCATTCGCTATTGTTGCCGCAGGTTTCCAGTAACCATTGCTTGATGGGTTCGCAACCAACTTCGCGATCGCTCCATTTAAAAGGTAGACGGGAGAGAAAGCGATAACCGGGATGGTGTTCCCTGGTTTTCAGGGTACGGATGTTGACGATGCAATCTTCTAAGCATACCCATCCCGGTATTACATCCCAGTAATCGACGTGCAATCTCGCTTTGAGGATGGTGAGTACGCCGTTGACAAAATAGGCTGTTACTTCGTGGTTTTCGAGTTGTAACTCCCTGACAACCATGTCGAAAGCAAGTTCGTGGCTAATCTCGCTCCACACCCCCGTTTCTTTTTCTAATTCCACCCCATCCAAGGAGATGATATCTCCGCTATTGATAATTTTTGGGGAAGTATCTCTATTGCTTGTTTTTGGGGTGTTTTTTCTATTGTTAATTTTTGGGGAATTATCCCCGTTGTTAGCATTCTGGGAATTTTTTTTATTGCCAGTTTTCGATGAATCTTCAGGGGAATAATCTTCTTTCCGTCGGACGCGCTCTACCTCGTACCAATACCAAGCTTTGGCGGGGACGTTCCAAGCCAACCTTTCTCCATATTTATCGGCTATGTGGCGGGCAAACCCGGTCTGGGTAAGTTGCTTGTCTTTACCATCGTGTTTTTGGAATTGTTTTTCCCAAGCCCCCAGGTCGATAATTTTACCCATTATCTCCCGCTTAAATTTGTCGATCCCGTTGTTTTCGATGTAATCGTCCATGCCTTTTCCCTGGTCTTCGCTCCATAGTCCCGTGGCAATATACACGGGTACTTTAAACTTAACCAATTGTGAGGCTAATTTCCTCTGGGCTTGGATAACTCCTTCCTTGATTGCCGCATCCGCGTCGAAAATAATAATAAATCCAAACCCGGCATGGGCTAACTTTTCCAGGGTTTCCACCAGGTAACGTTTGCCCTGGGGGTCATCTTTGGCTGGGGTTAATCCCATTTCTACTCCGGCTAGTGCCACGCAGGGAATATCGTTGGCACAGGCGGATATTGCCTTTAACATCCCTTCGGTAATACCCAAACAGGGGTGTCCGTCAATTTTCCAGCACAATTCTTGCAGCGCGACTAAATCTTCCCAATAGCGGGGGTTGTGGGGATGGCGTGGCAGCATTGCGTCGTATTCCTCCCCCGTCGCTGTCCGGTATTTGGGGGCTTTTTTCTCGTTTTCTGTGCTATCCGTAGCGCTTGCTTCTAATTTCTTCCAGGGTTTGTTGGGGCGGAATTGTCCGAACCCGTTAACCCCTTCTAACCAAATTCCCTCTGATTTTGCTGGATACCCCAGGCGATCGCTCGCCTCTTTGACAGTCATCGATCGACAGTTAAGCTCTATCCATTCGGGATTTAGCCCTCGCTTGGTTACGCATTCAAAGTAGTGTTTGTCGTTTAACCGCGATTTTGGTTTATCGTTAAGATTTGTTGCTGGGTCGGCTTGGGGTTGAGGGTCAAAGCCTTGGTGAACCCCATTTTTCGGCTTCTCGCTACTATTTATTACTGCGTCTGCCTGATAATTAGAATTATTTACTTCTTCTTGGTAGGCAGTTTCTACGGCGTTCTGATGATGATTAGTAGATGACAATTCGTACATAGTGATTCTCCCTCATATTTGTTGTGGCGTTCTTTGGAGGGAGTGTGCGCCTTTAGCTTGCCTAAAATCCTTGCTTTATCTGAGTTTTATTTCCTGTTTGGTGGGTATTGAAAGTGTGTCAGTTCCCAATGAAAGCGCAGGATATTGCCAATTGTTTTGGTCAACTCACCAAAAATTTATATAAAACTCTGTCAAAAGTTATAGAAAATTGGTACGACATGCTAAGATAATGCCTATAGGCGCACAGCTTCTTCTCTCAATTGAGTAGCCTTTCAGTGGTCAAACCGCCAAGTCTTCGCACTGTTAGGTTAATCGAGAGTAGCTCTGCTCCGCTCCAATCCGATTCTATTTATGTTTCTATTTCTCTCTCGTCCTATCTCGGTTTCGATTGAGAAAAGTAAATTAATTACAGCTTTTGGATGCTTTAATCCAACCAGAATGTCGCTCTCCACGGGCGGCATTTTTAATATGGACTTCGAGCAACCGTAACAATCACCTCCTGAATCGATGTAAATAAATGTAAAAGCTCGCTTCGCTTTTAACTAAACTATTGTTGATCACTGTTAATTGCATTTAACTCCGAGTTTAAGAGCGCATAATAATCACACGCACTCTTTCGGGTAAACGCTAAAAGCCAGGGTGGACAAACAAAACACAATACATCATCGAAGAGCGAATTAGGTGTGACAAAAACTCTTAAATATCGCAATCAATGAAGTTTGTATTCACTCCAGATTCTAATACAAATCCACACATATCGATCCATGTAATCTAATTTTTTTTTTAAATTCAGTATAGTTAGTAATTATTGTGAGTGCTTGTTGATACTTTCTCTCCAGTTCGAGATTTTCCAGTTAATAACCATACGAAAGTTAGCCCTTAGTTTCCGATAAAAAAGAGCAATTTAGTGCCAAAAATTAGTTTTTTCCAAAAGTGACAATCGTTAACTTTTGTTAATTTTGGGTCTTTTTAGGTCATGTTGGATATTTTTAGACATTAACCAGCTAATAAAAATAAAAGTGTAATATACACAATTGCGCGGATAGCAAAAATATTTATATTTATTGCATTTAGAGCAATTATTCCTGTTAGCTTGAACATCTCATCTGAATTTTAGCTCCGTGTGTTTATTTCATATTTAGCCTCATATTGATATTAGGAATATTGCTAAATTGATAGTCAAAATTAAGCCACTGTAATGCGATTAAGATTGTGACTGACTTATTCATCGAACAAACAACCATTAGCTAGCAGATTTAATGTGTCTCTTGCAATTGCTGGGTGGATTGAATTTGGGGTAACGGCTCCAGTGGGGTACTAACGGGAGAATATCGGCAGTAGCAAACGATAATTGCCCCAAATTCCGCATTTGCGCTGTTGGTGCTATATTCTTCAACCCTAACTACCTCCCAATCCCCAACCCGACTGTGGGTGCTAGCATTTTGGAACTGCTTCGAGGCAAATGGTTCAACCCTGTGATACTCCCGCAACCTGTAACCCGGTTGGGGAATTGGTTGTTCCGATGAATCAAAATGCTCGGCAAGGATATCGGTAACTGCCCCCGTGTGGGCTAATAACCTGTTTTCGGCTCCTTCTTCCTCTCTCCAATCCGCACGAAAGATAATGTATTTTCTCATTGGTTTTCCTCCAAGTAATTTGGAAATTCTGTTTCTCCCTCGAAAACGCAGAGCCATTTTAGTGTTTTGTCCCCAGTCGGCTCTATTCGCAACAGCTTCCATCGATATTTCTGTTCTATTGCATAACACCTCCACCGCTCGGTTACTGCATGTCGGGAAATGTTTTCTTCCTGGGGCTGCTTGTTTTCGGTCATACCTCCCTCGAATTAGCTGCTTTCTCTTTCTTTTTGTTAGCGATCGCACGTTTGATGATGATTTTTGCTAGGTGGGTTGGGCTTAAAAATTCTTCTTTCGCCCACTCCTCTAGATATTGATATTCATCCCCTATTATCTTTATCGTGTGATTGTGACTTTACTTTTTCGTTAGTAACCGCTTTCTCCGCCATTGTTTCTATCAAGTTAGATAGCGTTCGATTTTCACGATTTGCCCATTTTTGAAGTTCCTCCTTTAACTCATCACTACAAGTAAAAGTAATTTTGGCTTTTTTAGTAACTCCCATAGCTTCTGAATAGGTTGGATATTTCCAGTAAACATCAGAAGCTATTTATATAGTTGTATTTCTGAAGCAATTCTACTTTTGATGATAGCTTCCGAAGCTTTCTGATATAATATCACTAGCAGCCAACAAAACGACACCCAACAAAGGCAACAGAAGCTAGAAAGTGACGTTGAGGCTATCAATCACAGGTTTTTGATATCAGATTTTGCAGGAGGAAACTTCTCCCTGCACAGTTTGACTAGCCACCTAAAATCCAGGCTGTAACTCCGTTGCAGCCGATTTCAAGCTGGTCGTAGCTAGTAATGTGAAAAATTATTAAGGAGAGTGCAAGGAATGTCTGCGCGACAGTAAAAATTACAAGTCTTACAAGACAAGCATTTGCTTGAAAGTTGCATTTTTTTACCAGCTTGAAAGCATCCATTTCAGCCCTTACTTATCCCAGTTCTATGTTCAGCTTTATGGGTTGCAAGCAAATATAGAAGCCCAAAAGGATTGATGTACCGTGGTTGTGGTTGCTAGTGCGGAATAATTGAGCGAAATAGAGACAGTGCGTTTGACGTGCAGAGAAAATCAATTTTGATACTAGTTGGAAGTCCCAATGTTGAGTAATTGCGATGCAAAAAAATATTTTGAGATTCACTATGAAAGGTTAATTTCTGATAGTGCGTGGTACAGATTAAAGAGAATCCTACGGGAATGCGAATTGGAGCTATCAACAGATAATTTGCGGTTTCTTGCTGAAATCAAGCAGAAAAAGCAGTACACCAAACTATCGCTAAAAGATTTAATCTTTTGCCAAAAACAAGCTCAAGAAATAGCTAAAAAACGACTATTAATTACAGGAGAATTAGCCTATAGAGAATTGCAGAAAGCCAGCCAAAATAAAGCACATCGAACGACGATTCTTAGGTGGTTCCAAACCCACGTTAGTGCAATTAATGGAAAATACTTTGATAAAAACAGAAACTACCAAGCCGAGGAGTTAATCCCCGTATTTGCATCAGCATACGTTTATGCAGCCAAAAAATCTGCTGTGAAATTGTCCCGAAATAAAACAAGGAGTCCCAATGAAAAACCACATTGAAAATATTCGCAAATCTGTGAAGAAACTGGGATATATACCAACTTCTCAACAGATAAAAAACGCAATCAATCAAATATGCCCAGACGGTGACGATATTTTAGCCAATAAATCAGCCATTGTCGCAGAAGTCATTAGCTATTTTCAATCACCAGAAACAGCAGATTTAGTCAAAAATAATCAACCCGAAAGTGAGATAGATATCTCACAGCAGACACCTACTAATCAACCCGAAACTATACAGAACAATAGTCTGATAGATGAGAAAAATACTGACATACCAGGAATCTCAGAAGCTAACAATGAACTTGATTTAGAACCAGCAGACGAATCCAACCTCATTATTTCTGACGAAAATAAATACGATTTAATTGCATCCCAATCGGTTGCATTAGGCATCGAACTATCAGAGGTAGAAGTCCAAGAACTAGCAACCAACATCAAAGACAATTTTCTCGACTACGAAACATTTGTAGAAGATGCTATCGATACCATTATTAATTACGCAGAAAACCGCAGCAACCGATTAGAACAAAAGATTAAAGATGCTCGGAAGCAAATTGAGGGACACAGACGGCAATTAAATCAAACATTAGTTGGCGAATTTCGGGAATTAAATCACTTTTTTCGACAAGGAGCAGCAAAACGCCAGGAATTATCCAGACAGATTGCAGAAGCATTCAAAGTTTAGCCAAACTAGAATTCAATTAATTGGAATTGGGTTGTGCTTATTGCCCTTAATAATCCAGTATTTATGGTCATTCAGACCGCCTACACCAAGACAGAGAGAACAATTATTAATCAAACAAGGATACATCTGCATTGAACATTGCGAGGATAATTAATAATGAAAAAATCTCAATACATTCGTGACCATGTTTCTGGCTACGGTAAACAAATCACTAAAGCCACCAATAAAAAATTCGGTATCAACAATTCCCTAATAATTCGTGCCGTTAACGGCGATGAAAAAGCCCTCAAACAGATAGGAGATATGGGTAAAACGGGAGAAAGATTAATTTCAGCAATGCCCCTTATCAGAGAAAACCTCAAATCCTATATCGAAGGAATCGGTGATTATAACGAAGCACTGGCAGACATTTATAAAACTGGAGGACGGGAAGCAGCCAAAATTGATAAAGCTGGAGGTGATGTTTCCCTAGAGAACAACCGTTACAATCACTTAATTGAGGAATATCAAACTAAACTATTTGCCGATTTAGACAAAGAATATCAACGTCACGACGATGCAATGGATGTCATCGAATTACAGGCATGGATAGATACTCAAATGGCAACAGTCAACACCAAAGTGAATCTCGAATCTATCTCGAATAAGCCCTTCTTAGCACAAATACAGGCTAACCGAGATTACGAAGATAAAAAGATAAAACATCTACTTGAAAATGGCTCAGATAGTGACAATAGCCTGATTCCTAAAAAGCATTTTTCAACCAATCCAGTCGTTAAATTCTGGAACAATATTCGAGAAATATTTAGATGAATTAAATACCCCCAGGTATTTGCAGGGGGATAAGTAACCAGACAGAATTAATTACAATACTGATTTTTTGATTTCTTTGATGGCAAGAAATTCAGCCCAAATTTTGTGTAATTAATTGTGTCCAACTACTTATGCCGAAAACAGAAAGAGTAATTACTAAATATACCAGTTATGTTACAGGATTTAGAATCTGTAAGCGAGAAATTGTCAGGAAGAGAATCTTTCCGACAAACTTTGGACGAAGACGAACGAGGAAATTATCCCCGCAGCGAAGATTCATCTTTTACCCCAGATGAAACAGAAATTATCTCCGAATTTAAAGCCAATCATCAAAAAAAGATTAATAAAAATCGTAGCATTCTCAAAGGTTTAGAAGTCAGCTTTTGGGGTATTACATCTTATTCCCTAGCCCGATTCTTAATTCTGACTAGCGGTACACAGGGTTTAACTTTAGCCATCGCTAGCGCATTTTTAATTAATCAAATAACTAATCGCGATTGTTTCGATAACTTTCGAGTTGATAAAAAAGACGACCAATGGGAAATAGACGGTATGGGTAGGTTAATCAAATTCGGTTTATCTACGATAGTTTCAATTGTAGTTTTATGGGGTGCGATTGGTGATTTTATCCAAATGGTTAATAGTTCCCAACAAACTTACAATACCCTACAAACAACCGTAGAAAAATTTAATAAATTACCCGACGACGAACAAAATAAACTGATTGTAATTATCGGAATATCCTTCGTTGCTGGAGTGTATACCATATCTTGTCTAAATAGGAGATGAAAAAATTAGCTGGATTTGCGGTATTAGGTGTAACTATCGCCCTATCTAGTACATTCTATTTAGGGCAATCTTCACGACCATTTAATTTAATTGGGGTAAAATTTTGTCCCAAAACAGCTAATAATAATACCAATAATCTCAACTACGCACATGCAAGTAAAGCCCAACAGAAACTAGATAGCAAATATTGCCAGTTTGAATATAAACTACTCAAGGAAGTTTGGGATAATCAGCAATTTCAAGCATCCAAACCACTCCCAGAATCGAGCTTTTTAAGTCGCGATATCCCCGCTATCCAATCGGGCGTAATGTGGTTTTTAGTTGCACCCGTTTCAATGGGAATTGCTTACTTATCTTGGGCTAAGAAATGTGAAGATGAAGAAACCTATTTTTATCAATTATTGCAAGACTTTAAAATCCAAGTTTCCCTAACTGGTACATTTACAAGGGAAGAAATTGATTTTAAATCCCAGTCAATCAGAAATAATTGGGATAAACAGCGTGTAAAAGTCGGTTTTATTTCTGTTGAAGGAATGCAAGATAAGCTGAGAAGACAGCAAGAACTCCAGGATAAAACCCATACTTCTACCCTCAAACAATTTAACTTAGCTGATGCCGAAATGGATAAGAAAATCTCTGAGAATTTGAGAGATAAATATAAGGCTGATAAGGAATCAGATAAAATGCTCGGTGCTAAAGATAGTAATAACGATGACGATGCTAACTCCAATCTCAGCACTCAGGAATTAGCTAACCAGCTAATAAATGCCCTGAAACAGCATCAGGATGGGTGGTTGTGGTATTTAGTGGAGTCTTTCACCCCTATTATTATCTGGGGAAAAGCCGGAAGCTATAAATCATATACAGCAGCATGTATAGCGCTTTTGAAACACTTTCTCATCGATGCTAAAATCCAAGCGATCGCCGACATTGATTTTGACCAGAACAAGGAAGATAGCTGGAAATATTTGATACCTCTGGAGCCTGTAATTTACGGTACTGGTATTGATTGGGAAGATTATGAAAATGCTTATTTAGATGCGATTGAAAGGTCGAAAGTACGCACTCTCAAAGATAAACCAATCGTGAGTATTTGGGATGAGTTAACCAATGCTAATGGTAAATTTGAGAACGCGAAAAATATAGTTCCGTTCGTTATCGCTACTCCCCGGAAGAGAAACGAACATTGTATATTGTTGTCCCATAATCTCACCCAAGCTTGTTTAGGTGGTTGTGAGAGCATTTCTGAGCCAATTAAAACCCAGACCTATCGACTTAATTTAAAAACTAATCCGCAAGCTCAACCATTGTTTAAAGGTGTTTTGGAGGGGCTTGTGGATGATGATGGAAACGAGTTAGAGCAGCATCAAGTATCGTTACCAAAATGGTTTCGTCCTGAGATTATTTGGGGTCATTTTCATGGGAAGGCGATTAAGTTTGATTAATAAATCGACGAATTTGTCTAATGTTGTCAAAAATGTCAAAAGTTGATAATTTACAAAAAAAAACAATATTTTGTGACTAATCAAAATATAAATACAACTCTGGACATGATTCAAAATGATTCACAAATATGATAATTTGAGATATATACATTCACGAGATAATCAATGATAAATAACAAAATTCGAGGAAATAAAACGTGAGAAGAGACTCTATATATTACAAAATTTTTCAACGTTTTCCTGAGTTACTTTTTGAATTAGTTGATGAACCTCCCGAACAAACCCAGAACTATCGATTTGAATCGATTGAGGTAAAAGAAACTGCTTTTCGCATCGATGGAGTCTTTTTACCCCCAGAAAGTGCAACACCCAGAATCATTTTTTTCGCAGAAGTTCAATTTCAGAAAGATGAAACTCTCTATCATCGTTTCTTTACCGAATCAATGATGTATTTGAACCAGAATCAAGGTAAATACGATGATTGGTACTGTGTGGTAATTTTCCCGTCACGCAGTTTGGAACCAACTGATAAAAAAACTCATCGAATATTTTTAAACAGCGACCAAGTACAGCGCATTTATTTAAAGGAGTTAGGCACTCCCGAACAACAGCCAATAGGTATAAATTTGATGCAGTTGACAATCGCCTCAAAGCAAGCAAAGCAAGCAAAGCAACTAATTGAGCGGGTACAATTAGAAGAAACAGACACCGAAGCGAAAAACAAAATAATAGATATTGTTACCACTATTGCAGTTTATAAATTTTCGTCTTTAAGTAGAGAGGAAGTGGAGGCTATGCTGGGACTGAACATTGAAGAAACACGAATTTACCAAGATTTGGAGCATCAAACCAAATTAAAAACGGCAGCACGCCTAATTAATATGGGCTACAGCATTTCCGAAGTGGCGAAGGGAGTTGATTTATCAGTCGAGGAAGTTACAAAACTTGCTGAAAATCCACCCCAATAGAAAAATGAGCGCGATGTATAATTTGTTCGCGTACTGAACTCACGCCGCAGCGATGGCAATTTTTTCTTGATCAGAATCAGTTAAAAGTAGTTCGAGTAGGGATTGTAAAGCTGTGCGATCGCCAATAAATTCTTCATTGTATAAATCATCTTGTTTTAATACAGCTTCAAGATGGGGAATTATTTCTGGCGACGGCGATGCTAACTTTTCTTTAATACAACTTCTCGCTACCTGTTTTGCAGCATTAGCCCCTATTCCCAAATCCCAACTATTAATAGTTAATCTGATTTCCCGGTTAAGCGATATACGTAGCGTCTTTAATCGCCAATATAAACCAGGATTCAATAATAATTTAGCTTGCGTACTACCCCAGTCTAATCCAGCACCAATATTTCCAACCTCTGATTCTTCTTCAATTTGTACATTATTATCAAGGGTACCTTTACCAAATAGTAATTCCACAGCTTCCGAACGGCTGATTAGATTATCTGGAAATAATGTATTTAAATTTTGCTGTTCTTTCATTATTTTACCGACCTTAAAGAAAGCGATCGCCATCGATTAAGCACACCTTTGACGAAGAAAACAAGAATTACTTACGACTTAAAATCAGGCAATTGTTTACCCTCAGCTTCCAAATACTCAAAATCAGGATAATCAAAAATAGGAGACTGGGAAACAATACCTTCTTCAGCTAAATCATCTTTGATTTTACCCGTCAAAGCCGCAATTAAAACATTGTGTTGGCGGATAATTCTCGCAAGTTCTTCAATATCGCGATTTTCCCAATAACCAGTTTCATCGCTAACATCGCAAGTAATCCCCAACTCGCAAGCTGCATCGAGCATTTTCACAATTAGCAAATGGCACTTAAGAAAATTCTCCAAACCCCCATATTCGGGATTACTCGCATATTGGGTTTTACAGAAACTCGTCCATGACCAATCATTAATATCTTTAATGGACGAGTGGCTAGCCAAACCAAAAATAGGAGTTTCAGAACCTTCTCTCGGAAGCGAATTAAAACCAATAATATAGGTAGGATTTTCCCAAGAAAAACCATTCATTGCAATTTCTATTGGCTTTAATGCTCGAATTTTAATAAAAGCATGGGGGTCATCAAAATTATCTTTATCAAAATGACAAGCATCCCCTTCAATTTCCACCAATTCATCAACACTTTGAAAAGGAAGTCTTAAAGCTAAATTGCGTAAAGCGACAACTTTTTCCCTTGCCTGGGCAATAGTTGCATTATTTAAACTAAATTTATAATGAATTGTTAGTCCCATTTTCGATAAAATCTTTCTTGTTTATAAGTTTACGTTGTAGCTGTTACATTAACTCCTTTTCTATCCCAATTAAGGATAGTTTGCTTCACATTTTCTATTTCCTCAAAATCTACCCGCACCATCCCACTTTCAAATTCCACTCCCAAAACTGTACTGACTTCAAGGATTTCAGCAAAACTAGCACATTGGTAATTAGTTTTTTCATACTCATCAACTCGTTCGATGTCAATTCCCAACCTCGAAGCAAGTTCATCAAGACTAATTTTGGCTGCAATCCTAGCTTTAATTAAAGCGAATGGCAGTTCATTTAAACTGTTAACTTTGATTTTAATTGGTTGACTAATATCACAATTAATAAGTTTTTCGTATTCAGCAATTTCTTGGATTAATTTATCTAAATGACATTGTAAAGCGCTTCGGTTTAGTTGCCATCGCTCATAGTCATTTATTTTTGACTCGAACGAATTATCCATAGCAGCGATCGATTGTTTAAACTTAATAACCCATTCTTGACTAACTCGATACTCTAATCCATCTTTAATCATGGTTCCCACCTCATTAAATCTATAGCGATAATGCCTTTTTTATTGCCCCGTCTGTCACACTGAAAAAAGTTGAAAGAATTATCTCCATAACTACCTACAGGTTGATTGGATGGAAAAATTTCTCCTTTATATTTAGCTTTTTGTCCAGCACGGTCATAATGATTTAACAGTCGAGGAGCATTAATTCTCAGATTTTCAATATCTACAGTTTCGTCATCATAACAAGCATCAAAATCGCCGGGGTTTGGCTCACTTGTCACAAAGCTACCATTGATGTAAATAACTCTGCAACCTGCTGCTTTTAATTCCTGCATTGCCATTTCTAATCCTGCCATTAACAGCACGCGCCGCCTAGTTTTACCAAATCGCTCCTTAAACTCCTCCCACTCGCAAAAATACACACCTGGTGGCAAATTGCCATTTGAGTCAAATTCCGGAATCATTAATTCACACCATAACAAATATTTTAATTATCCGCTATTCAGGGTAAAAAAAAAGTCATAAAAAAAGTCATAATAATATGTTTTATAAAAGTATTTTATATCTACATTTTAATTTTAATTGCCGCTTATATAGACATGTAATCAAGACACTGTACCGTGAATACGTATATCTTCCCTAGCTTCTTGAATAGCTTGTAAATCTTCTTCATCCTCCATATCATCGATTCTTTTTAAGAGCGCATGAATGTCATCTAAAGTGCTGTCATAAGCTTGGTAAAGCAGTACGATAATATCTTGAATTAATTCTTGTCTTTCTTGGTCGGTCTTCATTGTTTTATTTTTATCAAGTAATTGGATGATACAAATTTGTTTTATCATTAAATTCCCAGCCAATACCAGAAGTATCCTTACGCTTAGACCAAGCAAAAAAAAGTGGTGCGGGTTGACTTTCCCTTTCCTTACGAATAGTTTCTGGAGTTACCCCCAACCTGGAAGCCAAACTTTCTTCTGTAATCGGCTGAAACTTAACAGGTTGCCCTTGATAATAGGAATTACTGTTGTACGACTTACTTCGCTTTGGCTGATTATTAATATTACTTTGAAGCTGCATAATTGCCTCAGCAAATTGAGTCAACCGATTATTTATCGCATCAATTTTTTGCTCTAAATCATTGAGACTTTTAGTCGATGGAACCTCATTGCTATTTAAGGAACCCGACAGTTGGGATTCTAAATTATCCAACCGTTCACAAATTTCCGATATGGTTTGATAAACTCCATTTTGAGAACTAGCACTGCCATCATCCAAAGTAAATATCAAATCATCCAAACCAGCAAGCACCTCACTAGTTTTTCCCTGTCGATGTAACCGAGATAATTCCCTCACCGCATCAATTAAAGGAGTGGGTACGCGCAACATTTGGCTGGGTTTGTTCTCGTCGGACATAGTGATATCGCAGTTGCTAGCAATGAATCGCGCTATCAATTAAGATAGCATTGATATCAGCGTATCAGAAATAAGGGAGAAAAAGGGTGATTTGATTAATCGTTCTTAACAGAGAGTGGGAATATAGATGAATAGACGACTGCGAATACACGTGAAACGTGAAACTTTGCCACGGGGAGATGCTCTTCCCGGTGGCAAAGTTTCACATAAAGTTAAATCGGAAACCAATTTTCAACCATTAAATTATTAAAAAATTCAAAATCAGAAACATTATTAGTTACCAAAATTAAATTATTACTATAAGCAATACTCGCAATTTGACCATCTACAAAAGCAGGAGTTTTACCAATCTGGGATAATCTAGCCCTTTCTTGAGCGTGCCATTGTGCCGCCTTTAAATCATAATCAAATACTGGTAAATTTAATACCGATTCATGAATATAATTCCAAAGATACTCTCGCCGCTTAGATTCTGGCAGCCGCAAACAACCATGTAAAAGTTCATGAACAACAACACTAGAAACAACAACTTCGGACTTATGAATATCTAGTTTGTGTAAAACATTGGTATTAGGAATAGGACGTGCTGGCTCTGAGAGAATATTGGTATCAAGTAAGAATTTAAAGCTCATAAATCAATTTCTCTGCCCACACTAGTATCTCGTAAATCAGCAAAATCCTCATCAGTAAAGATTATCCCCTCGTTTTGGATTACCTTTCTAAATTTTTGTAATCCCTGCCAAAAATTATCCCCTCTAGACTCCTCCTTTTTGTTACGTAGAAACTCAAATAAATAGTCCCGTTCCTCTGTGGGCAAACTGTTAATAGAATTAATGATTTCTTGTAAATTCATCATAGAATCTCTTCTCTCACTAAATCCGACTATACGCTAACTGTATTTTAATCTCTAAATGAATCGCGCTATCTTCTTGATAGCATTGCTATCATAATACCAAGAATCAGGGAGAGAAAGCATTGTTAGATTGACTATTTCAGCAAGATAATTGCATCGTGACTTTGTAGCTTAATAAAAATAAATTTAAAGAGTGTAAGATTTCTACCTACTAATACTTGACACCATTATAAATACGTGTATTGATGGCGATTAATTAATGGATGTAATAAGAGTATTGCGTCGAAGTATATAATATAGAGTTGTTATCGGAAACATACATTATCGAGAGCGGGTGCGTGAGTATTTATGCCTAGTGAGCCAATTTTTGGGGAGATTGTCAAGGCGGAGTTGGAAGCTTGTTTGGATGCGCCGATTACTCGGTATTTTGAGGCGGAGTTGCGAGATGACCCGGATGTGCTGGCGCAGTTGTTGGCAGATAAGCGGAATCCGAATACAAAAATGGCGTATGAGAAGGATATTAAGGACTTTTTTTTGAAGATGACGGCATGTACGCCGAATCGGGATAGCGTGCTGGAGTTTCTGCATTTGCAGAGGGAACAGGCGGTGATGGTTGTCCTGAAGTATAAGGCGTTGTTGATTTCTGGTGGGTTGCGGGAGGCGACGATTAACCGCAGACTTGCGGCGATTAAGTCGTTGGCTGCGATGGGACGGAAGTTGGGAGTGTGCGATTATTCGTTGGAGGATGTGTCGGGGGAAAAGGTACGGGCTTATCGGGATACGCGGGGGGTTGATTATCGGGAGATTGCCAAGGTGTCTGTTGTGTTCGATAGGGAGACGTTGTTGGGTAAGCGTAATTACGCAATTTTTATGTTGTTGTGGAGTAATGCCCTGCGTCGGGGAGAGATTTCCCAGTTAAATGTGGGGGATTTTGATTTTTACGGGCGACAGTTGCGGATTTTGGGGAAGGGACAGGGTACGAATGATGAGTTTATTGAGTTGAGTGCGGAGAGTGGAAGGGCGATAGCGCAGTGGTTGATAGCGCGGGGAGATATGAAGGATGATGCGCCGATGTTTACGGCGTTGGATTTCCGCCACGAGGGGCATCGGTTGACGGGGGATGGGATTTATAAGATTGTGCGTGCTGCTTTTGAGAAAGCGGGGATTAAGAAGATGATGAGTCCCCATCGGGTGAGGCATTCGGCGATTACGACCATACTTGATGAGACGGATGGCAATATTAGGAAGGCGCGGAAGGTGAGTCGCCATGCGGATGTGAGGACTTTGATGATTTATGATGACAACAGGCGCAAGGACCAGTGGCAGGTGTCGGAAATGCTGGCTGGGTTGTTGAAGAAGGAATCGTAGTGTAATTGGGATGTAGATTTTACTTCAATGTCTGATTTTCTGACCACGAAGTTGAAAATCATGACCAAAGCGCTATTCGATTCGATATGAAGAATACAAAGCTTTACGAGTTAAGCTGACGGCTTCGCTTAGGATGGATGCAGCCTGCTCAATTTCTTGGAGAGTTGTAAATTTGCCGATACCAATACGCAATGCACCTTCAATTACCTCTTGTGGTAAACGGGGTGAAATAAGCAGTGGTGCAGAAAGTTACGTTAAGGAATTAATCACCAGGAAGAAAAACTGTACCAATTGAAGG
>NZ_NTFS01000600.1 GCF_002289455.1 Brunnivagina elsteri CCALA 953
AGTGTATAAAGTTACTTAACTATACTTAGTGATTGAATGAGCATAAGCCTTGGAAAAAACTTTGTGATTTACTGAAAGTATTATTAAACACTATTTACAAATTTGGTTCTTCATTACTTGTTATGCTAAAAATGCTTATAAATAGCTCAAATTCCTTTCTGGGCAAGAAAGATAGCTTTTAATCTTGAATTTTGAACCTTTGGAATAAAATCAATATTAAATCTGCCCAAAAGCCTTGTCATTAAAGGCAAATTCCAGATTATTGTTTAAAGTTCAGCATAACACCTACGGAAGAACCACAAATTTATCCAACTTAGAATACCAATGTTTTGTTATGACAATCTAATATTAGTAAAATCAACAGTTATTCTTTGTATAAAATAAGTATCTACATCAGGCTGATTCGGTTTTGTAAATCAATTAAATCAGGATACAGATTAATATCAATTTGATTTAGTGCCCAATCAAAAAAGGAACTGAGAGAAATATATTGCGATTGTCTTTGCTGCATCGCTTTTTGAATATCTTTGCCATGAAACCAAATCAAATATTGTTTGGAAGTCCAAAACTCCTCTTGGGAAAATAGTTCTCGATATAAATCAATACTTTCTGTAAAGCTTTCTTGTGTCACTGTTTCAACAGCTTCCCGAAACTGCTCAATTAATACTAAAGCCTGCTGTTCACAATCTTGTAAATTCAATGACTGTGGCAGTTTCCCGCTACCACCCGTCCATGTTGTTTTTAACTGTTGACGACTTCCACTCGAACGCAACAAATCTGCTAATGCCCATCTCACCGTTTGATAATCTTGCAAACTTCTAGCTGCATCTTCAATCCATGCAGAAATAACCTCAACTCCCGGTGAATCTCCATGTCCCCATTTAGAAGTGGGGTTATTAAGTTTTTCTGTATATTTTGCCTGCCAATAGTTATGAATTAAATCAGCATCAAGCAAATAATTTTCAACGCAAGCTCTGTGAGTAAGAAACATCGAATTAAATTGAATCAACTCAACATTACTTGTAGGCTTAACATCAAAATCTCGATCTCGAAAAATAATATATTGTTGTTTTGTTGCAGCAGATGAAGAGAAGTAACCCTCAACAAAAACTGAAAATGTGAATTTACTACCAGAAGGAACAATTGTAGGCTTATTTGTTGAAAGATTTTCCACAACTCTATTCAGCAGCCTAAAATCCAAACTAGTTTGCTTCCCTTCACAAAAAATAACCTTGCCACTAACAACACTCACCCTATACCTCAACCCTGATAATATTTGCTTCCGGCACTAATTGCTCTATGTAATCGGAATGAGTGGTAATAATAAATTGATTATTAGTGCCTAATTTAGGTAAAGCTCGGAGTAAAGCCTGCTGCATTGGTGGATGTAGATGTAATTCAATTTCATCAATTAAAATCACAGAATTGTGAATATTCCAACTTGCAAAATCCATCAACATTGGGAAGATAGCACGCTCACCCCCAGACATTTCCGAAATCTCGTACTGGTTTTTGCCATCGTATAAATAAAACCAGGGTTCGCTGAGAATATCATCGACATTTTCTCGCAAAACTGGACCTTCAAAACTGCGTTCAGGGAAAACAGCCTTGTAAGTGCGTTCCACTTCAGCATATAAATCCTTTTGTCCTTGACGTAGATGCTGAATTTTTCCTAACTCAACATCTTGATGGAACTGTCGCCATTTAGAAAGGCGATCGCGTAATAAATCTTCGGTAATTTCTAATTTGCGATCGGGGTCTTCGGTCGTCAACGAGGTTGAAGTTCTTTGTTCGGTGTACCAAAGGATTGTACCGACTCGTTCAAATGCTTGGAATCCTTCACTTTTTCGTAATTGTTTGGCATATTCCCGTCCTTTAAATTGAAATAATTCAGGTGCGCTGTTTGCTTGTACACGCCCGTTTTGCCATTTCAATGTGACAAGATGATTCTCCGCAGGAGGATAAACATTGCGACCCATTGCTTGTAATTTCTGTTGGAAATCTCTCACTGCTTCAAGTTCGGGATGAGAAAACTCTAATTTTAAGCTAACTTCTGGTTCAAATCCTCCCCAGTTATTAGCCAGCAGTTCGTAGTTAAACCCCGCCCATTCCAAATCAGAGGGTTCCTTTAAACGTCCAGTTGCAGTACCTAATGTTGCTGCGATCGCCTGCAAAAGACTTGTTTTTCCAGCACCATTCATACCGACAATAACGATTACATCTCGCGCCAATCCAGTTTCTGGGTCGGTAAAATCGAATACTGGAGAAGACCGAAATTTCTTGAAATTCTTTAGCTGTAGGGATTGAACTTTCATCTATAGGAACTACTTTCTTCCAATAAACCTACCATTTGCCAACGGTAGCATAATTTTCATTTTACAGCTTATACTTCTGTGAAAAGTTTAAGCTCGTTTTGGATTTTAATTACAGAAAATACAATTATTGAGCTTTTCTGCATCAATTTCTGTCAGAGCAATTTTTACTCAAAAGTAATTTTTATATTTCTTTCAACCAACATATATAAACATAGTTGTATTGCCAATAGCCAGTATGTAATCTAACAATTGTTTGTTGAATTGGGCAGAAATTTAACTCAGCTTAAGTTCAGTTAAATCCTAACTAAAGTGACTGGATTTGTTAAATAATTTTTATTTCACAAATATTGTCGCAACACTTGAGCTTGCCCCTTTCAGCATCAACACTCATATTCAGTTGGAATTAAGCGAGCATGGTATATGAAAACGTAATCTATACCCAGAAAACACTTGCCGAAA
>NZ_NTFS01000601.1 GCF_002289455.1 Brunnivagina elsteri CCALA 953
ACCTTATAACTCAAGCTATAACCAAATTATAAGCCCTTATACAAAACTCCAGCTTTCAAAATGGACGAGGTTTAGTATGCCAATTACAAATATTGTCGAGTAATTTGGTTACTAATTGGGCATTATTCACCGAATTAATAAACGTTCGCGGATTGCTCTTAAGTATGCACGAATGGGAATTTGGTATACTTCAACAAATAACCATAAAATAATTGTGAAGTGGGAAAAAAATGTTAAAACTGTCCATAGATAAGGAACCCAACTCAGGGGAACCTGTGGAGAAGGTGGAAAATTATAAGCAACAATACCAATTAGACTTGTAGGTAAAATTACAAATGCTAATGCCCCTAGAATATAACCCCAACCAAATTCAACACCTTCGAGTTGACCTTCTGTCCAATTAAAACCACTCCAACGCCATACTAAAGGGGGTTGACGCGAAGGCATTTTTAATTGTTGTTGTTCGATATCAACTGTAAAAATCTGATGGCAAAAATCGCAAGACATTGCCTCCATCATTGGCATATGGGAAATTTTGCCCACACGACAAACAGGACAGGGGTAATCACCATGATAATTAAACGATGTTGCTAAAATTTTGGAACTGGGCTTCATAACAGCTTTATACGTAGCTATAATATCGGACAGTGGATAGTTAATAAAAGGAAAGAGAATGGGTAATTATCCGGAAAAATTAATTAAATTCAAATAAAGAATTCAGTGTTCAAAGGGTAATTGAGTGATTTCGGTGAGTGTTGACATAGTAAGCCTACTTTGATAACGTTGGTTTAAGCGTATTATTTTAGATTTCTTAAGTAATTAATTCAATGAATTTCAGCAAAACTTACTACTTTTATTTTTGGTTTAGGGCGGTTCACCGGGTGTGAGTCAGATTTTCCACATGGAAGCCACCCAGTGAACCGCAGAGTAAAACCTCTGCGGTTTTTTGCTTTTTAGTCCCCTTTCTCTTTTATCTTTACAAATTGCCATGATTTATCCAAATAGCTGGTTTTACGGGTTTTATTTTTGGTTCGGAAGTCCTCCGGGTCGAGAGAAGCTCGTGCAAACGAACTATCAAAGCCTGGAAATGTAATATTTCCGGGCTTTTTTATTATCTCCTTTTTCAAGTCAAAGACGTTCCACCGGAACGTCTCTACGAACGATTAACAACAAACAACAAACCAAAATGAAAAACGCTCAACTTGCAGCCAAATCCAATCCCCAACACCAAACCATCGTCAAAATATCCGACAATGTTGCATTTGGTGGCAAAGAATTAATCATCATTGGTGGTCCTTGCACGGTGGAAAACCTTGAACAAATGGAAATTACTGGCAATGCCCTGCACAATTCAATCCAAGCCCTACGTGGTGGCGTTTTCAAACCCCGCACCTCCCCCTACGCATTCCAAGGGATGGGACAGGAAGGATTAGAAATTTTAACAGCAGTGCGATCGCGCTATAATCTTCCCGTTGTCACTGAAGTGATGGCAATTTCCCAAATCGAAGTCATCGCTGCCCATGCTGATATGTTGCAAGTAGGTAGTCGGAATATGCAAAATTTCGATTTGCTCAAAGAACTCGGACAAGCTGGTAAACCTATCCTCCTAAAACGTGGTTTAGCTGCCACCATCGAAGAGTTTGTCATGGCAGCCGAATACATTTTAAGTCATGGCAATCCGGATGTTGTGCTGTGCGAACGCGGTATTCGTAGTTTCGACAACTATACCCGCAATGTCTTAGATATCGGAGCAGTGGCAGCACTCAAACAAATTACCCATTTACCAGTCATTGTAGTCCCACGCCGTTGGTAGGCGCGAACTCGTTGCTCCAGTTGCCCGTGGTGCGATCGCATGTGGTGCGGATGGGTTAATTATTGAATGTCATCCTGTGCCGGAAAAATCTGTTTCCGATGCCCAGCAAGCGCTTTCTTTAGAGGAGATGGTGGAATTAGTTGAAAGTCTCAAACCCATTGCAGCAGCAGTTGGACGACACATTGTTGAAAAAGTAGACGCAAGAAAAGTAGAGGAAATAATTGGGGTGGGTATAAAACCTGCCCCTATTTGTTTGCCAGTGGCTGGTTAAATAAAATCTGGAGACGCGATATATCGCGTCTCTACATTTATCTTATTAGTTTGCTGCCTTCTCTACGGCTGTGATGACATCAGATAGCGCCTTTTCGGCATCTTTCATTAATTTATCTGCTTCAGTATCAGATTCCGCATTTACCGCACCTCTCACAGATGCGATCGCACGGTTCATCGCGATCGCACCATCAGGAACACCAGCTTTTTCCAACAAACCCGCAGCTTCTTCCATTGAGGATAATGCTGTGGCAAAGTGTTGTTGAATTTGTTCTACACTTTTCGCCGATTCTGTCGCAGTCATTGCACTTGCTGCTTTTTCCATTGCGTTGGCTGCTTCGTTAAGTGCATCGGCATCAACTTCTGCTACCAGTAAACCTGAATTCGTAGACTGCAAACCACTTAAAGATGAATTTGCCGTGTTTAGAGTTAGTGCGATTGCACTCCCTGGAACGAACATCAAACCAGCAACAACAAGGTTGGATAACAAAATTTTTCGCAACATATTTTTAAAAGCTGAATAAATTATTGAACAATTCGTAAAAAATTAGACATTGAAAATGCAATTTAAATGACTTTTATCAAAGCCCTGTTTGCATCAAAAACACTAACTCTTACAAGCTGGCATAAGCATTTTGCAATTGTCAATCTGAAAAAGACGTATTTTTATACTATTTGTTTAGTACATAAT
>NZ_NTFS01000602.1 GCF_002289455.1 Brunnivagina elsteri CCALA 953
GATTTGGTTTTAAAGATTGAGTATCTCGCTGTGAAGCAAGGAAAAGTTGTAATTAAAGTCAATCCCAGATATTCTAGTCAAGAATGTAGGAATTGTGGACACACCGATAAGTCGAACCGAACAGGCGAAAAGTTCATTTGTGTTAAATGTGGACACATGGAACATGCTGATATTGGTGCTGCAAAAACAATCAGAGACAGAGGTTTGGAAATAGTACGTGGGGACTCCGCGAAACTAGCTGCTAGTCAGTAAAACGCCCAAAAGATATCATCACGCTCTTTCTGAGCAAACGTGATGAGTTTGGGAACCTGTGAAAACAGGATATTAAGAAAGAAATTTCTTAAGAATCTCAGTCACTTTAGTGCTGAGAGTGTCAATTCTTACCCGACTTTTTCTTTAAACTCGTCCCAGATGTAACCTCAAGATTCCCAAACTTCGGACTCCACCATCCGTTCGTAGTATGGAAAAAAGCAACATCCTTGTGTTTAGCATCAGTTCGAGACTTAGAATCAGAACAGCGTAACAACTTCTTATCCTGCCCATCTTTCGTGTAACAATATTCCTCCAAAGGGTTCTTGCATACTGGACAGGGAAATGTTGTTACAGTACTTGCATTAGTTTTCGACTTTTGGGGATTTCCATCCTTTTCCTTACCAGCTTGAGAACGAGGAGCTTCCCAACTCTTGCTATACTCGCTCCAAAACAGCACCACATTGTCGCATCCACACATACACTTCAAAAAATACTTCTTTTTAACCTTAGTACTGGGAATTTTCGCTAAATGATTATTACACTGAGGACAACGAGTGCGAGACTTATCAAAAATACGCTCGTTCCCATGAACAACATTGCTAACTTTTGACACAGAAACAGGAACAGTTTTAGCCTTAGCCAAAGCCGGAACAAAATAACTTTGATTCCAATTAGTTAGATAATCCTGCCAAGACTGCTTTCCAGATGCGATCGCATCCAAAGCATCTTCCATCTTCGCGGTAAATTCAGTCTCCAACAAATCGGGTAAAGCTTTTTGTAAGAAATCATCAACCTCCAAACCCAAGACAGTCGGTTTGAGATTATCCTTAATTAACTCCACATAACCCCGTTTTTTTAAAGTTGCAATCGTGGGAGAATAAGTACTCGGACGACCAATCCCTTTCCTTTCCATCAACTGCACCAACTTCGGTTCACTGTAACGAGGAGGAGGTTGGGTTTGCTTCTTCTCATGTCCTGCATCCACCAAATTCAGCATTTGTCCCTGCTGCAAATTCGGTAAAATCGTATCCTTACTCAAATTCAACCAATACTTAGCATAGCCGAAAAACTCTATTACCTGACCCCTAGCTTGCCATAAAATTTGACCAGATTGGCTAATCACAACAGTTTTACGTAACTGTGCAGCACGACATAAAGAAGCAACAGCCCGCTTCCAAATTAAAACATATAAATTAAACTCATCCGTCGATAACTCAATCCGTAAATGAGCAGAAGGACGAAAAACATCAGTAGGACGAATCGCCTCATGTGCTTCCTGAGCAGTTTTACTACTTCTATGTCTCGTAGTTTTTGGAGGAACATTCTCCGGGTCATTTTCCTCCAACCACTTGCGAACACTCTCACAAAACTCCGGACTCAACATTACAGAATCCGTCCGCATGTAAGTAATTAGACCAGCCTCATATAACTTCTGTGCTACCTGCATCGTCTTTTCAGGAGCAAACTTTAATCGGGAACCCGCAGCTTGTTGAAGAGTTGAAGTAATAAAAGGAGGAGGAGGTTGACGGCTGGTAATTTTTCCCTCATATTTGATAATTTTGTGTGGATGCCTTTTAGCTTCCTCAACTAAGCGATTAGCTGTTTCTTCCGACAATACACGGGTAGATTCCAAAGATTCATTACTTTTATATGTCGCATCATCATTAACATCTGTCTCCGACTTTTGTTCCTCAACACCATCACTGACAATCCCCTGATAAAAAGCACGGAAACCCTCAGCATAATCAACCCAAACACTCCAATAATCTTGAGGAACAAAAGCAACAATTTCCCTTTCCCGGCGACAAATTAAATGTAAAGTAGCACTCTGAACCCTACCAACACTTTTCGCACCATTATTCAAAGCCCAAACAAGCGGACTTCCCTTATACCCAACCAACTTATCCAAACAATCACGACATAAACCAGCACCAACCAAATTAACATCCAACTTTCTCGGATTAGAAATAGCTGCACGCACAGCAGACTCAGTAATTTCAGTATACACAACCCGTTTCGGGTCCTTCAAACCCAAGGCTTCCTTCAAATGCCAAGCAATAGTTTCCCCCTCACGGTCGGGGTCAGTTGCTAAAATAACCTCATTAACCTGTCGAACCGCATCCTTAAGTTTTTGAATCGTCTCCTTAGCTCTTTGGTCACGAGGTATATAGCGACATTGAACGCTACTACCATCCATCGTAAACCCCAAGGAATCCTCCCCCTCATTACTAAGTTCGCGAATGTGACCGCAGCTAGCACGCACAATCCAATCAGCACCCAGGATTTGACTGAGCTTTTTCACTTTACCAGGAGATTCAACCACTAAAAGGCGTTTAGGCATAACACCCTAACAAAGAACTTCTTAATTTTTATAGTACAACTGTTTAGATATTTTCGACTTCGTTACAATTCTTGCCAAATAGACATAGTAGTGAAAATTAATTATGCGTTGCCCAGAACCCTTGTCGTGCCTCCGCAATGCTACGTCTCTACATCTTTTCCGGAGATGTCT
>NZ_NTFS01000603.1 GCF_002289455.1 Brunnivagina elsteri CCALA 953
GGGTTATATATCGGGGGATGGTATTGTCATCCGCATTGATGATGTAAAAAAAGAATCCGACTTTTTCGTGCATTTTGGTCGCGTCGAACGGGGTACAATCCGAGTAGGAGATACTGTAACCGCTCAAATTGATCGCGCTTGTCGTCGTCGTGCCCAAGCAAACCACACCGCAACGCACCTATTACAAGCAGCACTGAAGAAAATCGTCGATGAGGGGATTTCTCAAGCTGGTTCGTTGGTAAATTTCGACCGATTGCGGTTCGACTTCAACTGTCCCCGTGCATTGACTTCCGAAGAAGTTCAGCAAGTCGAAGAACTGGTAAATACCTGGATTTCCGAAGCCCATCCCGCCAAAATTGAAGTTTTATCGCTTAGTGATGCCAAAGCAAAAGGCGCTACCGCCATGTTTGGGGAAAAATACGGGAGTGAAGTCCGTGTGATTGATTTTGTAGGGGTTTCAATGGAATTATGTGGAGGAACCCACGTAAGTAATACTGCGGAGATTGGCGTATTTAAAATTATTTCCGAAGCTGGGATTTCCTCAGGAGTGCGTCGGATAGAAGCGGTTTCCGGTAGCGCAATTTTAGACTACTTAAATGTTCGGGATAAAGTCGTTAAGGATTTGAGCGATCGCTTTAAAGTCAAACCCGAAGAAATCAGCGATCGCATTACCGGATTGCAAAACGAAGTCAAAAACCTGCAAAAAGAAGCTGGGAATTTGAAAGGAGAACTTGCGATCGCAAAATCCGATAGTTTGTTAGCAAATGCGGAAACCGTAGGGGAATTTAAGATACTTGTTGCCAGAATTGATAACGTTGATGCAGCATCACTACAAACCGCAGGGGAAAGATTACAGCAAAAACTCGGTACAAATGCTGCCGTAGTTCTCGGTTCAGTACCCGAAGCAGGAAAAGTTACTTTGGTTGCAGCATTCGGTACGGATGTCAACAAAAAAGGACTACAAGCAGGTAAATTTATTGGTGCGATCGCGAAAATCTGCGGAGGGGGAGGTGGTGGAAAACCCAATATAGCCCAAGCAGGGGGAAGAGATAGTAATAAGTTGGGGGATGCGATCGCGCAAGCTAAGAATGATTTGATTTCTGGGTTGGGTTAGTTCTTGTGGTGCGAAGAGAAGTTACCAAGTAGATATTCTTCACGCAATACTCCAGATTATTTTGTTCACTTTTAAATTTTGAGAAAGTTTTGAAGGTAGATTGGCAGATTGCTTAATTTACCTTCTTTTGTATTATTATTATTTAAAGTAATCTCTTATCTAACAAAGTCAATGCAAGTTCAGGAAAACGCTAGAAAACAAAGAAATACAATTAATCTTTCTGGTATTCCTATTATACAAAAGCTTCCTTTCAGCTTTGCTAGTATAGGAGACGTTGCTGTATATGAGGATGAAGCAACAGGTATTCGCTATCTAAGTACTAGGGATGGAGAGACTAAAGAAAATTTAAAAGTCATTAGTTTATTTACTGGAGCAGGTGGATTTGATATTGGTTTAGAGAAAGCTGGTTTTGAAAATACTGTGTGTATAGAAATTGACGCAGATTGTCGAGCGACCTTGAAGCATAATAGACCAAAATGGAAAATATTTGAAGATTCAACAGGACGTATTGCAGGTGATATTCGTACAATAAGTACAGAGGAAATATTAGAATTTTCTGGCTTACGAAATCAAGAAGTTGCATTAATTTGTGGTGGTATTCCTTGTCAGCCTTTTAGTAATATAGGGAAAAAAAAAGGAAGTAATGATTCAATGAATGGAGATTTATTCCTTGAATTTGTTCGTATTGTAAAAGAAATCAAACCAAAGTCATTTATATTTGAGAATGTAGCAGGTATTGCACAAAACAAGCATTTAGATGTTGTCGAGTATATGACAAAACAGTTTTCTGGGATAGGTTATGGTCTTTCTTGGAAAATATTAAATGCTGCTGACTATGGTGTTGGTCAAAAACGCGAACGTTTTTTCTTAATAGGCATTTTAGGTGTAGATAAACCAGCTTTCCCACTACCGACTCATTTTCGAGATGCTGAATCATGGATTACATTTGCTAATCGACTTTTCCCCACACCATTATATGAGCCGGAATATTGGGTAACAATGGGAGATGTTTTAAAAAGTATTACTCCTGATATGGCTCAAAGGGAAGATTGTCGATTAATGAATATTTCTTCAGTTGTTAAAGAGAGAATGTCTTATATTAGTCCCGGTCAGAATTTTAAAGTCCTTCCATCTTCATTACGTCCAAATTGTTGGAATACAGGAAAGCATCAAGGACATGATACTTTTGGACGTGGACAATTAGATAAACCTGCACCAACGATTCGCACGGCTGCTTATAATCCGTCCAAAGGCAAATATATTCATCCCTTGGAAAATAGAGGATTTAATACTATCGAATTAGCTTCATTTCAAGGTTTTCCATCTGATTGGATATTTAAGTCCAATGGTGGCAAAGTTGTCACGCTGGTAAGCGCAGGTAAGCAAATCGGTAATGCAGTTCCCCCCATACTTGCTGAAGCAATAGGTCGAGCAATCCAAGTTCAAATTTAAGCAATTTTAAAACACAGAATTTGACTTTAAAATTTCATCGAATACAACTATAGCTTCAGCTAGAGAATTAACACTATGAACAGAATCAACTGCTGCTTGAGGTTGCGAATCAATATTGGCAATTGAATGAGTTGCAACTGTTCTCAAAGCTTTTCGGTCGGCTTCACCGACCTTAGTAGATATAGCATAATAC
>NZ_NTFS01000604.1 GCF_002289455.1 Brunnivagina elsteri CCALA 953
AAAACTTGGGCTGAAATTATTACCTATCAAAGATATCCAAAAATCAGTATTGTAATTAATTCTGTCTGGTTACTTATAAAAGTTCTTTATCAAATATCTTATTTTTATAGTATTAATACTAATTGACATGTAGCTAATATTTTTTTGTACTGATAAAAAAATTAGCGATCGCGCGTTTTTTCCCCGACCTCACAAAATCGCATTGCTCCCAGTACCACCTTCCAGAAAAATATTACCCCCTACTAACCCTAAAGCTCTTCCTGGTAGTACTTCCAAGCCATCTATTGACCGATTAACTATTTCACCTTGTTTTGCTACTGCGTCAAAGAATAATGCTGATGGGTTAACCGTTAATACCCCAGGTGTCTGAGGATTAATTGTACTAAAATTTCCTTGATTTCCAAATTGAATCCCATTTGCAGTAGTCCCATAAAACGAACCGTTTATATCTAAACTGGCATTTCCGCCGAAAATAATCCCATTGGGATTCATCACAAATAAGTTGGCATTAGAACGGGAAAGATTACCATCAATTAATTGCCGAGTTCCCAAAGTGCCGAAAATATCCGAGCGATTACTTCCAGTTACCCGTGCAAATATATTCTGAATGCTTGGATCGAGAACATGGAAATAAACACCTCGATTTTCACTGACATTAAACTCTCGAAAACTATGGAATAAATTTTGTCCCCGTTGCGCTCCACCCTCGATCGCTTCATTAGGAGTATTGCGAGAATTGAATATTACCCTAGAAGCCTCAGAACCAAGCGTATTATCCTGTACTAAATTACTTTGAGCCAAAGCTGGGTATTGGGAACCCGTAAATGGGGAAAAAACAACTGACGCAAGCAACAGAGCCTTACGTCCCTGCCATATCACATCCCAGCATCCCAACAAAACCGAAGTACGCGATACTTCAAAGAAACGCCACACTTTCCCACTCCAGCCCAATTTTTGCACTTTTCCCTTTCCCACACATCAAAGTTTTAAATTTAATAATAAAACTAGTATTTACACTGATTCTCTTACTCACAATATCACGTAGTAACTTTACAGAAAAGAAAATAAGCAATGAAAAATAGCGCGCTACACTAATGACATCCCAACAACAGTAATCAAATCCCTATGCCTCGTTGGTTTAACACCGCAGGTCCTTGTAAAGCCGACATTCACTACATGCTACCGCCAACTGTGAGGTTGCCGAATTTGGAGCGACTAATTGCCCAAGAAAGCTATTTTGTCATCCATGCTCCTCGCCAAACCGGTAAAACGACAGCAATGCTGGCATTGGCAAAACAACTTACAGAAAGCGGAAACTACGCGGCAGTCATGGTATCTGCGGAAGTTGGCGTTCCATTTAGTGATTTGTAATGCCAGCGAAGTTGAACAATTATACTAACAACATACCGAAGACACTGGACAAGTTTTTACCCCTGAAGCGATACCTTCGGTTAGGGAGCATCCACTTTTGGAAGAAACATAATTCTCGTACTCCAAAAAACCTACTATACGGTTGATCTAAAAAAGTCTATCCGCCGAAAGTGGATGCTCCCTTCGGTTACGGAACGTATCGCATGGATTTATGTCTCAATTATGGCAAGATTACTCTAGAAATCGAGTTAAAAGCTTGGCGGGATAATATCATATTGCAGTTTTCTGCAATTCACTTGGCTGAACTCTACACGTAAGCTGGTAATAACCTGAAAGACTTTTAATTTTGTTTGCTGTAATCTAAAAACTATCAGGAACGGGGAATCAAAAAAACGGATTTCAAATAACAATAAGAAATCGATGAAATCGTTTCTGAATCAACCTAATTTTTTCAGGAGTCTCTCATGGCTAATATTCAAAATCAAGAACTTTTTGCTGACTTAAATACAGAAGAATCTGAGGAATTAAACGGTGGACATCGCGTTGTTTATCGTTTTGTGACAGTTTGGCAATGGGTTCGAGTTGGTTCTCGCTGGTTTTACAGACAAGTTACTATACAGCGTTATTTTTACGCATAAATAAGTCCTGATAAATGTCTTTTGCTAAGACATAGATTTATGACAAGACATCTCAAAAATAATTAATTTTTAATTGTGTTTGGGATGTCTTTTCTAATCCAATATTTATTTATGTTTTTCTCCATATCAAAAAACATTTAAACCCGACAATTATTATGAAATATGCTCAAGTTTTACAACATGATGAAGAGGATTGTGGTGCTGCTTGTTTAGCTTCCATTGCTAAGTATTATGGACGCAATCTAACTATAAACCGTGTGCGCGAGGCTGTGGGAACTGGACAAACGGGAACAACTTTATTAAGTTTAAAACAGGGAGCGGAAACCCTGGGATTTAATGCACGTTCAGCGAGGACTTCCCCGGAAATCCTGGATAGAATTGATGAGGCTCCTTTACCAGCGATTATCCACTGGAATGGCTATCACTGGGTAGTATTATACGGTAAAAAAGGAAATAAGTTTGCGATCGCAGACCCAGCAGTGGGTATTCGTTACATCTCAAAACAGGAGTTATCTGATAGTTGGGGTGATTGGGTAACTTTGTTGTTGGAACCCGATACAGGACGTTTTTTTGCCCAACCCGATGAGAAAGTTCAGGGATTTGGTCGATTTTTAAAACGTGCTTGGAATTATCGCGGTACTATTAACCAAGCTTTAAAGGGTCGGATGATTAGCTTTAAGCGCTAAAACATAGTCAGCTTTTGCATTAAAAATTTGGGATGCAATTGCGGTTTGCGTACC
>NZ_NTFS01000605.1 GCF_002289455.1 Brunnivagina elsteri CCALA 953
AATCATCATCACCAATTACCCAGACATATTTAGTTTGAGCAGTGTTGAGGCAAAATGTAATATTCCGCATTACACCAATATTGCTAGTATTACAATTTGAGATAAATACAACATTACTAAAATTATTTTGCCATTTTTTGATAATATCTGGAGTATTATCAGTTGAACAGTTATCTGAAATTAATATCTCACAATCATTTTCAAAACCTCTAATTGCTTGGTTTAACCATTCGAGTTGTTTGTCTAATATTACAGAGCGATTAAATGTAGGGATCGCAATAGTTAATAAGCGAGTCATATCTTTATTGTGCAAAACTATATTTGATGCCATTCAGCTTATTAGTTTGTGCCAATTTGCCGGAATTTTAGTCAAATAAAAATAACTACGTAGTGTCATTGTGTAGCTGCAAAATCTAGGGATACATCAAAGTATTACGATAAGAAAGCTTGAACTTATAGTGATACTTATAAACCCCTAGATAAATTACAGTTATTAATTTAATGAAGAGTTAAACAATCTACCTTTTTTGATGGTAATTTCTCCTCCACTGCTCAAGTTTTTCTATTGATATTGCTTGTGTAACGACATTGACATTATTTCCTCTCCATTCAACTTCAGCATCGGTTGTAAAAACACCGCAGTTTAGTTGTTCGAGGTGAATATCCCAATATTCGCTAAATCGACTTTTTAAAGTAATTACCTGTTCAAATACCTTATTTCTGTGTTTATTTCGTCGTTTCCGTTCAGTTGCCCCTGTTGCTTCAGTATCAATAAACTTAGTTTCGATCAGAAATAAATCACCAGTTGTACTTAGGTATACAAAATCACATTTACCCAAATCCGTATAATCTGCGATCGGTGACTTTTCAAATAGTAGTAACTCAGCACAAGAAGGAAATAAATCTTGGATATTTAAAAATAAGTAAGACTGCAAAAGCAGTTCCTTGTCGTAAGGAAACCCCACAACCCCCTCAAAAAAACGCTTTATGTCTTCTCTAGATTGGGGTTGAATCCTTTTGCAGTAAGCTACAAATTTATTTAGTTCGTCTGCGCTCATGCAGTTTTTATTCATTCCCCTTTTCGCCGCATGTAAGTTCGTCATGGCATAAAAAGATACCATGTATACTCGCGGTATTTCATCCGCAGAAGTCACTAAATAAACTAATCGGCGGGAGAATGTATACGTGTATTTACTGATGACGCTTTCATGAATTACGAATTAGAAGAGACTACTCGGCGGGTACTCTGTATAGCAAGGAAAAGTAATGTATTAATTAGTCAAAGGTTGGATACGTGCGGGAAAATTGGCGTTTTGGAGTGCATTGATGGCGTTAATGGAGTCATGAACCCAAAATTGTTTGCCAAAGCGGACTAATTGACGGGAACCTCCAGCTTGGATGACACCGATAACTGGGACTTTGCCCTTGTCTTTTTCCCCGGATTGGCTTACCAAGATATTACGTAAGCGATCGCGTTCTTCGAGGGTAGTTGCTTGTTCGGGGGTAAGTTCAACCATGACCATTTGCACTTGTTCTACAGGTTCGGCATCGTCTACAATTATCTGCTTTTGGTCATCGCGGCTTTTGATTTTAGCCCAAATAATTAATCTGGCATCGACTTGAAGCGCATTACAGATGCGTTCGTAGGTTTTTGGGAAAACCACTGCTTCCGATTGTGTGGTCAAGTCTTCGATTTGTAATATTGCCATTGCATCACCTTTTTGGGTGACTCGTTTCATGACGTTGTTGAGAATAACCACTACGCAAATTGCTGCATCGTCTTTTTGTTCGCCGATTTGCGATAGGTTGACAGGTGCGAGGATACGTGCTGATTGACGGATGGATTTGAGGGGATGATCGGAGACGTAAAAACCAAGTAGTTCTTTTTCCTTACTGAGTTTTTCTTGGGGGAGGAAATCAGCGATGGGTTTGGCTTTGGGTACGGAGTCAAAGGTGTTCTTATTCGGGCTGCTATTGCCGTTGCTGCCAAAACTACCACCCAGTAAGTCAAATAGGTTGCCTTGTCCGGTAGAACGGTCTTTAGCGCGGGATTGTGCCCAACTGTAAACTAATTCGAGGTCATGGATTAGTTGTTGACGGTTATTTTCGAGGGTATCAAAAGCTCCACAGTAAATTAGTGATTCGACAGTTTTGTTGGTGACAGTGCGTAAATCGACGCGATCGCAAAAGTCCCCCAAGGATTTAAAGTTACCATCGGCTTCCCTTGTTTCCAATATTGCTGCGATCGCATTTTGTCCTAAACCCCGCACTGCCGATAATCCAAATACAACTTTCCCATTCAGGGGTGTAAAATCAACTCCAGAAAGGTTTGCATTTGGTGGATCGATGGGAATACCCATGTTCTGGCAGGTAGCAATATATTTCTGTACCTTGTCAGTGTCGCCACTATTTGCAGTTAGCAATGCCGCCATGTATTCTAGCGGGTAATTGGCTTTTAAGTACGCCGTTTGATAAGTTACATACGCGTAAGCTGTTGAGTGGGATTTATTAAAGCAGTTAGAAGCCACTAACCCTTGTCTAGTAACAAAATTATGGTCTTTTTCTACGCCGATATCGTAGACATTCTGTATGCCTAATTTTTTTTTTGTAACTATTTTTACCATAATCCCAACCCCGAAGCCTTGTAGAAGCGAGTTTTATTTAAAATTAATTAAAATTAATTTGCGGTTTAACTTGTAATTTAAATACCAATCCAATACTAATCTAGAACAGGTTATTCATACGGGC
>NZ_NTFS01000606.1 GCF_002289455.1 Brunnivagina elsteri CCALA 953
AAAACTTGGGCTGAAATTATTACCTATCAAAGATATCCAAAAATCAGTATTGTAATTAATTCTGTCTGGTTACTTACTAGTAAGTTTCAGCCAGACCAAGATTTAGAAGCAGAAAAAGTCTACGCTACAAAAGACGAAGCTCATCCAGGTGTTCAATCCATGCGTCAGGAAGGAGAAGTATATTTGGGAGGTGCGATCGCGCTCATTAATCCTATTCCCTACGCAGATTTCCTCGGTTATCGTCTAACTCCAGAGGCAACAAGAACTGAGTTTGCTAGACGCGAATGGAATACAATTGTAGCATTTCAAACTCGTAACCCTATCCATCGCGCCCATGAATATATCACCAAAATTGCTCTAGAAGTCGTTGATGGCTTATTTATTAATCCTTTGGTGGGTCAAACAAAATCTGATGATATTCCAGCAGACGTGCGGATGCAGTGCTATCAGGTACTGATGGAAAAATATTACCCACAAAGTCGCGTATGTTTAAGTGTTTTTCCTGCTGCTATGCGCTACGCAGGACCAAGGGAAGCAATCATGCACGCGATCGCACGCCAAAACTACGGCTGTACCCATCTCATCGTCGGACGTGACCATGCTGGAGTTGGGGATTATTACGGTACTTATGACGCACAGTACATCTTTGATGAATTTAGCAAAGATGAGTTAGAAATTACACCATTGAAGTTTGAACATGCTTTTTATTGTACTCGTACCCAATCAATGGCTACAGGTAAAACTAGCCCCAGTAGTAAAGAAGAAAGAATACATCTATCAGGTACAAAAGTGCGGGAAATGTTGAGAAGTGGCAAGACTCCACCACCAGAGTTTTCTCGTCCTGAAGTTGCCGAAATTCTGGTTGCTTCGATGCAATTAGCACAAGTTTAATTTCAGCTATCAATACAAATTTCTGAACATAAGTAGTAGTGCAAAAGTATCTAGGGATTGCTGAAAACTCCAAAACTTTGGGATTGCTTCCTTGCGAAGACGCAAGCTACGCAATGACGATATATATTTAACTTTTCCTAACCACTTGCCACAACTACAAACTAATTAATCAAAAGAGGAAACACTCATGTCTCAAGTAAATTCTATATCCATGACTGAAGATAAAGTTATCCAACTAGAATTAGAATATGCCACAAAAAGCCCACAAGAAATACTTGCACTAGCACTCATAGAATTTGACAACATTGCTATTTCTTTTAGTGGTGCTGAAGATGTAGTCTTGATTGATATGGCAGCAAAAATCAAAAAAGATATTCAAGTATTTTCTATTGATACAGGTCGTCTGCATCCTGAAACTTATCAATTTTTTGACAGGATTAGCAAACAATATCGCATTAAAATAGATGTGATTTTTCCTGATGCTGCCGAAGTCGAAAAATTAGTCAGAGAAAAAGGATTTTTCAGCTTCTATGAAGATGGTCATAAAGAATGCTGCGCTATTCGTAAAGTTAAACCGCTACGTCGCAAACTAGCAACTCTTGATGCTTGGATAACCGGACAACGAAAAGACCAAAATCCTGAAACCCGTGCGAGTGTTCCCGTAATTCAGATTGATACAGCTTTTTCCACAGCAAAAAATACCCTAATCAAATTTAACCCCCTAAGTAATTGGACTTCTGCTCAAGTTTGGCAATACATTCAAAAGAATGAAATTCCTTATAATCAGTTACATGCAAAAGGTTTTAATAGCATTGGTTGCGAACCCTGTACTAAAGCAATTTTACCAAATCAACATGAGCGTCTTGGTCGTTGGTGGTGGGAAGAAGCAGCAGATAAAGAATGTGGGTTTCATGAAATTAATTTGACACAAAACAACAAGTAATTTGTCTAATTAAAATGAGTTTGTATAGATGTAAAATACTACATCTATACAACACTTTTCATACTAATTATTCCTGAGAAGAATGTACATTAAGCTAGTTACAAAAATCAAAACTGATGGTAATCTATGTCGTAAATCTGCAAGAGTTTTGAATGAACTTGAAAGCTTAGATTTGCTCCATCGAATCGATGAGATTATTTCTGCTGATGAACGTCAAGCAACAAGTGAAGGATTTACTTTGGCAAATAAATATCAAGTACAATCTGCTCCTTTTTTTATCGTTGAAGATGATGGATTAATCCGTTTATACACTGCATATTATCAATTCATGAAAGATGTCTTTCAAGTTTCTATTTCTGAAGAAGATGAAATCTCTGAAATCATAGCTCGAAATCCAGAACTTGATTACATCTAATTATTGTCTAAATATTCCTTATTCTACATTCCTCAAAATTGAAAATTAAAAAAACAGCAATGGATAATCCACCTACACAGATTACAACCCCATTCCCAAAACCTTTTCAATTAAAAGTAGTAATACCAGGTTTATTACTCACATCTGGACTTGCACTTTTCGCTACTTCTCTGAAAAAAATTCCATCCCTTTCATTTTTAAGTGCATTAATTCTGGCAATTTTGCTAGGAATTGTAGTCAAAAACACAATTGGAACTCCAAAAATATTTCAACCAGGAATTACTTTCACTCTTAAACGCATTCTCCGATTAGCAATTATTTTATTAGGATTACAATTAAGTTTACCCCAGGTAATCGCAGTGGGACCAATTGGTTTAGGGATTGTCATTGTTACTTTGGTTAGCACATTCTTTGGGAGCATCCCACTTTTTATTTAGCGAGCAAAGATTAATCCATTAAGGTAAGCACAACGGTGAGCAATGACTTGA
>NZ_NTFS01000607.1 GCF_002289455.1 Brunnivagina elsteri CCALA 953
CTGGAAAGTGGCATTTTACCTTCGAGTTGGAGTTTTGCTTTCACGCAAGCAGAACAACTACAACCCATCGCATCAATAATAGGGTTTGACTTGTCAGAGATTCTAGGGGTAATAGTGGCAAAAATTGGGTGTGTAGATACTAGCTCTACACGCTGTGTTGGGGTTTTAAGTTGGATATCTCCTGCGATCGCGGGATTAACTATAAATAGCAGTGAAGCCAAAATAACAGGCAAAGCAAATAGAATCTGTTTAATTACCTTCATCATTTAATCCTAAAAAAGCATTTTGGATACAGCATAGCGAATTTCTACGAATAAGTCATGTATTCTGAACTGAAAATTTTAGATTTCTGCTAGCTGGGAATTGTGTTTAAAGATAAATTAAAGACTCTTTTTTTAGGCTTTTTAGTTCCCTATTTAAAGATAATCTCAAATCAAAATTGAATTATTTTTTGCCAAAACCCCGACTTTGTGAGATTTTCGAGCAAACTATAATTTCACCATTATCTCCCCCTGCTGCCAGTAGTTTACCTTGGGGATGCCACGCTAGACAAGAGTAGCCATTCGATACACCTGTAATTACTTGGGAGACGGTTTTAGCTTTTTTCCACAGACATAACCAACCGTCACTAGCAGCAGAAGCTAGTAAAAAGCTACCTGGAGCAAAAGCGATACCTTGAATAATATCGACGTGATTAGTTAAAACTCGTGCTTCCCAACCAAGTGATTCTTCTGCAAGTTTTTCCCAAACTACCATACCTTCAACGCTGCAAGTTGCCAATAATGGTGCGCCAATGGGAGCATTAATATCAGACCAAGCAATATGACGAACTTTACCAGGAAACCCGCGCATTACCCAAGGGTCAGGATTACCCCATTCAAGTACAGAAACCGAACGATCCATATTCCCCGATGCTAAAAATTTACCATCACTTGACCATGCGATCGCAGTACTGACTGTGGACATTTCCAGGAAATATGGTTCCTCATCCCAATGTTCACAATCCCAAATTTTTACACCTTTATTGCCACCAACCGCAAGGTGTTTCCCATCACCACTCCAATCCAATCCTAAAGGGGATGAATCTTCAAAATTCACAGTCGCTATAATTTGATTGCGATCGGCATCCCAAATTTGTACATACGTTTTAATACAAAAAGCTAATTGATTACCCTGGGGATTCCAAACTAGTTTATCAACCCAAGCGGTCGCATTTTCTAAATTAGCAATTAATTCGCCATCTCGCCAAATTTTTACCCGTCCATCTTGCCCACCAATAGCCAAAAACTTACCATCAGGGGAGAATGCCACACAATCAACAGATTCACCAGTTGCATCTTGTAAGAAATCTAACTCATTATTTTGCCATAGAGTCACCTCCCCAGCAGCCGAAACAGCCGCAAGTATTGAATCTACAGGACTCCAGGCAATAGCTGTTACGTAGTCTGAAAGTGTGCTAATAAGTTTTTCTTCAAATTCTTTATTAGTAGTAGAAGTAGTCATAATTTTTAGAATTGGGCAATGGGGATTGGGGATTGGGCAATGGACATTATTGAAGATATTAATTTCTTTGTTCAGATAATATCAGGTAGGGGCAAACGGCTGTTTGCCCTCACTTTACGATGCCCTTAGCGACCTTGCCCTAAGGGGCACGCTCCGCGAACGGTATCGCATAAAATAGGATGAACCAAAAACACGAAAATTTTATCAAAATCGACAGCCTACCCCATACCCTAATTTACGCCATACAAGCGAGAAAATCTTCTCTTAATTTAGCTTCGTTGAGGTTTCGTCCAATAAAAACAAGTTCGTTTTTACGGATTTCGCCATCTTTCCAGGAGCGTTCTGGTTTGCCTTCAAATAGCATATGTACCCCTTGGAAGACAAAGCGACTATCCTCACCATCAAAATTGAGAATACCCTTCATCCGAAAAATATCTGGTCCTTGGGTTTGCAATAACTCACTCATCCAAGCATTTAATTTTTCGCCATCGAGGGCACCATTTTCCACCAAAGCCACCGATGTTACCGTCTCATCGTGTTCGTGTTCGTGTTCTTCTTCCAAAAAACCGGGTTCAATAGCTAAGGCATTATCCAGGTTAAAAGCTTGTACCCCCAACAAATCATCCATTGACAATTCCGAATTTTGGGTGCGATAAATTTTTGCGATCGCATTCATTGAACGAATCCGTTTTTCTAGTTCTTCCAACTCTTCAGGTTTGACTAAATCGGTTTTGTTCAACAAAATTACATCAGCAAAGGCAATTTGTTCCTGAGCTTCATCCGCATCCCAATGTTGCCAAATATGCTTGGCATCAACAACCGTAACTACTGCATCAAGCTCCAATTTTTCCCGCATATCCTCATCAACAAAGAAGGTTTGAATTACAGGTGCGGGGTCAGCAAGTCCAGTAGTTTCAATTACTAAGTGGTCAAATTTGTGACGACGTTTCATCAAATTACCGATGATGCGAATTAAGTCTCCGCGCACGGTACAACAAATACAACCATTGTTCATTTCAAAGATTTCTTCGTCAGCATCAATAACTAATTGGTTATCAATACCGACTTCGCCAAATTCATTTACAATCACGGCAATTTTTTTACCATGCTCGTGGGTGAGAATGCGATTTAAAAGTGTGGTTTTACCAGCACCAAGATAGCCAGTTAAAACAGTTACTGGAACTGTACTAACTGTATTTGGGATATCAGCAGTTGTCATAATAATATATT
>NZ_NTFS01000608.1 GCF_002289455.1 Brunnivagina elsteri CCALA 953
TTTCTCATGTCTCTTGACCCTTTTTGTTAAATTTCCTTGATTTTACTGGCTTTACAGACTTCTGTCAGGCAGCCAGGTAATGACACTTGTGTTTCCTGCACTGCGTCATTAATAATGCTGCCATAGCTACTACCACGACGATTAGGATTAATATTTGCCTCTAACGAATCTTTTTGCCTTTCGGAAGCGATGCTCAAGCTTTTGGTCGTGTCTAATTTATTATCTACGGCATTAAATGTCATATATACCCCAATAATTAAAGGTTTTTGAACGAAAATCGTGATTATCTATATCCAATACTGGTGCTTAATACCGCTAAAAAACTACCGTGTAGTCGCCTAATTTATTTGTGAAGAAATAATAAAAATCCAAGTAATCTTTGTGAAGGAATTGATTTTGCTTAGAAAGTACGGTTAATTAAGTAGATTGTATATTTTGTATATTTTGAGTTTTCTATAGCGGTTTTCGGATGAGTGAAATACGCTTATATTGCTCCCATTCCCTGCGAGGGAAGGGGTTGGGGGTTAGGTCAGTTGCTATCGCTTGCAAATCCAAGGAATGCGGGATGTTATAAAAACAACAAAACAAAAACTGACTGGGATAATTTATCCCAGCCAGTATGAAATTGATATCAAGTTAAAAACTTACTGCATCTGCTCTTATTTTGTAGGAATCAACCGAAAGAAATCTTGGTATGGAGCCATTAATATCTCTCCGTAACGCTTGAGAATATTTTCTGGATCGGATGGATTGGTGCTTGCCATGCTGGAAACATCTGATGTGGTTTGGTTCTGACTCCAGTATTCGGACATCTCGGAATTGGTTATGGTGTTGGTACTAGAAATTGCTAAACTTTTGTTACTGTTGTTTGCAATGCTCCCGTTAAAACCTGTATTACTGTTATTGTCGAATATGTTATTGGCTGTTTCAAATCCAGTTGTGTAGTCATAAGAACCCTGATTCAGACTTGATGACTCAATACTGCTTGAGAATGGGTTAAAACCGTTGAATATGTCGCCGAAATTGAAGCTGGGGATTGGAGTTGGGGTGCTATCTTGTCCAGAATTTCCTGATGTATCCGCTAAGATTTGTCTTACTTGGGAATCACTCAGATTCGGATTAGCACTGAGCATGAGAGCGACGACTCCAGCTACGTGGGGAGCTGCCATTGAAGTGCCACTGTAATTCTCATATCCGTTATTGGGAACGGTGGAATAGATGCTGACTCCAGGTGCTGTGACGTAGGTGAGTTTGTCATTCCCTGAGCGGTTGGAGAAGCTTGCTTGCTTACCATCTTTGTCCACTGCACCAACTGCTACACCTGTATCTTTGGCATAGCGTGCGGGGTATATAGGTGATGAACTGCCGCTATTTCCTGCTGCCATGACAACGATTGTGCCTTTGCTGCTGGCATATTGTAGAGCTTCTTGCATGACTTGGTTGCTGCTACCACCACCCAAACTCATATTAATTACTTTTGCACCGTTATCGACAGCATAGCGGATTCCTTTGGCGATTGAGTCATAAGAGCCAGAACCACTGTCATCGAGAACTTTGACAGCCATGATTTTAGAGTTGTAAGCAACTCCAGTTGCTCCTTTGTCGTTTTTTTCAGCTGCGATGGTTCCAGAAACATGAGTACCATGTCCGTCTACGTCTATTGTATTGTTATTATTGCTGTCGAAGTTCCAGCCGTAAACGTCGTCTACATAGCCGTTTCCGTCGTCGTCTTTGCCGTTCCCTTCGATTTCTTTGGTGTTTTTCCAGATATTGTTTTTTAAGTCTTCATGATTGCGATCGACTCCAGTATCGAGTACTGCGACTACAATCCCTTCCCCTGTGTATCCTTTTGCCCAAGCTTCTGGTGCTTTCACCATGTCGTCTCCCCAATTGTAACCAACTAAATCGGGGACATCTGCAAACTTGTCTCTACCTGCTGCTTTGGCTACTGCTGTGGATGCATCGACTAAACCGTAACCTGTGGTTGAGTTATAGGATTGGGTACTGATTTCGCTATTATTGCTGTAGCTGCTGGAGTTGTGATGTTTAAAGCTGTGAGTGCTGTAAATATCATTGTTGTTAGAGTCGAAGTTGGTAATTGAAGAGGTTGGAGTAATATTTAGTTCTTGTTTGGAAACAGAATTATTACTCATATAGTTAATGGGCATAGGTATTTGTCCTCAAAAATTGCTTTTTGTGGCGGCATAAAATGTTTTCTTGTTAAAGAAAATGCGGAAAGTTTTAAAAAGTTTTAAAAGTTTTGTCTCGCTAGTAAATAGTAGCTATAAAGTAAACATATAATTTGCAGCTACTTTTACAAAAAGATGGTAATAAATGTTTTTTTGGGGATTTTTTACCTTTATTTTTCTATTTGATTCCAAATATCATGCTATTAGCTTCATCTCAACAAATTTCATATATATCTCCGGCTTCTTAGAGAAGTCAGGGATATAATAAAATAAAAAGCTATTTATAAGTATTTATGTATATTGTTTTGTTGCATCCCAATAGCTAAAGTTCGACTCGATTTCGCTCCAACTAAGTTCTAAAAATGCGGGTTTTGATGAGCTATCAATGCCCCAAGGATTAAATAGGGTAAATTTTTGGGTCGAGGAATTATAGTTTACTAATGCGTAAGCGTGGGCAGCAACAATATTATCGGAAATTGGTTTTAATTTTGAACCGAAACCAATCGATTCACCTAGATTAGTTGCTT
>NZ_NTFS01000609.1 GCF_002289455.1 Brunnivagina elsteri CCALA 953
GTGTATACCATTGTGTATACCGTAGGTCTTTAATCTGGGTCAATATTCCAAAGCTTGAATTAAAAGCTTAAAGAACAAGCCTGCCTGAGTGCAGGCTTTTGCTTAGGGAATTTTCTATACAGATTTTTATCCGTTTGCAAAATATTGAACGACGCTAAAATATGTCTTTTGTGCCCTATATTAAATAAAAACTATGTTACGAATATCACTTTATAAAAAATCAATATTTTGTACTTTTCGGCTGTTATCGGAAATAATTTTGCTATTTTAACCTCCCGTTAACCTAATAATTCTGCTGAAATTAAATCGGAATATGACTCTGATTGCAACAAGAACATTGATTTGACGAGCTTTTAGTATTCTCGTAGCATTTATACTCAAATTTTATGGAAATAATTTAAGATTAAATCTTTCAGTAAGTGGGAAAAATACCCCAGAGAAATGTAATATAAAGACAGTAGGTGTGAGTGAGAATACAAATATGTCTAAACTGCTTTGGAACGTTTTAAAATTAAGTCCAGTTTTGATTGCTGCAACTTTGACCGCAGCAGGTAGTGCTTTGGCTGGGGAAGCTAACGACAGCGTTACTCCTGTGAACCAAATCGCCCAAGGACAACAGTCTGACAATATTGGTCAGGTAACATCTGTATCCCAATTTTCCGATGTACAGCCTACAGATTGGGCATTCCAAGCATTACAATCATTGGTTGAGCGTTACGGTTGTATCGCTGGATATCCAAATGGTACTTATCGCGGTAACAGAGCTTTGACTCGTTATGAGTTTGCCGCAGGTTTAAATGCTTGTTTGGACAGAGTTAACGAATTGATTGCAACTGCGACTGCTGATTTGGTTAAAAAAGAAGATTTAGCCGCGTTGCAGCGTTTGCAAGAAGAGTTTTCGGCGGAATTGGCAACCCTGCGTGGTCGCGTTGATAGTTTAGAAGCGAGAACTGCTGAATTGGAAGCGAACCAGTTTTCAACCACAACCAAGTTAGTTGGGGAAGCAATTTTCAGCATTTCTGATGCATTTGGTGATAGTGCAGCAAATAGTTCTAGGACATTAGTTAATGCACCGAATACACCCAAGAGAGACTTAAATAGTAATACAGTTTTCTCCGAGCGCGTGCGTTTGAGCTTAAACAGCAGTTTCACCGGTAAAGACCAGTTACAAATTCGTTTGCAAGCGGGAAATACTACGCCAAATAGCAATGTCACTGGTACAAACATGACCCGTTTGGCTTATGACAACGACACCAATAACAACGTCCAAATAGATAAAATTAACTACGCTTTCAACCTGACTGATGCAGTACGTGTAAAGGTTGATGCTAACAATGGTGAATTCTGGGAAAACATGAACAACTTCAACCCCGACTTGGCTAGTTCAAGCCGTGGTTCGATTTCCCGTTATGGTCGTTTTAGTCCAATTTACCGTCAAGGTTCTGGTGGTGCTGGTGCAACAATTAGCTTTGCTCCCAAATCGCCAATATCTGCATCCATTGGTTATTTAGCTGGTGGAAGTAACAATACAGCCAGCAGTCCTTTGGTCGGAAATGGTTTAACTGATGGTAACTATGCTGCGCTCGCGCAATTGGGATTCCAAGCTAGCAAAAAGTTGGGTATCGGCTTTACCTATGCCAACACATACCAAAATCCAGTTGCGTCACGCAATGGAATTACTAGTGGTGGTGATGTGAATGCATTTGCAAGCACTGGTAGTAATTTAGCAAGTAGACCTTTTGGTAATGTTGCCACTTCTGGTAGTCACTACGGTGTACAAGCTAACTTCAAATTAAGCGACACCATTGCCTTAGGTGGATGGGCTGGTTACGCTGATTTGGAAGCAAAAGGTGGTGGTGCAGGTGTTGCAGGTAAAGATGCAACTGCTGTCTACTGGGCTGCAAATCTTGGATTGAGAGATTTTGGTAGCAAAGGTAGCTTACTCGGTATTACTTTTGGTCAACCACCTAAAATCACAGGTAGCAGATACAAGGTTGGTGGGGTTAGACAAATTGATGCTGATACATCGTATCAATTGGAAACCCTCTACCGATTGCAACTCAATGACAATGTTTCCGTTACTCCCAGCTTGTTAGTGATTTTTAATCCTGAACACAACGACAAAAACGACACCGTTTACGTTGGTACTTTGCGTACCACCTTTAATTTCTAATGTCGTAAATATTTAAGGCATTTTTGGGTTAGCATAATCCATATTGTAGGGGCGTAGCTTGCTTCTCCGTTTCGGAGTACGGTTGTTCGCCCTTTTATTGTATTTATTGGGAAAATTGGTTTAGTAATGAATGTAAAATAAACGAGAGCAAATAAATAAGGGTGAATAAATCAATCAGGACAAACGGTTGTTTGCCCCTACGGGGAATATGATGGTTATGATTGTTCTGTTTCTTCGGGCTTTTTTAAATTTGTGGGAGGGCGATCGCTACTCCAAGCCCACCAAACATAATCACATTTACAGTGATAAAATTCTTGCCATTTACGACGATAATTTTCAGAGGTAACAGGAGCGCGTCGATTGATCCAGACTTGTGTTGCTTCTAAGCTACTGGCATGACATTTGGGACAACAAAATTGATAAGCATGAACAGCCCGATTTGTCCATTCTGGTGGGATAAGTGCAAAAGCTTCCATTTAGGGATTTTGGATTGTATGAGAATATTAGTGTTCTGGAAAATT